>DSDT01000158.1 GCA_011048615.1 Chloroflexota bacterium | reverse complement strand
CCCCCCATCCCCCCCCGAACAGCGAGGTAGAGCACCAGGCCGACGAAAAAGGCCGCCGGTGCGTAGACCTCAGCGATGAGGGCCTGCGACCAGAACAGCGGGGCCAGCCCCAGGCCGAGCGCCGCGACCAGGGCCGGCAGCGGTCCGACGGCCTCCCCTGGCAGGGCGCAGAGCGCCGCCGCCGCGAGAGCCGCTCCTCCCGCCGCCATCACCGCCGACATCAGGTTCAAGCGCCAGGCCGGCTCCCCTCCCGGCCAATGGATGAACAGCTCGCCCAGTAGCAAGTAGGTGGGACAGCCGGGGGGATGGGGAATGCGGCCCAACGCCACGGCCGTCGCCAAGTCGCCGCTGTCGGCTCCGTGGTGCGCCCACGTGATGGTCGGCGCCATCGTCGCCAGGTAGACCAACAACAGCAAGATGACCGCCAGCCCGATGGCCCATTCAGACTCATCCGCGAGAGGCCGTATCCGGGAGTTGAGAACGCTCATCTCCGCCCCATCAGCCGCGCCAGGCCGACCAGGAACCCCAACCCCAACGCCCAGGCCCGCACAAAGAGCATCAGCGGCGCGATCAGGGCCACGGGCGGATCACGCCGCAGCAGCTTGAGGATGAATGGCAGGCCGCTCGCCGCCAGCGCCAGCCACGCCGCCACCCCCGACCAGGCCCACCGTCGGTCCCAAACGCCGCCCAGCAGCAGCACACCTCCCAGCGCCGCCAACCCCATCTGCAGCTTGAGCACCTGGGGAGTGTGCGAGTCACGGACCAGCTTGCCCGGATGCTCCCGCATGGCCTTGACCTTCCAGTAGCCGATCCCAAACTTGCGACGGACGTACTCGCCCAGCGTGCGATCGTGGAGGTGAAACACCTGGGCCTGCGGCGCCAAGACCAACTTGTGCCCCGCCTCCGCCAGCCCAAAGGAGAACTCTTGGTCCTCTACCGACGCGGTGGGGAAGGAATCATCGAATCCCCCGGCGGCGAGGAACAGGTCCCGCCGGTAGCCAGCCGAATAGGTGTCCACGAAATCAATCCGCTCCAGGCCGCGCATGCGGTCGTACTTGTCCTCGTACTCGGCTTGCACGAAGCGGGCCACCCATTCCCGCTGCCGGGTGCGGTAGACGCCTTTCACCCCCGCAACGGTCGGGTCGGCAAAGGGGGCCGCCATGCGGGCGATCCAATCGGCGGTGGGGGCGCAGTCGGCGTCGGTAAAGAGCAGCACGTCTCCCCGAGCCGCCCGGGCGCCCCGGTTCCGCGCCGCCGCCGGGCCGGCGTTCGGCTGCGAGATGACCTGCACGCCAAATCCCCGGGCCACATCGGCCGTGGCGTCGGTGGAGCCGTCGTCCACCACGATCACTTCGTACCGGTCGGCCGGATAGGTCTGGGCTTGCAGCGCGCCGAGGCAGGCCGGCAGCGTCTCGGCCCCGTTATAGACCGGGACGATGACAGAGATGGATGTCGGCGCGCCCATCTCTTCAGGGGGGAAGCTGGGATGGGGCGTCTGTTCCGCCGGAGGCTGCGATCCGGCGAGGCGGTAACCGGTCAGGGCCATCAAGACGCCGCCCAGCAGCAGTGGCGGCCCGAAAACCACGGCGTGGAGCGCCAGTCCGACCGCCAGCCCCTGCTCCTGCCCCACGTCGAACAGGCTCAGCACGGCGATGCAGATGCCCTCGAACACGCCCACGCTGCCGGGCAGCGACGGCAGCAGGATGCCGACTTGCAAGCTCGCTAACAGCAGCAGCGAGACCGCCAGCAGCGAACCCAGGGGCAGGTCGAACCCCCGCAGCACACAATAGTTCGTCGCTGCGCCCAGGCCCCAGACGGCGAGGGAACTGCCCAGGCCCCACCACAGGCCGTGCCAGCGGACGCCCCCCTCCAAGCTATCCAGCAGCGCCGACACGAACCGCTGTCGAGCGAGCGCTGGCGGCAGGCGATCCTTCAGCAAGAGCACGACGAGCAGCAAGAGCCATGCCGCGCTCCCGATCAGCGCCACTAGACGGGCCGGGAGGGCCAGCCAATCCGGCAGCGTCAGTGTGACCGAGAGCACTCCCATCAGGCCGAGCAGCACGGCCACGTCCCACAGCTTTTCCAAGGCCACCGCGCCCATCCCACGCGCCCTGTTGCCCGGGCCCAGCGCCGCCGCCCGCACCACCACGTCCAGTTGGGAGAAAATCATATAGTTGGCAACCTGCCCCGCCAGCAGCGCCGTCAGGAGTGGGCCCAGGCAGAAGCGTTGGGGCAGCAGCAGTCCCCACCAACGGAGCACGCGCGCGCCGATCGTCAACAGGACCGTCGCCAGGGCCAGGGCCATCCAGCCGGGCTGGGCGTCCCCCAAGGCCCGGCCCACCTGCCGCCAGTCCAACTCGCGCACGAGCCAGGCCACGATCCCCACACTGACCGCCCCACCCAGCCAGAACCGCCAATCATGGCGTCGGCGGGCGGCCTGGGAGCGCCGACCATCCGACGAAGCCATCCTCAATACGCCCCCTCGCCCCGCACCACCGCACCCACGGTCATCCACAGGATGCGCAGGTCGAGCCAGACCGACCAGTTGCGGATATAGTACAGGTCGTCCTCGATGCGCAGGGCGTAATCGGCCCGGTCGCTGCGCCCGTTGACCTGCCACCAGCCGGTCATGCCCTGGGGGACGGCGAAGCGCCGCCGGTGCTCCAAGCGGTACGTCTCGACCAGCCAGGGCAGCTCGGGCCGGGGGCCCACCAGGCTCATATCCCCCTTGAGCACGTTGATGAGCTGCGGCAGTTCGTCAATGCTAAAGCGGCGCAGGACGCGCCCCACGCCGGTGATGCGGGGATCGTCGGCTCGTTTGAGAAAGACAGGGGGGCCGTCGCTCGCCCCTTGCGCCAATTCCTGCTCCTCCGTCTCGGCCCCCACGACCATGGTGCGAAACTTGAGCATCCAGAAGGGGCGTCCCCCCTCGCCGATGCGCTGCTGGCGCAGGATGACCGGGCCGGGCGAATCGAGTCGCACCGCCAGTCCCGCCACCAACATCAACGGCGAGAGCAGCACCAGCACCAACCCGCCTACCAGCAGGTCGAACCAGCGCTTGATGACCCGATCAGGTCCCTCGATGGCCGGTTCGCGCAGGCCGATCAAGGGGATGCCGGCGAACTCTTCCACCGAGGCCCGGATAAAGACCAGGTCGAACACGTCCGGGACCACCCGCACGTTGACCGGCAGGGCCTGCAGCGCCAGCACCAGCCGGCGGGCCTGTTCCTGGGCGCGGGTCGGCAGAGCGAGCAGCACCTCGTCTACGGACAGGTCAGCGACGACCGTCCCGATCTCTGCCAGCGTTCCCAACACCGGGCTGCCGGCGTAGGTTTTCCCCCCCTTGGCCTCGTCGTCGTCCACGTAACCGACCATCTCCAGCCCCGTCCAGCGATAGGAATGCACAGCCCGGGCCAGCTCCTGCCCTACCGTCCCCGCTCCGACGACGAGCACCCGGCGCGGCTCGCCCAGACGACGGCCCAATCCCAGCCGGAGCAGCCAGCGCAGAACCGCCCGCCAGCCGAGCAAAAAGGCCAGGTCGAGCAGGTAAAAGTAGAAAAAGAGCAGGCGAGAGAACTCGCGAAAGAAGAGATAGGCCACGCCAGCAAAGACGAGGGTGGCCCACGTGACCGCGCTCCACGTGGCCTGCACGTCGTCGAGGTAGCGCAGCGCCCGGCCTGGATCGTAGACCCGCAAGCTGAGAAAGGCCAGCGCCCAGATGGTCGGCACCAGCAGGTAGAACCAGGGCCCAAAGGCCAGCGGCTCGTCCAGGTAGACGCCGATGGGCAGCGTCAACCGCAGCAGCTTGGCCAGGTGGAGAGCCAGGACCGTGAGCAGCAGGTCGGCGATCAGTAGAATCAGGCCCAGACGAGTACCTACACGCTTGAGCATGGCACGATTTGCCTCGACCCGTCAATCCTGCTCATGCGCGTCCTGCCGTTCCCGCCAGGCCGTCCACGCTTGCCAGGCGCTCATCCCGGACAGCAGGCCCCACAGCACCCGCTCGTACCAGCGCGGCCCAATCAGGGTCAAGCCCAGGCTGACGAGAAGCAGTCCCACCGAGAGCCAGAGCTGGAAATCCGGCCCGCTCAGCCGCTCCCGCAGCCGCTCGCCTCGCTGCCGAGCCTCGTACTGCTGAAAACTGAGCGCCGCCAGGATCACCGCCGCGCCCACCACCCACAGGCTGTTAAAGGCCAATCCCATCCAATCAATCACGGTATCTCAGCTTTCGCCACAGGTCGTAACCTGCGCCTCGAATTCACCATCCGCCACCTGAACGTCCAGTCTGGCCCCCGGCGCGACATGGTTCACCGAACAGACCACCGCCCGCGTCTCCCGATGGCGCAGGATGGCGTATCCCCGCTCCAACGTCGCCAGTGGGCTGACCCCCGCCAGCCGCCCGTCCAATCCACCCAGCCGCTCCCGGCGCAGGGCCAGGTCGTGCCGCACCGCCGCCTGGGCGTGGGCGAGCAGATCGTCCACCCGCTGGCGGGCCTGGGCCAACCGCACCATCGGCGAAAGGTGCTTGAGCGCCCGGGCCTGTTCGGCCAGCCGCCAGCGCCGCCGGGTCACGCTCCCTCGCAGCGCCGCCACCTGCGCGGCCAATAGTCCCGCCACCTGCGCGCTCAGGTCGGCCCGGTCCGGCGCGACCAGTTCAGCGGCGGCCGAGGGGGTGGGGGCCCGCACGTCGGCCGCGAAATCGGCCAGGCTAAAGTCGGTCTCGTGCCCCACACCGCAGACGACCGGAAGGCGGGAATCGGCCACCGCCCGCGCCACCCGCTCATCGTTGAAAGCCCACAAGTCCTCCAGGCTGCCGCCGCCCCGGACCACGAGGATGACGTCCACGCCCGCCTGCCGGTTGAGCGCCTCCAGCGCCGCCACGATCTGGGGCGGCGCCGTCTCCCCCTGGACCTGGCAGGGGGCAAGCAGCAGCTCTGCCAGGGGGTAGCGCCGGCTCAGCACGTTGACGACGTCGCGCAGCGCGGCCGCGGCCGGCGAGGTGACGACGCCGATGCAGCGGGGAAAGAGGGGCAGCGGCCGTTTGCGTGCCTCGTCGAACAGCCCCTCGGCCTCCAGGCGGGCCTTGAGCCGCTCGAACTGGCGGTACAGGTCGCCCACGCCGGCCGACTGGAAGCGGTCCACGTAGAGCTGATACCGTCCCCCGGCCTCGTACACTCCCACTGAGCCGTGGGCCAGCACCAGATCGCCGCTTGCTGGCATATCCTCCTGCGCCTGAGCGACGCTGCGCCACATCACGCCGGCGATCTGGGCGCCGGCATCCTTGAGGGTGAAATAATAGTGCCCGGAGGAGGCGCGGCTGAAATTGGAGACCTCCCCCTCCACCCACACGTCTCGCAGCGCCGGGTCGTCCTCGAACAGGCGCCGGATGTGCCCGGTGAGCTGGCTGACGGTATACGGCTCGGAGTGCGTGACCCCGGCAAAGAGATCGAGTTGCTCGAACATCGCGCTGGTATGATAGCGCAGGGAGGGCCAGGTGTCAAGCAGCCGGGCCCTGCGTCACCAGGTTGACCAACCGCCCCGGCACGTAGACCACCCGGGTCACACGGCGGCCTTCATCCTCCAACTGGCGGCGCACCCCTTCACAGCTCAGTGCCTGCTGGCGGGCCTCCTCCTCGCCGATGGCGGCGGGCACGGTCAGCTTGTCCCGCAGTCTACCGTCCACCTGGACCACCAGGGTGATGGCCTCTTCTGCCGCCAGCGATTCATCCCACACCGGCCACGGCTGCCGATGGACGCTGTACGGTTCGCCCAGCCGCTCCCACAGCTCCTCGGCCACGTGGGGCGCAAAGGGGGCCAGCAGCAGGACGAAAACACGGGCCGCCTCGACCAGCCCGGCCGTGACGCCGTGGACGCGGGAGTGGGTCGCCATCTCGTTCAGGCATTCCATCAGCCCGGCCACAGCCGTGTTGAACTTGAACGCCTCCACGTCGGCCGTGACCCGCTCGATGGTGCGGTGGACTGTGCCGCGCAGATTGGCGTCGGCCGGCGAGCCAGGAGTCCGCTCGGTGGCAGCGACCTCGAGGGCCAGACGCCAAAAGCGGTTCAGAAAGCGCCGGGCCCCGACGATCCCCTCCTCCTCCCAGACGGTGTTGCAGTCAAAGGGCGCCACGAACAGCAGGTGGATGCGCAGCGCGTCGGCGCCATAGCTCGCGGCGACGCTGTCGGGCGTGACGACGTTGCCGGCCGACTTGGCCATACGGCACACCTCGTCCGTCTCTGGATCACGAGCGTGCATCACGCCCTGGCTGCGCAGCACCGGGAACGGTTCTCGAAAGGGGACCAGGCCAGCGTCGGCCATCACCTTGGTCCAAAAGCGGGCATACAGCAGGTGCATCACGGCGTGCTCCGCGCCGCCCACGTACAGGTCCGGCGGCCCCCACACCGCCAATTGAGCCGGATCAAAGGGCCCATCCGCGTAATCCGGGCTGACAAAGCGCAAAAAGTACCAGCTCGAGCAGGCGAACCCGTCCATCGTGTCCGTCTCGCGCCGGGCCGGGCCGCCGCAGCGGGGGCAAATGGCGTGGACGAACTCGGGGACGTTGGCCAGGGGAGAGCGACCATCCTCTCCCGGCAGCCAGGCCTCAATGTGCGGCAGGTCCACCGGCAGGTCCTCCTCCGGCACTGGCTGGATGCCGCACGCGTCGCAGTACAGGATGGGAATCGGCGCGCCCCAGTATCGCTGCCGCGAGATCAGCCAATCTCGCATGCGGTATTGCACCGTTGGATGGGCTATCCCCTGTGCCTCCATCCACTCGGCGATGCGGCCCTTGGCCTCCTCCGAGGGCAGCCCATTCCATAATCCCGAGTTGACCATGACTCCCGGCCCGGTGTACGCCTCTGCCAGCGGCTTGCCATCCCAATCCGGCGGCGCGATGACCACCGGGGCCGGGATACCGTGCCGGGCGGCAAAGTCCCAGTCCCGTCCGTCGTGGGCTGGCACGGCCATGATCGCCCCGCCGCCATAGCTCGTCAGCACATAGTCGGCCACATAGACCGGCACGCGGACCCCGTTCACCGGGTTGACCGCATACGCGCCGGTAAAGACGCCGTCCCGTCCCGCCTGCAGACGCTCCAACTCGCTGCGCCGGGCAGCCTCCGCGCTGTAGGCAGATACCTCGGCCCGGCGGTCCGGCGTCGTGATGCGGAGGACCAAGGGATGCTCCGGGGCCAGCGCGGCAAAGGTAACGCCATAGATGGTATCGGGCCGGGTGGTGTAGACGGTGAAACTCGCCTCGGAGCCGTCCGCTTCCTCCACCGCCATGTCGAACTCGATCCCCTCGCTGCGCCCGATCCAGTTCCGCTGCATCGCCAGGATGTGCTCCGGCCAGTCCAACGTTTCCAGGCTGGACAGCAGTTCATCGGCATAGGCGGTGATGCGAAAATACCACTGCTCCAGGTCCCGCTTATGGACCGGCCCGTGGCAGCGCCAGCAGGCGCCCGCTTCGATCTGCTCATCGGCCAGGACGGTCTTGCAATCCGGACACCACCACTGCTGCCCTATGGCGCGGTAGGCCAGTCCCCGGCGGTACAGCAGCAAGAAGAACCACTGCGTCCAGCGGTAAAAGTCGGGCGCGCTCGAGTTGATCTCCCGCTCCCAATCGTAGGAGCATCCCAACAGGTTCATCTGGCGGCGGTAGTTGGCCGCGTAGCGGGTCGTCGTCTCGCGCGGGTGGATGCCTCTCTTGATGGCCTCGTTTTCGGCCGGCAGGCCAAAGGCATCCCAGCCCATGGGGTGCAGGACGGCGCGCCCCCGCATGCGGTAGTAGCGCGAGATGACATCGGTCGGGACATAGTTGCGCCCGTGCCCGACGCTGAGGCCATCTCCGGAAGGATAGGGAAAAAAGTCCAAGCAGTAAAATGTGGATGCATCGGCAGATGACAGGGACGGAGTGCGATAGAGGTGGGTATCGGCCCACCATCGCTGCCATCGAGCCTCGATAGTCTGGGGATCATAGCTGTTCATAGCTGTTTGCTCCTTTCTGCGCGCACGACCGAATAAAAAAGCCTCCCGCTTGGGGAGGCTCTATGCACCAGATAAATTGACTCGATCTACAATCAACGCCTTCCCAAACGGGTATAGCTCCTCCCCAGGAGGAGCACGTCAAGCTCTTGCAAACCGTTGGAAAATGATTGATCGGTCATCTCAGCGCTCTCTCTAGTATGTGCCTATTCTATCACAGATTGAATCCAGATACAAGTCGCGTGAACCTGCCCTGCGCGTGACTACCTTGACAATGTCAGATTAGAAAACAGGCCCCGGATTTTCACGGATGCACACAGCTACCTGCGATTCTCGTCCGTGAAAATCTGTGTGAATCCGTGTCCGAAACATTGCTACACTGAATGTGACATTGCAACTATTGACTCGCCTGCCCCGAATCCGGGCCCACCATCAACGCCGAGACGTCCACCGCCTCGAAATCAGCGCCATGCACCTGGTGGAGTTCGTGCAGCGCGTCGTTGTCCCAGCGTTCGTCAGGCGCACCAGAGATGTACCAGGCGGAGCCATTGTCGGCCAACATCATGCCATACGTCTTGAGGGCCTGCAGGATGACCTGAACCTCGGGCGAGAAAGTGGAGAGGTCGAAATCGGTCCGCAGGCGAAAGCGCTGGCCCATCGGCGGGTACTGATCTCCCTGGAGGTTGGAGGCCTCGTGCCGGGCCGGCCAGACGTATCCATCCTGGGTCTGAGGGGCGGTGAAACGGAGCGCGTGACGGATCTCGCCTGCCGCGACCTCCTCGTAGCGCACCAGCCCCGGCAGGATGGGCAGCCCGGCCGCGTCGGCCGAGGTCCAGCCGGCGGGGCGGAGGGCGTGGGAGCCGAGGTCAAAGACCGCCCCCGAACCGGCCTCCCAACTCCCATCCGGCTGGGGCCAGGCATAGAACAGCTCGTACAGGATGCACCCATCCCGCTCCACCACCAGGACGTGCCGGTCGCCATCCGAGGCGGGGCCGCCCTCGATGGGTGCGTCCGGCGGGATGGGGTACGGCCCGGGGTCGCTCTCGCCGGCGTAATCGAAGGCGACGTCCACCGGCGGCTGCGTCCCCGGCACGTCCACGTAGGGGATGCCGATGGGGCCGCCCTCCCACAGGCCGGCGCCAAAGTCGGCGTGGACGTGAGCGGCGGCGCCGATGGTGTTGACGTAAGCGGCCGAGTTGTCGTGCACCGGCAGACCGTCCACCGGCCTGTTCCAGATATTGTCGGCCGGGAACAGGTCACATCCGGACACTTGGGGCGCCGTCGCGGAAGCGGCAGGAGATCGAGACAACAGCGGCAGGTAGGCCTGCGGGCTGAGAGCGAGGTATTCATAGGCCCCGATGTCGGGGGCGACGTCGCGGTGATGACCGTCAAAGTCGTCGAGGGGCGCGCCGGCAGCGGTGCCGGCGTCTATGGCCAGGCTGTCGGCTTGCAGGTGAGCGTCGAACCCGTCAATCGCCTCGTTGAGCAAACCAGGCGGCTGACAGATGTCGTGAGGGCCGACCGGGCAGGGGTTCTCTTTGACATTGTGAATGATGGCATAATCCGCATCCAGCGGGTCCGTGGCAAAGTTGTCCTGATACACCCAACAGGTATTCTCCTCCGGTGAGGTCAGGTCGGTCTGGCCGAGGAACAAGTTGTTGCGCATGTGGACCGCCTCGCCGCCTGTGCAGTTCCCCTCACAGATCACCTCCACCAGGCAGTCGCCCTCGCCGGTGAGGGTGTTGTTGGTGACGGTGACCCCGTCGCCCGGCTGCAAGTTGAGGGCCAGGCTGTTCCCATAGGCCCGGCAGCGGCCCACCGCATAGGTGAAGGAGCGGCCCTCGAAATATCCACAGTTGCCGACGATGATCGAGTTCTCGATCCAGGTAGGGCCGTTCGTCTTGATCTGGTTGCCGGCGTTCCCCTCAGCGATGGTGCGGCGGATTTCGATCCGCGACCCTGCCACACGGGTGTAGAGCAGGTCGAGGCCGTCGGAGGTGTTGTGCAGGAAAGCCGAGTCCTTGATGATCCAATGACCGCCGGTCTCGCCGGTGCCGACGCCGTCGCCATAGCCGCCGACATTCTCGTCCCAGCAGCCGGTCGGCTGGCCGCCGGGGTAGGTCTCGACGCAGCCGTTCCACTCCACCGTCCAGCGGCGGAAGACGAGGGTGCCGCTGTTGGCATCGTCGTCATCAATATCCCCCTCCCAGCCGATCAACCCGTTGGCCGCGAGGCGCACATCCTCGACGGTCCAATCGGTGAGCCGGCCAGCGCGCACGCCGGCCTCGGCCAGGCCGTGGATGTTCAGGTGGCGCAGCGTGACACTGACCGCGTCCTCGGCGTAGAGGCCATCGGCGGCCCAATCGCCGTAGGAGTAGACGTCCCGATCACATGCCAGCCCAGCGACCGGGTGACCGTCGGCGCAGGCGGCGTGGTCGGTGATCTCCAGGCAGGCGATCTCGACGTGGCTGACGTCGGTCAGGTTGAGGACCATCGCCGCCCGCTCACGGCCCCACAGTTCGGGCGGGTCGGGGCAGCCGCTGTCCCAACCCTGGCCCAGGATGCGGGTGGGGTGGGCAGCGCCGGGGCCAGAGGGGATGGGCGGCATGTAGCAGTCCCACGGATAATCGGATGAGCAGAGGTCGGCGCCGGGAGCGCCCAAGCCCATGGTGTAGCTGCCGGAGGCGATGATGAGGGTATCTCCGCCGACGATGCGGAGCGTGCCCGGCTCGCCCGCCTCGCCGCTGGGCTGAAGCGCCGGAAGGGATGATCCCAGGCGCAAGGCTGACCCGTCCCGCTGCCGGGATAGGGCGCGTCCGCCAGGCCGGTGCATTGGTCGGCGGAGCCGCCGTCGGGGCGGACGTAGTAGGTGACAGCGGCAGCAGACGGACCAGGCGCGTTTCGAGGCGAAGGAACAGGAGGCACTGGACCGTTCCTCCCACTGGACGGCCCACAGCCAAGCAGGAAGAACCAGACCAGAACCAACAGCGGAAACCGATAGTAACCGGCTGATGCACCCATCGAACACCTCCCTTTGACTGTTCCCATCGTAATCTGAAGGGATCGGAGCACAGAGTCGGGCAACAGCGACAGTTCGCGCGTTGGGGGGGGATGACAAGCTTGATGTTCTATGCGATCCGTTCTATCCACACCACATCGCCTATGGAGCGTGGAACAGCACCCTTATTATACCACATCTTTTGACTTGTGGGGGGGGGAATGCCCAGATGCGATGCAGCAATTCCCGTTATAGAGTTCGTGGTGTAGCTGTTTACGCAGCAGAAGCAAAAGTCGCCACTACGAACATAGACGTGAATTTTTATCGGCGTCAGACACCGATTTCAGCGGCTCGTATCAGCAGGGGGCTTTTGGGTGTACGCCTGAACTTCCAGGTAGATCACCAGAGGCTCGAAATCGGTCGTCACGAAAGCGTAATAGTCGTGATAGCTGTAGGTCGAGGCCGGGTAGCGGAACGCCCACATCGCGACGCAGGCACACCAGGGCCAACGCTGCCGCGCCCACTCGTAAGCGCCAATGGTGTATTCGACCCGCTGGGCCGGCCGGACGCCGTTCACCCAGCGCGGATGGTCGTTCCAGCCCGCCTCGGTGACATAGACCGCTTTGTGGCCGTCGCCGTGCGCGACCATGACCTCGCGCAACAGTTCCACGCGCCGAAAGTTGATCACGTCGGGGGCGGGAGAGGCGGTCGGGGGGGAGATCAGCCCGTAGGCGTGGGCCGCGAGCCCGTCAAAGTACGGGGCCGCCCCGGCCTGGTACATGCGCTCCAGGTAGACCAGATCGTTCAAACCGGCGGCGCTGCCCTCCGGTTCCACCGTGGGCGCCAGGGCGCCGGCCAGCACGATCACGTCCGGGTTGGCATGGTGAGCGCGGGGATAGATCACCCGCAGCAGGTCAACGTATCCCTGCGGGTCCACGGGACGATAGCCCCACTCGAAACTGAGGTTAGGCTCGTTCCAGATGATGACGTGGTTCACGCGCCCTCGGTAGCGGGCCGCGAAGGCGGCCACAAAGGCGGCGAAATCGTCGTACCGGTCGGCGTCCAGGGTGGTGAGGGTGGTCTCTTGCTGCCGGGCGGGAGGCCTGGCCCAGGCCGGGACCCAGCCCAGCCGGGCGATGACCGTCAGACCATGGTTCTCGGCGTGGCGGACGACCGCGTCGCTGTGCTCCCAGTCGAACTCGCCCTCGACCGGCTCGATGTAGGGCCAGGGAAAGTACTCGACGACCCAGGGCGACCCCATCTCGCGCACCATGCGCAGGGTGCGCTGAATCTTCCACTCCTCCACCTCATCGGTGAGCCGGGTGTGCACCCCCACGATGGGGTTGGAGGTGGCCACCTGCTGGGGCGGATCGAGGACGACCATCACAGGGGTCGGCCGGACTGCCCACAGGATGAACAACACCAGCGCCAGCCGTGCGACGTGGCCTGGAGGGATGGATCGAACCGCCGCTTGAAGTCTACGTCTCATCCCACAAGTGTACCCGATTCGGGCCAAATTGTCACGGCGGGAACAGTTGCCCCCTGCGCCCCTCCGTTGTACAATAGCGCGCATACTCACTATCGAGGAGGTCACAGGTATGAACATCCTAGTCACCGGCGGGGCCGGCTACATCGGGAGCATCGTGGTTGAGGAGCTGATCGGCCAGGGCGACCACGTCATCGTATTCGACAATCTCTACTACGGCCACCGAGCTGCCGTCCACCCCGACGCTGTCTTCGTCCAGGGGGATCTGGCCGACCGGGCGGCGGTCAAAGCGCTGTTCGACGTCCACAGCATTGAGGCGGTGATGCACTTTGCCTCGTACACGCTGGTGGGCGAGTCCATGCAGCAGCCGTTCAAATACATCGGCGACAACGTCACCAACGGCCTGAACCTGCTACAAGAAGCCGTCGCCCACGGCGTGCGCCGCTTCATCCTCTCGTCCACCGCTAACCTGTTCGACGATCCGGCCCGCATGCCGATCGACGAGGCGGAGCGGATCGTGCCCGGCAGCCCCTACGGCGAGTCGAAGCACATCCTGGAGCGAATGCTCTACTGGCTCGACCGGGTGCACGGCTTCCGTTACGCCGCACTGCGCTACTTTAACGCGGCGGGCGCCTCGCCCACCGGCGAGCGGGGCGAGGATCACACGCCGGAGACACACCTGATTCCGCTGGTGCTGCAAGCGGCGCTCGGCCAGCGCGAGCACATCGTCGTCTTTGGCGACGATTACCCCACCCGCGACGGCACCTGCGTGCGGGATTACATCCACGTCACCGACCTGGCCCAGGCCCACATCCTGGCCCTGCAGGCGCTGGATGGCGGCAGCCGCACCTACAACCTGGGGAACGGGCAGGGCTTTACCGTTCAAGAGGTGATCGAGGCGTGCCGGGAGGTGACGGGCCGCCAGATCAAGGCGGTGATCGGCCGCCGCCGCCCCGGCGATCCGGCGACCCTCATCGCCAGCAGCGACAAAATCCGCCGCGAGCTGGGCTGGCAGCCGCGCTATCCCGACCTGCGCACCATCGTCGAACACGCCTGGGCGTGGCACCGGTCGCATCCCGATGGGTACGAGAATTAGCTGACGCTTGACGCCTGACGCCGCATCCCGATAAGCATAGGAAGAAGTAATGCGCATCGCCGTCAATGCCTGGTTCTGGGACAGTCCCACCACCGGCAGCGGACAGTATACCCGCCGGCTGGTGGAGCACTTGTCCGTCCTAGAGCCGGGCCTGGACGTGATACTCGTTGCACCCAAGAGATGGGGGTACCATACGTTACGTTTCACCCTGCACGCATCACGTCTCACGAATCACGCATCACATGCTCTCGGAAAAGTCTGGTTCGAGCAGGTCGCCTTCCCCCGTGCGTGCCGCGCGCTCGGCGCCGACGTGGCCCACGTGCCGTACTGGGCCCCGCCGCTGGGCCCAGCGGTCGCCACCGTGGTCACCATCCACGACCTGATCCCGCTGCTGCTGCGCGAGTACCGGGGCGGGCCGACGGTGCGGCTCTACACCGCGCTGGTCAGCGCGACCGCCCAGAACAGCGCCCTGGCGCTCACCGACTCGACGGCCTCCCGGCGGGACATTGTGACGCACCTGGGGCTACCGGAGGAGCGCGTGCGCGTCGTCCCCCTGGCCGCCGACGAGCAGTACAGTCCGACCCCAGGGCCGGATGACGCAAAGGTCCACGCCCGGTACGGCCTGCCAGAGCGGTACACCCTCTACCTGGGCGGTTTCGACGTGCGCAAGAACGTCGCCACGGCGCTGGGCGCGTATCGCTGGGCCGGGCCGGCCATAGGCGACGACTGTCCGCTGGTCATCGCCGGGCGGCTGCCAGAGCGAGACACCCCCTTCACCCCCGACCCGCGCCGCATGGCCCGCGAGTTGAGCGTGGCGGAGTGGGTGCGGTGCATCGGGTTCGTGCAGGAATTGGACAAGCCCGCTCTATACCGGGGCGCGGCGGCTTTTGTCTTTCCCAGCCGGTACGAAGGGTTCGGCCTGCCGCCGCTGGAGGCGCTGGCCTGCGGCGTGCCGGTCGTCGGGAGCGACGCGGCCTCGCTGCCCGAGGTGGTGGGGGACGCAGGGGTGCTGCTGCCGCCGGACGATGGGGAGGGCATGGCCCGCGCGCTGATCCGACTGACCAGTGACGAGGGATTCCGCGCCGAACTGAGCCGCCGCGCCCTCGCCCAGGCAGCCAACTTTTCCTGGGAGCGAACCGCCCGGGAGACGCTGACCGCTTACACCCACGCTCATCTGGAACCCTCGCGCCGCAGAGCAGGCTGAGAAGATGCGCGTCTCGAACAAACTCGGCGTTCTTGGGGCGGACTCGGAGCAGGATAGTTCAAGGGGTATACTTTTCTTTTCTGCCAGATTGTGCTACAATTACACGATGGAGAGTCGGTATGCCTGATCAAGTGGTCAATCAACTCGAGCAAATCCCATTGTTCGCCGATCTGGGGCGGAGTGATCTCCGGGTATTGTCCAAGCTGATCCAGCAGCGGCAGTACGAAGCCGGGGAGACGATCTGCCGGCAGGGGCAACAGGGAACCTCGATGTACATCGTCAAAAGCGGTGAACTGAACGTGCTGCACATGGATGCTCAGGGGATCGAGCGCCGGGTGAAACAGCTGGGGCCCGGCGATCACTTTGGTCAGACCTCGCTTCTTTTGGGAGAGCCAAGGGACGCCACGGTCCAGGCCGCCAAGGATTCCACCCTGCTATCCTTGAACAAGGTCGCATTCGACGAATTGCTGCACGAGCGGCCATCGGTGCTCCAAAAACTGCACATGCGGCCAGACGTAGCGCGGAAGCACAAAGTGCGGCGACTGCGCTTCGACTGGCTCGAACCAGATGAATTCGTCATCGTCAGCGACCACCGGCACGATATAATCCTGGCCCGCAACCTGTCCGTCCCCATATTGACGCTGCTGGCGGGATTGATCGGTTTTGGATATTGGCATCTGCATGGCGGGGGAGCGATCCCCTTGATCCTGAGCGTGATCTTTGCCCTGGCCCTGGCGTTATTCATCCTGTACCTGTATGCTGACCATCGAGACGAGATTTACCTCGTCAGCAACAAGCGAGTGTTGCGCCGCTATCACACTCCGTTGGGATCAGAATCCCGCGTGGACGCGCATCTACGCAACATCCAGAACATCCAGGAAGTGCGAGTGGGCCTGCTGACCCAGATTTTCGATTTTGGGGATTTGATCATCGAGACGGCTGGCGAACAGAATCACATCGCCTTTCGTGAAGTGCCGAATCCGGAGGGCATACGTGAGGCTATTTTTGAGCAGCGAGAGCGGCTGGCCTCGGGCGCCAAGGTCCAGGAACGAGATGCGATTCGTGAGGATATGCAACGCTACTTTGACGTTCAATCCAAGGACGCGGTCAAAGATGTCCCCCCCTCTGAGGAAGAACCGGTCAAGAGGTCCTTGCTCAGGCGCATTCTGACGCCACTGCAGGTGTTTACCTATTTCATGCCGTCGCTGTGGCTCGAGCAGGGGGATACGATCACCTGGCGCAAGCACTGGGTGGCCCTGCTCAAACCAATCGCGCCGCCCACCCTGCTGATGCTGAGCGCGACCATCGTTGCCATCCTGCTGCTCGCGCTGGACACACCTGGAGCTCCCGTCATCGTCGTGTACAGTATCGTGATAGCAATAGGGTTCCCCTGGTGGTTGTGGCAGTTCGACGACTGGCAGAACGACATCTACCAGTTGACCTCAACGCGCATCATTGACGTCGAACGGCTGCCCTTTTATCTGTGGGAGGAGCGGCGCGAGGCCAGCCTGGGCATGATCCAGAACGTCAAGTTCGAGATACCCGGATTTCTCGGCAAGCTGCTGAATTATGGCTCGGTGACCATCGAGACCGCAGGCGTGGGAGCTTTCACCTTCGACTGCGTCAAGGCCCCCCGAGAGGTCCAAGCCGAGATATTCCGCCGCATGGAGGCATTCCAACAACGGCAGGATCAAGCGGCAGCGGCGCGCCATCGGAGCGAACTGCTGGACTGGTTCGCCGTCTACGATCAAGTCCGTGGGGCCGGACAAACCGCTGCCTCCACGCCATCCTCAAATCAGGAGACCTAGTTCAATGACCGTACGGCCCATCGTGTTCTCCGAAAATCCGCTGTTGCGTCAAAAGTCACACCGGGTGCGGCGCGTCACCCCCGAATTGCAAGAGTTGATCGCCGACATGGTGGAGACGATGCAGGTTGAGAACGGCATCGGCCTGGCCGCCATCCAGGTTGGCACGCCGGAGCGAGTCATCGTGGTCCACTTGCCTCCCCCCGACCCCGAGGAGGAATGGGAGGAGGACCCGCCGCCGGGGAGTGGGGAACTGTACATCGTTCTCAATCCAGAACTGGCGCGCAGGTCTGCCGAGGTGGTGGCCGGCATCGAGGGGTGTCTATCCATTCCCGGCTGGGTGGGAGAAGTCGAGCGCCACGCCGCCGTCACGGTCAAGGGGATGGACCAAAGCGGGAAGCCGGTGCGGATCAGGGCCGAGGGGCTGTTGGCCCGGGTGTTCCAGCACGAAATAGATCACTGCGACGGTATCCTGTTCACCGATCACATCGAGGACCCGGACAGAATCTGGCCAGTACCCGAGGGGGAAGAGGAAGCAGCGGAAGCGGCGCAGCAGGTGCCGGGCGTCGTCGCCATAACCGGGTAGTCGAAGAAACCAGGTGGCTGGTCTATTTCCCTCAACCCTCATCCGCGGGACAGCACGCCGGCCGCCCCGTGATCACGACAGGACCACGGGGCGGCTGCGCTCCTTTTGGTGAGGTCGGTGAACGCTACGCTTCGCCACACAAGCGCAGCAGACGCTCCCAACGCAGGTCTACTTCTTCTTGAAATTGGTCAATGATGTGCCGATTCTCCGGCCGGAAGAGATGGCGGAAGCGCCCCTGGCGCTCGAGCCACTCCTCGACCGGTGGTTTCTCTTTCGGCTTGTAGGTCAGCCGCCACTCGCCGTTCTCGACCTCGTAGAGGGGCCAGTAGCAGGTATCCACCCCCAACTGGGTGATCTCGATGGTCTCGTCGGCAGCGTGCCGCCAACCCCGGTTGCAGGAGGAGAGCACGTTTATAAAGGCGGCGCCGCCACAGTTGACGGCCTTGCGCGTCTTTTCCATCAGATCCCGCCACCGGCTGGGGGAAGCCTGGGCCACGTAAGGGATGTTGTGAGCGGCCATGATCGCCGTCAGGTCCTTGCGATTTTGCTGCTTGCCGGGGATCGCCTTGCCGGCCGGGGAGGTGGTCGTATTGGCGCCCAGGGGCGTGGCGCTGGAGCGCTGGATACCGGTGTTCATATAGGCCCCATTGTCGTAACAAACGTAGAGGAACTGGTGCCCGCGCTCGGCCGCGCCCGAGAGGGCCTGGATGCCGATGTCGTAGGTGCCGCCATCGCCGCCAAAGGCGATGAACTTGACGTTTTGCTCCTCCATCTTGCCCTGCCGGACCAGGCTGCGATAGGCCGCCTCGACACCCGAAATGGTGGAAGCGGCGTTCTCAAAGGCGTTGTGAATCCACGGCACCCGCCAGGCGGTGTAGGGATAGATGGTCGTCGCTACCTCCAGGCAGCCAGTAGCGTTGGCGAGGACCACCGGGCCATCAATCGCGGCCATCATCTGCCGCACGATGATAGAAGCGCCGCAGCCCGCGCACAGGCGATGCCCAGGGGCCAGCCGCTCCGGTCGTTTCATCAATTCTTTGGGTACTAGTTTCGTTGCCATTTTCTTTACTCCCGCACGCTCAAGTATGTGACCATCTGCTCCACCTGCCCGGTCTCGGCCGCGTGCAGCATGTCCCGATAGACCGATTCGATCTCACCGGGCAAAATATCGCGTCCTCCCAGGCCATAGACATAATCGGCCATCGGCATCTGCACGCCGTGAAGCGCCAGCGCCGCTGCCAATTCGAGGAACAGCGGGCCGGCGTTTTCCATCGCACCAAAGGAGATGGAACGATCCATCACCGCCACGGCCTTGAGGTGGCCCAGGGCGTCCGCCAGTTCTTTCGCCGGGAAGGGGCGGAAGAGACGTGGCTTGAGCAGGCCGACCTTTAATCCATCACCCCGCAACTGGTCCACGACCACCTTTGCCGTCCCGGCCGTCGAGTTGGCGGCGACGACGGCCACGTCTGCGTCCTCCACCCGATAGCTCTCGAACAGGCCATAGTCGCGGCCAAACTTGGCGTTGAACTCTTTTGCCACTTCCATGATCACACCCTGAGCGTGCTCCATCGCATCGACTTGCTGGCGCTTGTGCTCGTAGTAATAGTCGTAAAAGTCGAGGGGGCCATAGGTCTTGGGGTTCTCCAGGTCCAGGAGCGACCACTGGGGCTTGAACTGACCCACAAAGGCCTTGACATCGGGGTCATCGTAAACCTCCACCCGCTCCATCCCGTGACTGGTGATGAACCCATCCTGGCAGACCGCCACCGGCAGCAGCACATCGGGGTGCTCGGCGATGCGGACGGCCTGGATCAGGTTGTCGTAGGCCTCCTGGCCGCTTTCGGAGAAGAGAATGATCCACCCGGCATCCCGCATCCCCATCACGTCGGAGTGATCGCAGTGGATGTTGATGGGCCCCGAAAGGGCCCGGTTGACCAGGCTCATCACGATGGGGCAGCGATTGGAGGCCGCGATGTAGACGATCTCCCACATCAGGGCCAGGCCGTTGGCCGCGGTCGCCGTCATCACCCGGGCTCCCGCCGCCGACGCGCCGACGCAGGCGCTCATCGCGCTGTGCTCGCTCTCCACGCAGACAAACTCGGTGTCCACCAACCCGTCGGAGACAAAGTCGGCGAATTTTTGCACCGTGGATGTCTGGGGCGTGATGGGGTAAGCGGCCACCAGGTCGGGGTTGATCTGGCGCATCGCCGTAGCGACCGCCTCGTTTCCAGCTAATGCTTCAAATGTACTCATCATCCTACTCCTGGAACTTGCCTTCTTCGACGATACGGATGCACAGCCGGGCATCGTCCTTTGCCAGTTCCTCCCCGGCTTTTCTAATCACCCTGCTATTGACGGGGCAGACCGACGCGCAGATACCACAGCCCTTGCAATGGTCCAGGTCGAAACCGATCATCTTTTCGTTCTCGGTATCTACCAGGATGCTCGAGTCTGGGCAGAACAACCAGCACTGGAAGCAATGGGTGCAGTCGGCTTCCCCCCGGACCGGTCGAAAGGCCCGCCAGCCGCCGGTGAGGTACTCGACCGCGTTCCCCGCCTCCAGGATCATCCCACCAATGGGAATGTCTTTCCATCCGGTTCCACTCATGTCTATCCCTCCACCACTTCTTTGGCCGCGCGACGCATCGCCCGAACGTTGGCTTCGACGGCTTCCGCCGTGATCTTTTTGCCAAACCAGGCTTTCAACTGCTCGGCCAGGTCATCTATGTCGAAAAGCCCCGTTGCACGGGCAAAGGCCCCTAACATCGGGGTATTGGTGATCTCGCGCCCCATCTCTTCGATGGCGATGTGGCTGGCGTCCACGGTAAAGATCCTGCCGGTCTGGAAGCCGGTAGCCTTGCGCACCTCGGCCGGGCTCATCGAGGTGTTGACGAGCAACGAGCCATGTTCCTCGAGTCCCTCCGCTACCGGCACTGTTCCCAACAGGGTGGGGTCGAGTACCAGCACGACGTCGGGTTTCTCGATCTGCGAGTGAATGGTGATCGGCCTGGAACTGAGGCGGGTAAAGGCGCGGATCGGTGCACCCATGCGCTCCGGCCCATAGTCGGGGAAAGCCTGAAAGTACTGGCCGGCCCCCATAGCGGTCTCTGCCAGCAGCTTGCCAGCGGTGACCACGCCCTGACCTCCTCGACCGTGCCACCGGATTTCGGTCAATTCTTTCATAACGTCTCTCCTTACTTGATATACTTGCGAATACGTGAAATCAGGAGCCGTCAGAGGGCTCCAGGCTCTTATTGTGCCACAAAATCGCGATTTGCGCCAGTGAGAGAGGCGCCAATTCACGGGTGAGTTTTGTCACGTGTGCCCAGAGTCGGGCAGCGGCGCTGCGGCCCCATCCCGAATGACGCGCAGCATCTCGGCGTGAACGTGACCGTTGGAGGCGACGATCGCCTCACCAGAGAGATAATCGAGCTGGCCCTCAAAGTCGGTGGCCCGTCCACCGGCCTCTCGCACTAGCAGTACTCCGGCCGCCACGTCCCACGGATGGAGACGAATCTCCCAAAAGCCATCGAACCGCCCACAGGCAACGTAGGCGAGATCGAGGACGGCCGATCCGGCCCGGCGCACGCCCTGGCTGCGGCGCAAAAAGTGATCCAGCCGCGCGACGTTGTTATCGGCGGCGGTGCGGCGGTCGTAGGGGAAGCCGGTGGCGAGAAAGGCGCTCGCCAGGCGTCCGACGGTGGAGACGTGGACCGGCTCACCGTTCAGGGTCGTTCCCCCACCGGCGGTGGCGGCAAAGGTCTCGTCGCGCAGTGGATCGTAGGCCACGCCGACGACGGGCCGCCCCTCGGTCACCAGCGCCAGAGAAACGCTGACGTGGGGAAAGGCGTGGGCAAAGTTATTGGTGCCGTCCAGGGGGTCCACCAGCCAGATGGGGGGGCCGGCGGTAAGCCATTCGTCCCCGCCGCTCTCCTCGGCCAGGAAGCGATGGTGGGGAAAGGCAGCTCGCAGACGGGCCAGGATGAGGGCCTCGGCCTCCTCGTCCGTGGCGGTGACGGGGTTGACCGCCCCTTTGAATTCCACGTCGGTGAGGGCGGTGCGCGGGAAGCCACGGCGCACAACGGCGCCGGCCTCGTGGGCGATGGGGATCACGGTGGAGAGGATGTCGGCGTAGCTCGAGTTCATCCCTGAGCCCGGTCTCCCACACAGTACGCATCCGGCCGGCGGTCCTCGTAGACGGTGAGGTAGCGGCGGGCCTTGGCCACCTCCCGCAGTTCCACTCGCGCCATCAACAGCCGCTCCCGGTCATCCCCCTCAACCAGTAGATTGCCCCACGGATCCACGACACAGGAGCGGCCCGGAAACGAGGTCTGGTCATCCTCCCCCACCCGGTTGCAGGCCGCGACGAACAGCTCGTTTTCGATGGCGCGGGCGCGGGCCAGGGTGAACCAGGCCTCGACGCGGCGCACCGGCCACTGGGCCGGCACCAGGAACAGCACCGCCCCCGCCAGGGCGAGCACACGGAACAGTTCGGGGAAGCGCATGTCGTAGCAGATGGCCAATCCCACCGGCCCCCAGGGCGTGGGGCAGAGGGTGGCATAGTCACCGGCAACCAGGTAGCGGGGCTCTTGCATCAGTCGAAAGAGGTGTATTTTGCGATACGATCCCAACAGATCTCCCATCGGCGAGTAGAGCACGGCCGTGTTGGATACCCCGTCGGCGTGGCGCTCCAGGGAGGAGCCAGCCACATGCAGACCGAACCGGCAGGCAAGCTCGGCCATGCGGGCAAAGGCTCCCTCCCCCAAGGGCGCGGCCCACGCCGCGGCCCGTTCGAGATCGTAACCATGGAGCCACAGTTCGGGCAGGAGCAGGATATCGGCATTCGCCTCCTGAGCCTGGGACGCAAATGCTCGCGCTCGCGCCAGGTTGGCCTCCGGTTGACCGATGGGCACGTCCATCTGGGCCAGAGCAACGGTGAGAACGTCCGAGTTTGCCTTCATAGGAGAGTTCGGCCCCCTCGTCTGACTACCACTCAAAGCTTTGCACGACGATGATGTCCCGCTCTCGCGCTGCCTCCAACACGCCAGGGCGGGCATAGTGCGTGATCAACACCAACACAATCTCTGCGTCTGGATATTCCGTTCGGACGGCCTCCGCTTTCGCCGCCAGTTGTTCAAAGGCCGCGACATCTCCCGCTTGCCCCTGGCGTCGCTCGTCCAATCGCAGTTTGCTCTCTCCCATGATCAAGACCTCTGCACCATCCCGTCGCCCGCGGCCGAAGAGATTGATCTCTTCCCCTGCGATGCAGGTCCTGACGAAACGCTCGGTCACTCGAATGCCGTGTTTTTCCTCCAGCACGGCTGGCATCATCCGGTAGGCCTCGTTTTCGAGGGCGTAGGCGAAACTCTGACCCAGCCCACCTACCGTCTTGTTCGTCTCGCCCAATTGGTGGGTCAACATCTGCACTTGATAGGTCGTCTCCTTCTGCGCCTGGGCCAATTCCTCCATGCGAGCCTCGGTTCGACTTTGCGCCTCGGCCAGTTGTTCCACCCGAGACTCGGTTCGTCTTTGCGCCTGGGCCAGTTGTTCCACCCGGGCCTCGGTTCGACTTTGCGCCTGGGCCAATTCCCCCACCCGGGCCTCGGTTCGACTTTGCGCCTGGGCCAATTCCCCCACCCGGGACTCGGTTCGTCTTTGCGCCTGGGCCAATTCCCCTACCCGGGACTCGGTTCGTCTTTGCGCCTGGGCCAATTCCTTCTGTGTCTCGGCCAGTTCTTTTACGATACTTTTGAGTTCGTTGAAATCCCCGGTCTTGACCAGATCGCTGTACGCATCTGTGACGACTTCGGCCAACAGGACGGCTTGCTGTGGTTCGAAAACCATCCCCAATTTCTTGGCGATCTCTGCTCGTCCCAACATCGTTTCACCCCTTTCGTCCTTCTCGCTCCCACGTTGCTGCGCCGCCATTATACCCCACCGCTCTCCAAAATACAATCAGAAGCAGAGATTTCCAGGCTGGAAAGGACAGGCTGCTGATCGAGAACACGCCAGATGAAGAGCAAGTTACAAATAATGTGGCGCTTCCACCGGCTGAAGGTCTCGAGCCCGCTGAGGGTCGAGGCGGCCCGATATCGCGCGTGCCGGGCATTGTGTACCACGAGAGGGAGACTGCAGGAGAAAAGCGGGGTGGCGCGGCAGCCACTGAGGACTCTGCCGCCACTGAACCATCGGGCCAACCGCGCGCCCCGTCAGTGTGTCAGTGATCCAATCGCCCCGCCGTCTCCTCCGCCAGCCCGTACAGCGCCGCCGCCAGGCCGATCACGATCCAGGGGATGAAAGCCAGCTTGATGCGCCCCCAGGCCGCCGCGTCGATCAGGCCGTGCACCCCCATCCCGACCAGCGCGGCGATGCAGCCCGCGCTCAGCCCGTCCAGGCCTGCCTCACCCCGCCGCCGAAACACGCGGCGAGCGGAGAAGGCGCAATAAAACGTCAGCCCCAGCAGGGCCAGGTAGGCGATCAGCCCCGGCAGCCCCAGATCGACCGCCACCTGCAGGAAGAGATTGTGCGCGTGGGGCACCGTGCCGGCCGGATTCAGGAAGAGCGGGTACAGCACCGCGACGACCCGCTCGAACGTCCCCAGTCCCAGCCCGGTGAAGGGGAAATCCTGCACCGCGTACAACGCCCGCGACCAGATCTCGATCCGCCCATCCAGCCCACTGGTGACGTCGCCGGCGGTCAGTTGGTCGGCGACGACCTACCACCCGACCAGGCTGCCGCCCACCAGCGCCGCGACCAACGCCAGCGGGACGACGACCGCCGCGACGCGGGGCCAGCGCAGCGCCAGCCACACCAATCCACTGACGGCCGCCGCCATGTACGCGCCGCGCGATTGGGTCAGCGCCAGGGTGAACAGGAGCAGGAGGGTGGTCAGGAGAGAGGTGAGGCGTAGGACGTAAGGTGTAAGTAACTGCTCAGCCCATTTGCTACACAGAGCTTCACAGAGGATTTTCGCTGATTCTCTGCGAATCTCTGTGCCTCCTCCGAGGTCCTCTGTGTCCAAGCGTGGGTAGCCTGAGCAGTTACAGGTGTAAAGCGTAAAACGTGATGGGGTAGGCGTGGTGGGGAGGCGGCGTCTGGAAGGGGAAATTGGAGGCCTGCCAGGACGACGGGCCAGAGCAGGGCGAGCGCGCCGGCCATGACGTTGGCGTTGATCTCCTCCGGCAGCCGGCCGGCCAGGCGGGTGTAGAAGGCCGGCAGTGGGAAGAGTTTGGAGGCCGCGATGCGCATGCCCAGCGGCGCCAACGCCGCCAGCGCCAACCCGATGCATACCAGCCCGGCCCAGACCCACCAGGCCCGGCCCGGCCTGCGCGTCCAGTGGAGCACCGCGCTGAACAGCGCCAGCCCCGCCAGCAGGTAGGCCAGCGTCTCGGCGGTCACATCTGGGACGGCCGAGGCCCACACTGCAAACCCGTGTTGGGAAATACAACATTGCCGCTCACCCTCGCAAGTCTCGGCCTGCTCAAGCACACGCCACAGCATCAAGGCGCGGCCTGCCATTCACCCCGCGTGACCCCAGCTTGACGCAGCAAGCGCGTCAACAAATCCACCCCAATGTCCCCTCGGTGCGGGTTCGGCAAAATCAGACGAACGTCGCCACGCACCAGAAACTCGTGTCGCCCGCCCACGTAAGGCCCGTCAAAGCCCAACGCGACCAAACGGCGAATCAACTCGCGTCTCGACACCGGCGTCAGGCGCGGCATCTAGGCTATGACCCTTTCCGGTATCCGAATCGCAACGTCTTTGAGAACAGGGACAGGCAATCCTTGGGCCACACTGAACAATACCCAATCTTCGATGGCTTCCGCGAGGTTGCGCCGACACGCCTCCAACGTTTTGCCCGTGGCCCAGACGCCGGGTAGGGCCGCGACCTCGCCATAAAAGGGTTCTTCATCCTCGATCATTTCGTAATGCGCCTGGTCCAGGGCCGTCTGAATATATTGTAAAAGCATACTTGCCTCTCCTCCAAAACCACGCCAGGGTCGAGTTGGATGCTGCTCTCGATGCTTTGGCGCCCAACATCTATTTGTCCCATTATACCCTACCCGGCCCCAAAATCAATGCGCGGACGCCCCGTCCGCGTCCGCCGTTGTCCCCCCTACGTCCCCTCGCAGCGTAACACCACGCCCACCGTCCGCCACAGGATCAGCAGGTTCAGGAAGGGCGAGCGATGCTTGATGTAGTAGAGATCGTATTGCAGTTTCATCAGCGCGTCCTCTT
>DSDT01000420.1 GCA_011048615.1 Chloroflexota bacterium | reverse complement strand
GGCGTGGGGGTGGATGCGGGAGGGCGAGAGGTGGATGTACTGGTGGGGGGCACATCTTTGGGTTTGGGTTCAGCAGTCATCAGGGTATACAGCCCAAAGCTGACGGCGGAGAGGATAAGCAGGGCCAGGGCGACGACAATCAGCGCCCTGGCCCAGCCGGGCAGTTCACGTCGGGCTTGTGGCTCCTCTTTTTCCTCCGCTGTACTCTCTTCCTCGGTGAGATCCGCCCCGCACATCAGGCAGGTCGTCGCCATGGCTGCGACGCGCGATCCGCAGGCCGGGCAGTGGCGAGGTTCTTCGGAGGAACGAGGGACTTGTTCTTCGACCATTTTCCCCTTTGGGTTCAAGTTGCTCCAGCGCGCCGCATGATAGCACAGAAGTATGAAATGACAACCGAGGGTGAACGGTCTACCGGTTTCGTTCCGAGCGCCAGATGGAAAAGATGATCCACAGACCGATCAGGCTGGCGCCAACAAACCCGCCGATGACCAGGATGGTGCTCAGGCTCAGGCGGTCGCCGAGGTTAAAAATCGGGATGAGGAGGGCGAGGCCGACGATGAGGGCGGCCAGCAGCATGCTGAGGGAGAGCCGGTTGGCCGAGCGGTCGAGTCGAACCAGGGCTTGATCCAGATCTTTGTGAGTGAGGGTGATCTCGAACTCGCCCTGTTCCACGCGGGTCAAGACTTGGGACCCGACGCGGGGAATCAACTGGGCGAACTCGGCCCAATCGGTGACGCTTTTCACCAGCGGCATACCCCAGGAACGCGGCGAGGCCATTTGCCACATGAAACGGCGGACGTAGGGTTCGGAGACGGCAAAAATGTCGAAATCGGGGTCCAGTTGGAGTCCCACTCCCTCCATCATCGCCAAGGTCTTGCCGAGTAGCCACAGATCGGAGGGCAGGCGCAGGTTGTGACGGAAGGCGATAGGCATGATGTCGTTTATGACGTCGTGGGCGCGAATCTCTCCCAGGGGCATGCCGTGATACTTGCGGAGGAGGCGCGATATATCCCGCTGCATTCCCGAGCGATTCAGGGCGCTGCTGGCGACTCCCATGTTGATCAGCTGATCCACGATTCCTTCCTCGTCCATCCGCACGGCAACGATGTACAGGCGAATCAGGTCCCGGCGCAGGTGGTGGCTCAGATGTCCAACCATTCCAAAGTCCATAGCGCCGATGACTTGATTCGGCATGATGACAAAATTACCCGGGTGAGGATCGGCGTGGAAGAAGCCATCTTCCAGGATTTCTTTGACGAGCACGCGGGCGGCGTTGAGCGCGATTTGATGGCGATCATACCCCTTGGCGTCCATCAGCTTGATGTTGTCGATTTTTATGCCGCTGATGAATTCCAGCACCAGCAGGCGGCGTGTGGTAAAGTCCCAGTACACCTTGGGGATGTGAAGGCAATGCTCGTCACGAAAGTTTTCACGGAAGCGGTCGGCGTTGTGTCCTTCCCGGTAAAAGTCCAATTCAGATCGCAAGGTGATGCTGAACTCTTCGACGATGCCTGGCAGGTCGTAAATCTCTCCCAGCGGGGTGCGCTCCTGGATCAGCCGGGCCAGGTCGAACAGAATCTCGAGGTCTGTCTCGACGGTGGCTTGGATGTTGGGGCGCTGTACTTTGACGACGACTTGGGTGCCGTCGGGCAGAGTGGCGGGGTGTACTTGCGATAGGGATGCGGCGGCGATGGGGACGGGCGCGAAATCGGCAAAGACGTTTTCCAGCGGGGCATGTAACTCGGCGTCGATCTGGGCGCGAATCGTTCCCCAATCCACTGGCGGCACGGTATCCTGCAGCTTGGACAGTTCCGCGATATAATCAATGGGGAGCAGGTCAGGGCGGGTGCTCAATACTTGCCCCAACTTGATAAAGGTGGGGCCGAGTTCCTCCATGACCAGGCGCAGGCGATGGGGCATACCCAGGGGGGAAGGGCTGGGGGTGCTCCCTCGCAGGATCTTTTGCGGGAGGGAGAGATAGGGTAACAGTCCCAGGGTATCCACCAGTTCGCCAAAGCCATGGTGAATAAAGACCCCGGCGATCTCGCGGTAGCGCTGCAAATGTCGAACGCTGCGGATGGTAGAGCGTGCCATAGGTGGCTATTGTACCACAAGTGGGGTTTGGGCGGTACTGTGATGGAGGTCTTTATCCTGGCAAGTCGGCGGGAGCGCTGGCGCGCACGAAACCGGGCTAAAGGCATCCGTTTTGGGGCCGTTTGGGTCCCCGGGCAGCGTTCAGCCTCACTGTTCGCGCGCGCCGGCTAGTTGTGGCCGGCGCACGCGTCTTTGGAACTGGTCAGCTATTCTTTGGTCATTTCGTCGAGGCGAGTGGACAGGGCGTCTATCCTTTCACTCAGCGCTTCGATATCTTTGCGGGTAGCCAGTGGAACGCTGGCGCGGGCTTTGTCCAATTCCTCGCGGACCATACGGCGCAGTTCCTGCTGCTCCTCTTCGCCTCGGGCCACCAGCCTGTCTATGATGCTGGCCGCTTCCTCTTCTTTGACCTCTCCCTCTTCGACCAGGCTGTTTACAGCTTGGGCAATCTTGTCGCGGGTCAAGGTGAGCACACCGAGACCGAGCAACATGCCTTTTTCAATAAAATTGAGCATTTTTCACCTCCTGATGTTTTCATCGAAAACCGCTCCACTGCTGTTCACAACCCCAACGTTCGCAGCACGTCATAGACAAAATCTGACAGGCGTGCTTTCTCCCCCTGGGTCAAGGCGTCCAGATGGTGGCGAAACTGTTGAGCGTGGGCGAGGAGGAGAGAGGCAGCACGCCGGTTGGCTTTTTCGACCAGTGACAGGGCCAGGCTGAACCCGGCCAGCGAGTATAGGATCGCCCACCCCGGAGGGCCGAACCGCCGCAGCGTGGAAAATATGCCGCTGGCTGCTGCGCTGTCGCGCAGGTCGTAAAGGGCCAGGATGATGGCGGTGACCATATCGGCAGCAAAGAGCAGGGATGACCGAGTTTCAGGAATGCGAAGTAGAATTTCGTCCAGCAGCCGGTGATAGTCTGTGCCCTTGGCGCTTTCCAGTGCTTGGAGGATGCCTGTCTTGGCTTGTTCCCACTCCCCGTCACTTGGACTGTTGCCCGTCAGTTGGGATAGGATGGCGGTGGATTTTTCTGTCGGTGCAAAGACGATGACGGATCGCCCTTTATGGCCCTGGGGGCGCGTCATCTCGGAGTGGACCAACCCCTTATCCTCCAAGAGGCGTAGCATCTCGTACGCTGTGACCGGTTTCACGTCCAGGGCGCGGGCCACATCCGCGTAATGGACCGGGGCTTGGGCCTCGCGGTACAGGTCGAGCAGCCGGTTCAAGAAATCCTGTTGTCTGGCGGAAAGAGTCATTGGACGATCCTGGAGAAAATTTCCCAAAGTTCCGAAAATATTATACCGCTGACTGGCACGCTTGTCAAGGAAATGGACTTGCACAATGGAACGGGGTGGGGTAGAATGCGAGGGTTGCTCTTGCCACGAGGGTGTTTTTGAATGCCGCACATACCATTGCTTACTCTTACGACCGATTTCGGGACATCGGATGGCTACGTAGGAACGATGAAGGGGGTGATCCTCACCATTCTCCCCGTAGCCCAGGTAGTGGACATTTCGCATCACATCGCTCCCCAGGATGTTCGCCAAGCGGCCTATGTGCTGTACACGGCTTATCCTTTCTTCCCTTCTCATGCCGTTCACCTGGTCGTGGTTGATCCCGGCGTTGGGAGTGCACGGCGACCTATCGCTGTGCAGACACCAAGGGGCAGCTTTGTCGGACCTGATAATGGGGTATTCAGTTACGTGATGGCCTGCGAACCGGTCGAGGCGCTGGTAGAACTGACCGCTCCCCACTATCGAATGGCACGGGTTAGTTCCACCTTTCATGGGCGGGATGTTTTTGCCCCCGCTGCCGCCCATGTGGCGGCCGGCATTTCCGTCGCCGATCTCGGCCCGCCGGTGACGGACCCGGTGGGATTGCCCCTGCCCCGCCTGGAGATCGGCACAGGGGGCATCGTCGGCGAGGTGCTGCACGTTGACCGGTTTGGCAACGTCGTTTCCAGCATTGGACGGTTAGAGTGGTCGGGGACTGGCGACGACCTCGTGCTCACGCCAGCCTGGCAAAAGCTTGGGCCGCGCACCCGTTTTCGAGCTGCCGCGACGAGGGTTGTAGTGGGAAGGCAATCTATAGACGGAGTCTGTCGCGCCTATGCCGAGGCCGAGCGAGATCGAGTACTGGCGGTGGTGGGGAGCACAGGACATCTGGAGATTGCGGTGCGAGAAGGGAACGCGGCCCGGCAGTTGGAGTTGAGTCCGGGGGATCCGGTAGTCGTGCAGTGGGTTTGAGATGGATCTGTAGGTTCATTTGCGATTTGCTATGTGGTGCGTGCTTCTCGACCGCCGGTTCGGCACGCGCCTGGTTGGCCGGGAGGTGGAGCGGCTGCAGGCTGCGATGGACCGCTCTGCAGCCCCAGTGGGCCGCGATTTTCGAGCTGTTGAGCGCCCAGGAGGGGCTCTTGAACGTGTGGACCGCCTCCTGGATAGACGAGATACGGAGTAGTGAATAATGGAAACCTTTGTCATCGAGGGAAAACAGCCCATTTCTGGTACGGTGGTTGCGAGCGGGAACAAGAATGCGGCTCTGCCCCTATTGGCTGCCTGTCTGCTCACCGATGAGCCGGTCACGCTGCGCAATGTGCCCGATATTGGAGACGTCGCGACGATGGGTGAACTGCTCGTCGGCGTTGGGGTCTCGATCGAGAAGCTGGATGTGCATACCTGGCGCGTGCACGCTCAGAACATCCACACGTCAGATTTGAACCCCGATCTGTTTGGCCGCATTCGCGGCTCTATCACCCTGGCTGGTCCGCTGCTGGCCCGGACCGGAGTGGTCAACCTACCCCGGCCCGGAGGTGACGTTATCGGTCGGCGGCGGGTGGACACGCACGTTCTGGCGTTGAGCGCGTTGGGAGCCGAGATGGAGGCCGACGGGGCCTTTCGCCTGTACAGCAAAGGGCTGCGGGGAACGGATATTCTGCTGGACGAGGCCAGCGTCACGGCCACCGAGAACGCGGTGATGGCTGCTGTGTTGGCCCGGGGGACGACGATTCTTCGCAACGCCGCTTGTGAACCTCACGTGCAGGATTTGTGTCGTCTGTTGTGTTGTTTGGGCGCGCAGATCGAAGGGATTGGGTCCAACACCCTGACCATCCAGGGGGTGGAGCGTTTGGGAGGGGGAGAATACACCATCGGCGCGGATTACATGGAGGTGGGGAGCTATATCGCCCTGGCGGCGGTGACGGGGGGAGAACTGCTCATCCAAAACGCCGGGCCGGAACATTTGCGTATGGTGGAACTGGTATTTGAGCGGCTGGGTGTGTGGTTCGAGATACGTGGACAGGACGTGTTTGTGCCGGCTCAGCAGTCGCTCGTCATCACTCCAGATATCGGGGGTGCTATTCCCTCGATATACGATGCGCCCTGGCCGGGTTTTCCCGCTGACCTGATGAGCATTGCCATCGTCCTGGCATCCCAATCGCAGGGCACGATCCTCATCCACGAAAAAATGTTCGAGAGCCGGCTCTATTTTGTGGACAAGTTGATTTGGATGGGGGCGCGCATCATTCTCTGCGATCCCCATCGGTGTGTGGTTCAGGGGCCGTCACTGTTGCACGGCGACGAGGTGGAAAGTCCCGATATCCGGGCCGGGATGGCGCTGCTGATCGCCGCCCTGTGCGCCGAGGGCCGCAGCGTCATCCGGAACATTGGCCAGATCGCCCGGGGGTATGGGCGGATCGAGGAGCGTCTGCAATCGTTGGGTGCGCGGATCGAGCGGGTCCGGTCCTGACCCTCTCACGGCGCGATGTACGTATCCACCACGTTGCCGGCGCTGTCGCGCAGTGTGATGAGAACTCCTCCGCTCCACGCCGGTGAATCGCGTCCCCAATATAGATCAGTCGGCGTTGAGCGCCCAACTGGAGAGTGGACGCGCAGTTGGGTGCTGGGGAAGAGTACCAGGTCGGGAAAGATAAAAGTATCCCCTGCGGCGTTGGACAGCGTCCAGTCCTTGAGATGGACCATTCCTCCCATGTTGCGGATGACGATCACCTCGGCGGCCAAATCGCCGCCTCCGAGCACTTGACCGATCTCGATCAGGGGAGGCCCGGAGGGGGTGAGGGTGGCGGGAGAGGTGGGCAGTGGTGTGTCTACAGAATCGGCCTCGGTAGCGATGGGTTCGGGGCTGGGCGTGATGAGGGGGTCGAGGGGAATGACGAGGGCCTGACCAACCTGGAGTAGGTCGGGGTTGGTGATGCCATTAGCGGTCATCAATCGGTCGAGGGGCACGCCGTAGGCTTGGGCAATACCGCTTAACGTGTCGCCCGCCTGGACAATATGCGTCAGGCTGCCCGGTGTGGACGAGGGCGGGGTTGCGAGGAGGGGAGCGGACGAACCGGTATCCACCTCAGCGGGTGTGGAGACCAGCGCGGGGGTTGGTGTGGAGGGATCGGAGGATCCAATCCGGTCCCAGATTAGCAGAACCCCCAGCATGACCGCTGCCGATAGGATGACGTTGACCGTGATGACAATGGCCCAGGTGCGTGCGCGCATACGCGTATCTCCTCGGTCTAGCGACGTTATCTTGTCGCAACTGTCTACCAGGTGCGACGCACTTGTTCACGCAATTTTCATGCCGGAACGGGCGGTTTCATTGGATCGAAATGCGTCGCGCCTGAGCAGCTACCATTTTATCACAGTTTTCGGCAAAGTCGAACCTCATTCCCCCCCGGCTGCAACGAAATTGTAACGCGAGTTTAATGTACATCTGCACAGTGTTCGAGTATACTGGTGGTGTATCTTTTCAACAAATTGGGGTGTATTGGTGGTTTTGTCATTTCTCTAGCAGGAGTAGAGCGAATGAATCGAGATTCGACCCCGATGGTCTGGATAACTCTATTCAGCGTGTGGGTGGGCCTGATCCTATCGATGATTCTGTTGAGCGGCTCTGCTAGCGCCCAAATCGAGCCTTTCATCGTCATCAACGAGATTCAGTACCACCCGCTCTCTGGCGACTATGGCGAGGAATACATCGAACTCTACAACGCAGGCTCTACACCGGTGGATCTCTCCGGGTGGCGGTTTAGCGATGGGATTACGTACCTCTTTCCGCCCTCGACGATCATCTCTCCCGGTGGCTACCTGGTCGTCGGCTACGACCCGGCCACGATTGAAGCACGCTATGGGATCAGCGGCGTGATGGGGCCGTTTCTGGCCGGCCGGCTCTCCAACAGTGGCGAGCGGCTGGCTATCGAAGACGCCGCGGGTGTGTTGATGGATGAGGTGACCTACGACGATCATTATCCCTGGCCCGAACTGCCCGATGGGAAAGGCCCCTCCCTCGAGTTGATCAATCCGATGTTCGACAACAGCCAGCCCTGTTCTTGGAGCCATAGCATCCCTGCCGAAAGCAGTCTGGGCACGCCAGGGGCGCAGAACAGCGTCTATTCGCTGGATAACATCCCGCCGTGCATCTACAATGTGGTGCATCGGCCGTCCTTTCCCCCCTCCACTCAACCGGTGACCGTGACAGCGCTGGTGAGCGACAATGGCGACATCGTGACGACCACGCTGCACTATCGCCCGGAAGGAGCGTCCGGCTACACGTCCGTGCCGATGGTGGATGATGGGATCGGAGCGGACAGCGTACCGGGAGATTGGATACACACGGCCGTCATCCCTCCTCACAGCGTCGGCCTGTACGTCGAGTTCTACATCACCGCCGTTGACGCCGAGGGAGCGGAGCGGATTGTGCCGGATGGCGCGCCTGCCAGTGTGTCTGACGAGACAGGCCGGCCCTTGACCATCAGCTACCTCTACCTGGTGGAGAACGATCCACCAGTCAACGATTTGCCCATTTACCGCCTGATCTTGACGCACGAGAACTGGACCGAGCTGACGAATCGTGACCTGTTCTCCAACGTCTTGCTGGATGGGACGTTCGTCTACTCCGACGAGGTATTCTACAACGTCGGCGTGCGCTACCGGGGGGAAAGCTCCCGCAACGTCTGGCCCCGTCCATACCGGATCAAGTTCCGTGACGAGCACGAGTTCCAAGATCGGGAGCGGATGAACCTGGTGAGCCACGAGTTGGGGCGACAAGCCCTGTCCCACGATCTATTTCAGCGGGCAGGCTTGCCAGCGCCCGATACCCGGTTCGTGACGTTTTACGTCAACAAGAACCGGGAGGGGGACTATTTGGACATCGAGCAGGTGGATAACGATTTCCTGCAGGTCCACTTTCCGGAGAGCGACTGGGGCAATCTGTACCGGGGCGTTGATGGAGCCGACCTGCGGTACCGGGGGCCCAACCCCGACAGCTACCGCCTCTATTACCTCAAGAAAAACAACCAGCATGTGGACGATTATTCTGACGTCATTGCATTGACGGAAGCGCTTACCAACAGCTCCAACGAGACTTTTCGCCGGGAGGCGGAGTTGGAGGCCGATATGGAGCAGTGGTTGCGCTGGTTCGCCATCCAGGCCGTGCTCGACAATCACGAAGGGGCGTTGTGGATTGGACAGGGCGACGATTATTTTCTCTACAATAACCCCTCCGACGACCGCTTCCTTCTCATCTCCTGGGATCACGACTCGACGTTTCGGAATCCACATCATGGTATCTGGGAGCCGAACTGGTACGCCGGCGATATCGTAAAGCGCATCCTGAACTATCCCGACTATACGCGCTGGTATTACCAGCACATTGCCGCCATCGCAGCCGACCAGTTCTCAGTAGCCACAATGTACCCCCTCATTGACGCGCTGCCCGCTGTAGTGAGCGCGGATCGCCGCAACTATTTCAAGTGGTTCGTCGCCGAGCGCATCCCCACGCTCCAAAGTGAGATACCGAATACCACCCTCTCCATCAGCACCAACGGCGGCGCCGATTTCACCGTCACTCAACCCCAGGTCACGCTGGAAGGGAACTGTTCTCCCTTGCGGGATGTCTATGTGAACGGTGAGGGCGGCTTGCAGACGCTTCCGCTCCGGGTGCAGTACCCCACCGCCACGACCTGGCGCTACACCAGCACGCTGACGGCGCGGGACAATCCGTTCGTCATCACCGATGGACTGCACAGTCGCACTATCATGGTCTATTGGGACTTTTTCCACGGCGGTGTGTTGGAGGAGGACGTCACCCTCCCTGGCAGCGCGCAGCCCTATCTGATCACCGAGAACATTATCGTGCCGGCGGGTGTCACGCTGACCATCGAGCCGGGCGCGACCCTGCAATTCTATCCCGACCGGTATCTGCGCGTGAACGAGGGCGGGCGGCTGCTGGCCCAGGGGATGGAGGAGCAGCCCATCCGCTTCACCCGGTGGGCGGATACCTATTGGGGCGGCATTTTGTTCCACCGTACCCAGGAGGATAACCTGATCCAGCACGCGGTGGTCGAGTACACCCGCGAGGTGATCCACGATCCGTGGACCCAGTGCATCTCGGCCCATGGCGCCCGCCTGACCATCGCCGACAGCCTGATCCGCCATACGTATGGCGGGGCCGGGTATTCCGAGTCCACATCCGGTGTGCAGGTCTTTTCCTCGGAGGGAGTCGGCTCGACGCTCTACCTGCTGCGGAACGAGATCACGGACGTCCAGGGGGACGCGGTGCAGGTGACCGCCAGTTACGCCCACATCCAGGGCAACTATATCCACGACATCCGGCGCGGCGAATATGCCTGTGAGGGCATTGCTCTGCACAGCACGGTCACACCGGCGTTGGTGCTGGATAACATCATCCACGATGTATCCGACGATTGCCTGGACTTGAACTCGGCCGCGGCCATCATCGAGCGCAACCAACTGTATCACTGTGGGGACAAGGGGATTTCGGCCGGTACATCGCTTCAAGTCCAGATTCCCTCTGCCGTTACAGTGACGAATAATCTGATCTATACCTGTCTGGGGAAGGATTCGGATCCCTTTAGCGGCTCTGGCATCGCCGTCAAAGATGGCACGCACGCTCACATCGTGAACAATACCATTTCTGACTGTCGACATGGGATCTATTTGTACCGAGGCGAGTGGACGGCCGGCGGTACGGCCACAGTGGTCAACACGATCTTGTGGGGCAACCGGTCGGCGCTGGACCTGGACGCGCTCTCCACCGTCACCGTCACTTACTCGGATGTGCAGATGGAGGCCGGTGTTTGGCCCGGCGCGGGGAACATCAACGCCGACCCACTGTTCCGCGCTCCAGAGGACGGCGACTACCGGATTCAGGAGGGGTCCCCTTGCGTGGACACCGGCAGCGCGGACAGTGCGCCAGACGAGGACATCGAGGGGGTTTACCGGCCTCAGGGCTGGGCGCCCGACCAGGGAGCCTACGAATTGCCCGTCGGCCTGGCCATCACGACCAACGGTGGGGCGAATTTTGCCACCCCGGACCAGGTGGTGACGCTGGAAGGGACGCGCACCTATTCCCGCGCTGTTGACGTCAGCAGTGTAGGCGGGGAGGGAGGAGGGGTGGTCTACCCTACCGGGACCACCTGGCGCTACACCCACACCCTCTGGACACGGGATAACCAGTTTGTGGTTACAGAGACAGGGGGGTTGGAGAGCCACGCCATCACAGTCTATTGGGATTTCTTCCGCGGCGGGGTTTTGACCGACGACCTCACCCTGCCGGGCAGCGCCTATCCCTATCGGATCAGCGCCGACATCCTGGTGCCGGTCGGCGTCACGCTGACTGTCGAACCGAGCGCCACGCTCCAGTTCGCTCCGAGCCGCTCGATGATCGTGGAGGGGCGGCTGTGGGCGGTCGGCGCTCGAAGCCGGCCGGTGGTCTTTACCCGGGCCACCACCGGGACGTGGGGCACGATTCTCTTCCGGCACACGCTGGCCGACAATCGCATCGCCTACGCTACCATTGAGCACGCTGGATGGGCGGTCTCCTCCACGTTCACCTCCTCCTTCCATCCGGGCGTTGCGGTCCTCAGCTCCACCCTGAGCCTCGATCACAGCAGGGCGCGCCATCTGGATGGTGCGGCGCTGTTGGTGGAGGGCGGTTCGGCCTACCTGGTGAACAACTTGATCTATACCAATACGAACGGCGTCGTGGTCGCCGCTGGTGGGGTGGTTCGGGTCGTCAACAATACTATCTCCGACCAGCGGGAGCGCGGTCTCTGGCTGCGGGATGGCGGCGCCGCTACGGTGGTCAACACGATCCTGTGGGAGAATGGGGAGGATCTGGCGGTGGCGCCGTCCTCGACTGTGACCGTCACTCATTCCAACGTCTACTCGCGCACCGCTGCTGGCACCGTCATCTGGCCCGGCGTGGGGAACGTGGCAGCCGATCCTTTGTTCCGGTCGCCGGCGCGCAGCGACTATCGGTTGCAAGAGGAATCCCCCTGTGTGGATGCCGGTACGCCGGATGGCGCGCCAGCGTTTGACATTCAAGGGATCTATCGTCCTCATGGCGCGGGCTATGACGTGGGGGCGTACGAGTTTTTCGAGTACTTTTCCTGTTACCTTCCATTGGTGCTGCGGTCGCCCTGAATGGTTGCTCCGAGCGGTTGCTTGTCGGGTGGCTGAGAGCGTGTTATAATCACGCCCATCAGGCCCCTGTAGCTCAGAATGGATAGAGCAGGAACCTCCTAAGTTCAAGGTCGCGCGTTCGAATCGCGCCAGGGGCATCAATCGCAGCGGCTGCCAATCGGTGGTCGCTTTTTGCCAGTCAAGGAGGCCGTGGATGACCACAGCAGAGGAACGAATTCAGGTTCTAAAAATGATCCAGGAAGGGCAGATCACCGCCGAGGAAGGGTCTCGGCTGTTGGAGGCGCTTGGAAAAGAGACATCTATGAAACAGCCATCTCGTCCAGAGGGGCTGCGTCAGTTCCGCGTCCGGGTGACCGATTTGGAGACAGGGCGGGAAAAGGTCGAGCTAAGGATGCCTTGGAGTCTGATCAACGTCGGTATCAATATGGGGGCCCGTTTCACCCGAGACGAGATCAAGTTGGAAGAACTCGCCGGTGTGATCCAGTCTGGCGCTGAGGGCAAGTTGATGGATGTGGTGGACGAGGAGGACGGGGAACGGGTCGAGATTTTCGTCGAGTAATGGCGCGTCAATCCTGGCGTCGAATGGTTGGCTGGTTGATCCCGCTGCTGCTGTTGTTGATAGCAGCAGCGGCGCGCTTTTACGGCCTCGATTGGGACGGGGGAATCGGCGCGCACCCAGACGAGCGGTATCTGGTCGGGGCGGCGGAGCGTTTGTGCTGGCCCGATCGGTTGAATCCCCTCGCCGCCGACGTCGCTCCGGACCTGGCCTATGGGCACCTGCCGCTCTATCTGCTGGCGCTGGCGAGGTGGGTGAGCGGCAACCTCGACGGGCTGCTGGTGGGGCGCGGTCTGGCCGCTCTGTTCGACCTGGGGACGGCGGCGCTGACGGGGCTACTGGGCTGGCAGGTCTATGGTCGGCGGGTGGGGCTGCTGGCGATCGCCTTTGTCGCGGTGATGGTCCTGCATATTCAACAGGCCCACTTTTACACCGCCGATGTCCCGCTGGCCTTTTTCACTGTCGGTAGCTTGTTGTTCGCCGCCCGGTGGGCTGAACGGGGGCGGCTGTTGGACGCCGGACTGGCCGGGGTGTGGGCAGGTCTGGCATTGGGGTCCAAGTTCAGCGCGGTCCTGTTGGCGCTCCCGCTGGGGGCGGCGTGTGTGCTGGCTCCAGGCAGCCGGCGGACGCGCGTCTGGTTGGGGCTGTGGGGTGGAGTGGGGGGGGGCGCAGTCTTTGCGCTGACCAATCCCTTTGCCCTGCTGGCGTGGCCCTCGTTTTGGCGCAACGTTTCACAGCAGGCCGCGATCGTGCGGGGCATATTGGACGTGCCGTACACGCGGCAGTTTCACGCCGCCTGGCCGTACCTCTATCCAGCGGCCCAGCAGTTGAAATGGGGGATGGGGATCCCGTTGGGATTGGTGGTCCTGGGAGGGCTGATCTATGCCGTGGTGCGGGCGGTGCAGGAGCCGCCGCGCTGCGCCGAATGGGTGCTATTGGCCTGGGTTGTGCCAGGGGTGGCGTTCGTTGGCGCACTGTACGCCAAATTTCCCCGCTACTGGCTGCCTTTCACTCCCCTGTTGGCCCTCTATGCGGCCCGATGGCTCGTCGAGCAGGCCTGGCAGAGGCAGTGGGGACGCTGGGTCTGTGGAGCCGTCCTGGCTGCTACGGCTTTGCATGGCGTGACGTTCATCAGCCTCTATCGTACTCCCCATCCCTGGCTGGTCGCCTCGCAGTGGTTTCGTGAGCACGTCGCTCCGGGCGCCAGCGTGGCGGTCGAGGCCTGGGATCATCCGCTGCCCCTCAACGCCGAGGCGTACGGCTACCGTGTGGAGGAACTCGCCATATTCGACGAGGATGGACCGGAAAAATGGCTGGCGATGGAGCGGGTGTTGAGAGAGGCGGATTACGTTGTCATCGCCAGCCGACGGGGATATGGGACGCTGGCGCGCTGGTCGGATCGGTATCCCCTCACGGCCGGGTATTACGAGCGGCTATTCACAGGGCAGGCAGGGTTTGCGCCGGTGGCCTGCTTTGGGCGGTATCCCCGGCTAGGTCCTGTGGTGCTGGTGGATGACCCGACTACCGGGTTGGTTTTCGCGCTGCCATCGCTGTGCCAGCCCGCTGCACCGATCACACTCGATCTGGGCCGGCTGGACGAGAGTTTCGTGGTGTATGATCACCCGCTGGTGTTGGTTTTCGAGCGGCTTGTCCCACAGAATTAGATGCCGAGTTCGACCACGTCTCCCTGCTGGAGGATGTAATCCCGCGCCATCATCTGTCCATCCCCCAACAGCATCTCTACCCTCCGTGTACCACAAGGCGGCGCTGTGCTCGACTCCACACCAAGGCCATCAATCCTCCCAGGACGGCAATGTAGGCGAGCTGCCCTCCCGCCGTTCGCAGCACAAAATCCGGCTCAAAGGCGACAAAGGCCCGGGCCGGGGCGTAGGTGATGAATTGGAAAGGCAGCCATTGAGCGATCCGGCGCAGCCAGTCTGGGAACAACTCCAGGGGCAGGAAAAGCCCCCCGACGGTAAAGAGCAGCTTTTGATAGATCCAAAAGGCTGGCAGCACCTCCTCGATCCAGAAGGCCAGCAAGCCGATGAGGACAGCGATGAGGGCATCCAGGAGCAGGGCCGAGGTCGCCAGCCCCAGGAAGGCGAGCAAGCTGGTTGGACTACCCACGATCTGCCGGCTGCTCAGCCCCACTACCGCGGCCGCGGTCAGCAGGTTGATGACGAAGCGGGGAGCCGAGTTGCCGAGCGAGTTGGCGACTTGGTACCAGGTATAGCTCAGGGGGCGGGCCAGGGTGTAGGCGAGGTTGCCCGCCTTGACGTCCTCGCTGATCTCGATAAAGACGCGGGCACTGGACAGGGCGATGGTCTCGGTCATCGCCAGATACCAGACCATCTCGGCCAGTGAAAAGCCTTCCAGCTCTGCCTGTCCACTGAGGCCGAAAGCAGTGGACCACAGGGCCACAAAGATACTCATAAAAAGGGCCGTTTGGACCGCCCGCATTCCCAACTCGGCCCGATAGACCCATTGTTGCCGAGCAGCCGTCAGCATTACAAATCCATAGCGTGTCATGTCAACGTCTCTCTCAGGGCTGGTCGCAGTGATTCTCTATTGTCGCGACGTCGCGGTGTGTATAGATGCGGGCGATGATTTTCTCCATAGGGGGATTATCCACGTTAATATCCACGATGGCGTATTCGGCCAGCAATTGACTGATCACCTGCTCGATGGGCACGCTGTTGGTGTCCACCTCCAGTTTGACACCATAGCCTTTTTGTTTTAACACGCGCACACCGGGATTGTCACACCCTTGCCATGCTTCTCCCAGCTTGAGGGAGATGATCTTGGTGTGCATATAATCCCGCTTTAGCGTAGAGACCTGGCCGTCGTAAATCACCTCGCCATAGTTGATGACCATCGCCCGCTTGCACAGGATCTCTTTGTATTGCATTCTGCTCTCCCACACAAGTCGCCGAGTCGGGGAAGGGCAATTTGGCACCCCGCCCTACCTGCGGCGTTCTTCGTTACCTTGACTTTTCTCCCTGTAATGCGTTATACTAGGCCCCTGACGCCTGACACTACCCGCCCTGTTTCTAAAGGAGGCCGGATGAGCTTTGAAAAACAGCTGGATATCTACTTGCGGGCGCGATTCACGCTGATCGTGCTGGTCACACCGGAGGAGGAGCGGGCCTTGGAGACGATCCAGGCCGTCTGCGAGCGGACGGGTCGTCCCTGCCTGGTTTGGGATGTCGCGGATGGCTTCCAGGTACTCGCCTCCGGACCCAAGGGCCAGGGCGCTCTCCCCTCGGTGCGGGATCCCCTCACAGCGCTGGAGCAGGTGGAAAAAGCGGCCGAGGGAACCCTGTTCATCCTCAAGGACTTGCACGAGTTCTGGAACGACGCCCGCGTCAAGCGCAAGCTGCGCAACGTCGGACAGCGTCTCAAGTTCACCAAGCACTCGATCATCGTTACCACTCCATTCCGCAAACTGCCCGAGGAACTAAAGAACCAGGCCGTCGTGGTGGATTTTCCGCCCCCCCAGGCCGAGGAGCTGGAGGCAGTGCTGGACCGGCTGTCCGAGACGCCGGGAGTGAGGGTAAAGCTGACCTCGTTGGGGCGAGAAAAACTCGTCCAGGCCGCCGTGGGGTTGTCCGCATCCCAGGCCGAACGTGTCTTTGCCAAGGCGATTGTGGAGGACGGCGCGTTGGACGACCGTGACATAGACCTGGTGACAGAGGAAAAGAAGCAGGTCATCCGCGAGAGCGAGGCGTTGGAATTCTACGCCGCCACCGAGACCCCCGACGACGTGGGGGGATTGGGCGTGTTAAAGAACTGGCTGAGACTGCGGGAACGGGCGTTCACCCAAAAAGCCCGCGATTACGGACTGCCGGCCCCCAAGGGTATTGCCCTCATCGGCATCCCTGGCACCGGCAAGAGCCTGACCGCCAAGATGATCGGCGGGTTGTGGCGGCTGCCCCTGCTGCGGCTCGACGCCGGCGCGCTTTTTGGCAGCCTGATCGGAGAGTCGGAAGAGCGTACCCGCCAGGCGCTGCGCCTGGCAGAGACGGTCTCCCCGGCTGTGGTCTGGATTGACGAGATAGAAAAGGGCCTGGCCCACGGTGGTCTGGACAGCGGAACCAGCACCCGCGTCTTTGGGACCATCCTCACCTGGATGCAGGAAAAGACGGCGCCGTGTTTCGTCGTCGCCACTGCCAACGACATCGCCAGTCTGCCGCCGGAACTGCTGCGCAAGGGCCGCTTCGACGAAGTCTTTTTCCTCGACCTGCCGACGGAGGAGGAGCGGGAAGAGATATTCGCCGTCCACCTGCGCAAACGGAACCGCCTGCCTCAGGATTACGATATTGCACGGCTGGCGCGCGAAGCTGAGGGGTACGTCGGCGCCGAGATCGAGCAGGCGGTGATTGACGGGATGTATCTCGGTTTCGGCGCCGGTCGCGAGTTCACCACCGAGGACATCTCGGCCGAGTTGGCGCGCCAGGTCCCTCTCTCCGTCTCGCAGCGGGAGACGGTCCAGGCGCTGCGGGACTGGCTGCGCGAGGGGCGGGCCCGCTCGGCCTCGTTTGCTGAGGTGCAAGAGGCCGAGCAGCGATTCGTGCCCTTGCAGCTCGAGGTGCGGTGAGTGTGCAGGTGATGGGATCGGCGGTGAACCTGGAGCCGCTTCGTCGGCACCTGTATAACCGCGCGCCGCTGATCGGCGGGTGGTTGCGGCGAGGGGCGGTCGCGGCGTTGGTGCGGGATGGCTCCGTCGAGGCGGTGGACCTCCTGGTCGAGGCGGTGGTTCGCGGGGGTGATGAGGGAGCGCGCCAGATCCCCTTCGACGCCCTGCGCGATCTCGCCGCACAGGGTCATCGAGCTGCCCGGGAGGCGCTGTGTCGTCTCACCTGAGGCCGGCGCTGTCTGCTGAGGGATTGCTCCGCACCCTGCGAGGGCACGAAGGCTCGATCTGGGCCCTCGATTTTGGCTGTGCCGGGACCGTTTTAGCGACCGGCGGCCGGGATCGCACCATCCGGCTCTGGCAGATGCCTCACGGTCAGCCGCTGCGCACCTTCCAGGCGCACGAGGATTGGGTTTCTTGTCTGGCTTTCAATGCCCGCTCGGACGTCTTGGCCAGCGGCAGCGAGGATACCACTGTCCGCCTGTGGGGTGTCCCCGACGGGAGTTTTCTGGGCACGCTGCGGGGTCACGACCGGGCCGTGCGCTGCGTCGCCTTTCATCCCACGCAGGACGTGCTCGCCAGTGGAAGCGATGACCAGCACGTCTGTCTGTGGAACCGGCGCGGAGGGCGCCCAATGCAGCGGGAGAACGCCCGAGTCGGAGAGGTGCTGGCCCTGGCCTTTGGGCGCTGTGATGCCGTGGCCCCCAGTGGGGCGATCCTGGCCGGCGGTGGCAAGGGTGGCGGCGTCATGCTCTGGCAAATGGACGAGGCCGGACGGGCCGAGGAGGTGCAGTGCATGGGGTGGACCTCTGGTCCGGTGACGAGCCTGGCCTTTAGCTCTGATGGGCAGTTGCTGGCGGCCGGCGGCGAGGCGGGTCTGGTTCAGATCTGGCAGGCCAGGCGCGCCGACGCGCTCTATGTCCCCATCCGCACGATACAGGCCCCAGCCCCGGTGTGGAATGTGGCGTTCACGGGCAGTGGGCGTGTCTTGGTGAGTGGCGGCGGTGATGGCGCGATTCGTTTCTGGCGGCTGCGGGATGGGGCAGAGATCCGCGTGTTGAAGCGGCACGTGACCTCGGCCTGGGGACTGCGCTTCAGCCCGACCGGGTGGCTGCTGGCCTCGAGTGGGACGGGGGCGGATAGTGAGGTCAACCTGTGGTGGGTGCTGCGGGAAAAGCCGCTGGCGGAGGCCACGCCTCAGGATTTGGAATGGGTGACCCAGTCCCTGTGGAAACAGGCGGGCACAGCGACCGAGGGAGAAGAGTGGAGCTGGCAGTTGTTGGAGGCGCTGTTGCGGGCCAAGTTCTGCTTTGACATCGCGCTGGATGAGCCGGCGGTGATTTCGGTGGGGGAATTCGACATCGAGATAGAGAGCGTGGGGTGAACGACCGATGCAAACGTGGGAGATAGAGGCGCAGGAGCGCCAGATGTACAATCAGACGCCGCTGATCGGCTTTTGGATTCGGCGGCGGGCGCTCCGACGGTTGGCCGATGACGGCTCGATGGGAGCGGTTCGGGCGCTGGCGCGAGTGGTGACGCGCAGCGATGACCGCCGGGTGCGGGAGATCGCGCGGGAAAGCCTGCGGCAGCTCGTTGATTGGCGGGGTATCAGCGCGGCGTGCGAGGTGTGGGCCGAGACCCGTCACCCCGATTTGACGGCCTTGCTGCTCGAGAACGAGTGGGTGGCGTCCACACCGCCAGCGGTCAAGGTGCTGACGGCGCTCAAGGTGGGCCGGTTGGATCAGGTGACCAGGGAGGACGTTCGATTCGTCGAGCCATTGTTGGAGGCGAGTGTAGACGATGATTCCATCATTGCGGAGCGAGCGCAGGAGGCGCTCCGGGGATTGGAGAGCGCCGAGGCGCGAGAGGCGATATGCCGCTATGTCGTCACAGGGGAGGGGGAGCCCCGCTCTCTGGCGCTCCAAATCGCTCTCGAAGCGGGATACGAGCCGCAGGATGAGCGGGAGCGGGCCGTGTTCCTGTTCGTCACCGAGCAATGGCAGCGGTACGAAGCGCTCGATTTCGACCACCGGCTGCTGCGCACTGCCTACGCCGTCGCCGACCCATCGCTCCGCCGACGAATCCGGGAAAAGATGCGGGTGGCAGGACGGGCCGATTTCCTGACCGCCATGGCCGGGGAGAATTACGTCGCCCGAGCCGCCGAGATGACCCCGGCCGAGTTGGAGCTGCTGATCCAGACATTGACCGAGCACAGCGATTGGCCCAGCCTGTGGCAGTTGGCCCTCCAGATACCCCTGGCGTGGAGCTTGAACGTTGTCACAAGACTGGCGCGGGAGGCGTGGACACCGGAAGGTGGAGAGGCAGCGCAGCTCTTTCGAGAGTTGATCGGTATCCTGGAGGCCGGGGGCATGCTGGGGCCCTCCCTCCCCGTGCAGTGGGATGTGGAGGAGATAGAGCGTGTCGTGCCGCCGGCGCTGCTGCAGGCTCGAGCGCGGGTGCCTGGGCGCATCAACGATGTGACGTTCTCTCCCACCCGGCCCGTCATCGCGGTTGGCACAGGACAGCGGCGGGTGGTGGTGTGGAATTATCAGCACGCTCATCGGGAGTATGTGCTGAGCGGTTTCGATCACTCGATTGGCTGCGTGGCGTTTACGGGCGATGGCAGGCTGTTGTGGGGAGAGCGGACGAGCGGGACCGACGTCCCGTGTGCCATCTACTGCTGGAGCGACGAGCGGCCCGACGATCCTCCGGTGGTGCTTGGGCAGCACGCGGGATCGGTGACGGCCCTCGCGCCGGTGGGTGCGACGCAGGTGCTTTCGGCGGGGCGGGATCAGGATCTCGTGCTGTGGGATGTATCGGCAGGACAAGAGTTGGTGAGGCGGCGGCTATATTATTGGGCGCGGGCGGTGGGGATTTCGCCCAGCTTGGATCGAGTGGCACTGTTGCATCGGGGGCTCGATTTGGCGAGGCTGCCCGACTTGCAGCACCTAAAAGTCGGCAGTGGGAGCAGTGTGGGACGGTGCGCAGCCTTTTTGCCGAGTTCGAGTGATGGAACTGCCCCATCTATCGGGGATACGATCCTGATGGGCCGGTACAATGGAGACGTCAGCATTTATCAGGGGGGGACCTCGTATTGGATCACGCGGAAGACAAAGCCGTTCACCCATCACCAGGGGCGGGTGGAGGGCGTGGAGGTGTTGTCCGAACGCTCCGTCGTCATCACGGCTGGCTCCGAGGGGATCGTCCGGTTCACCCGCGTGCTCCTTCCCCTGCCAGCGGATGGGTCTATCGGCGGGGAGATGATCGGGGAGGTGGAGGTGCCGCTAGGGCAGGTCACGTCGCTGCACGTCTCGCCGGATGGCGCATTTATGGTCCTGGGGAATTCAGAGGCGGTGCTGTCGCTGTGGGACTTGCGGACGTTGGACGCGCGGAGGCTGTTCGCGCAGCCCTTGGGGCAGGCCACGGCGGCCGACCTGGGGGCGTTGAGTGTTCTGATGGGGAGTGAGCAACTGCCCTCGCCGGCTCACACGGCGCTGCGGTTCGCCGACCGGGTGCTGCGCCACCAGGCCCGCTTCGACATCGAGATCGGCGAGGGGCTGACGATTATGGCCGGCGAGTTCGACATCGAGATCGAGTGAGGAGAGAGGGTGATATGGTCAAGTGGTTAGAGCGACTACTGGGTCGAGTTCCTGAAGGGGAAGCGGGCGCGCCCGGCGAGCGAGCGCTGGACCTGGAGCGGGAGGTACAGCATTTGCGGATCGAGTTGGCGGAGGAGCGAGAGCGGGCGGCCCGTCTGCGGCAGGTGTTGGAGCGGCAGCGGGGGGACGCCGAGATGCACGTGAGCGGGCGAGTCGAGGCACAGGTGGAGCATCTGCTGACCGCCGCCGCCGCTCCGGTCGCGCAACTGCTTACGCAGACCCACCTGGTGGAGGAGGGGCAGCCGGTGGCGGCGCGGGACGTGCTGACCGTCGCCCGGCGGTTGGTGCGGGTCTTGGAGGATATCGGGCTGACGGTGGAGGGGGAGATCGGGGAGCGCGCGCCCTTTGATCCTGACCGTCAGGAGCCGTTGAGCGCCGCTGTGCTTCCTCAACGGGGGCAGCCGGTGGTGGTGAGGTTTGTCGGCGTGGTTTATCGGGGACAGGTGCTGCGCAAGGCTGGCGTGGAACCGGCCCTGGGTGAGCCAGGGGATGACTGAGGAGGTCTCAGCGTATGCCGGGACGATTGGGAGTTGATTTCGGGACGTCGAACACGGTGGTCGCGATGTGGGACGAGGCGCGACAAGAGGGGGTGCCGGTCCACGTGCCGGACTATGGCCGCTTTCACGTCTCTGGGGCGAGGGAGCAGATTTCGGTCGTGCCGTCCCTCATTCATTACGCGCCCGACCAGCGGCAGTGGATCGGCGACCAGGTGGTGACCAGAAATTTGTACGAGTCGCCGGGCACGTTCCGCTGGATGAAGCGGTACATTGCCAATCGCAGTCCCATCAAGCGGCGGCTGGCAGGGTATGAGCAGTCCATCTCCCACGCCGAGGCCGGGCGGGATTTCCTCGCCAGTGTGCTGACGTTCGCCGGCGCCGAGTTGGGAGTGTCCGGCGAGGAGATCGGGCTGACTGTGCCAGTGGAGGCGTTCGAGCATTACGAGGATTGGCTGGCGGAGGTGGCGGAGGCGGCCGGAATGCCGCGTTTCCGGTTGATTGACGAACCGTCGGCGGCGGCTTTGGGGTACGGTGCACACATTCAGCCGGGCGACGTCTACTTGATCTTTGATTTTGGCGGGGGAACGTTGCACGCGGCGGTGGTGTTGATCGAGGAGGAGACGGCCCGGGCCGGGCGGCGCTGCCGGATGCTGGGCAAGGCCGGGGTGGACGTTGGGGGAATGACGCTGGACCAATGGCTGTTCCAGGAGGTGCTCCGGCAGAACGGGCGCACCGACGACGACGAGGACGTGCGACCCCTCAGCCGCGCTCTGCTGACCGAGTGTGAGCAGGCCAAGGAGCGGCTGTCCTTCCAAGAGCGGGCGGACGTGAGCGTGGTGAATCCGCATACCGGTGCGGTGCTGGCAGCGACGTTCACGCGCGAGCAGTTCGAAGCGCTGCTGGACGAGCACGAGGTGTTTACCACTATTGACCGGACGGTGCGGCGGGCACTCAACGACTCTCGCGAGCGGGGATACGCCGAGGAACACGTTGAGGCGGTGTTGATGGTGGGGGGCAGCAGCCAGATCCCGGCGGTGCAGCGGACGCTGCGGCGGATCTTTGGCCGGGAACGGGTGATGCTGAATCGTCCGCTGGACGCGGTGGCGCGGGGGGCGGCGGCCTTTGTGGCCGGGGTGGATTTCTACGATCACATCCAGCACGATTACGCCATTCGCTACCTCAACCGACAGAAGAATCAGTACGATTATCGGCTGATCGTCGAGCGGGGCACGCCGTATCCGGCGGAGGAAGCGGTGGCTCGTTTGACCATCAAGGCGACTCACGACGGGCAAGAGCGGTTGGGCATTGCGATTTACGAGATCGGGGAGCGGCGGCGGAGCGGTGGTGGGGGTCAGGCGATGGAGTTGGTCTTTGATCCCTCCGGTGCGGCCCGTATCTCGCCGGTGACGCCGGAGGATGAGGAGCGGCGCACGCACTTTTGGATGAACGAGGGCAACCCCACGTTCTTGGTCGCCGATCCACCGGCGAAGCAGGGAGAGCCGCGGTTTGAGGCGGCGTTCTCGATTGACGGGAACAAGCGGCTGCTCGTCACGGCCCGCGACGTGCAGACCGGGCGGACGGTGTATCGGGATTATCCGGTGGTCAAGTTGACATAATTAGGAGGGATGATGTCTCAGATTGTGCGAATTCGCAAGACGCAGATGGTGGAAAAAGAGTACCTGCTCCAGGCGTTGCAGGACCTGGGTTACAAGCACAAGGAGGGGGGGAGATTAGGGCTGTTCGGGGCCAAAGTGGATATCAAGGCGGCGGGGTACATCGGTTTTCGCTGGGTGGGCGGGGCCTACGAGATGGTCAGCATTGGGTCGGCAGTCCGTGGGCCGAACGAGCTGTTGCAGACGTTGACCCAGCGGTACGCCTACCACGTGGCGCGGGCCAAGCTGGAGGCGCAGGGATTCACGCTCGCCAACGAGGAGGTGCGGGAGGATGGGCGGATTCATCTGGTGCTGCGGCGGATGGCATAGGGGGTGAGAGATGCAGATCGAAGAGATTGAGGTTTTCATTGACGAGAACGGCCGGGTGCAGATCGAGGTGCACGGGGTCAAGGGGATGGCGTGTCTTGATTTGACCAAGGACCTGGAGGAGGCATTAGGTGGCGAGGTCGAGTCGCGGGAGATGACGGCGGAGGCCTATGCGACGGTGCAGGAAGAGGTAGACGTGGAGGAGCGGCGGCGGCTCTATGGCGGATAGCGTGATGGGTGGGGAGCGGCTGCGGGTGCACGAGTTTCTGCCGCACAGTCGGGCCAATGGGCCGGGTGTACGGGCCGTGATCTGGGTGCAGGGATGTACGCTGGGCTGCCCGGGCTGTTTCAACCCAGCGACCCATTCCCACGCGGGAGGCGAACTCGTGCGGGTGGACGAGTTGGTGGAGCGTATCGCTGCGTTGGATCGGGAGCAGGCTATCGAGGGCCTCTCGATCAGCGGCGGGGAGCCGCTGCAGCAGCTCGACGCCCTCCTCGCTCTGCTCCAGCGGGTGCGGGAGGAGACGACGCTTTCGGTAGTGGTGTTCACCGGCTATGCGCGGGAGGAGATCGCAGGGATGGACGGGGCCGACGAACTGTTGGCGTGCGTGGATGTGCTCGTTGCCGGGCGGTACGACGCATCGCGGCCCGTGGTCGCTCCCTCGGATCTGCGCGGCTCGGAGAATCAAACGGTGGATCTGCTCTCTGGTCGGTACACATTGGACGATCTGCGGATGGTGCCGCCGGCCGAAATCATCATCACGTCCCAGGGAGAGGTGTGGGTAAGCGGTGTGGATACGGTCGAATGGTGACAGGTAGAGCTAATGAGCAATCAGGATGAAGCGAGGCGGACTGCGCAGTTCGAAGCACTGCGCGAGGTGGGTTTGGAGCTGGTGGCCCAATTGGACCTCGACCGGCTGTTGTACTTCATCGTGGCGCGGGCGGTGGAATTGGTGGGGGGAACGGCGGGGGGACTGTACCTGTACTCGCCAGAGCAGGATGTGTTGGAGTGGGGGAGCGTGGTGGGTCCCAGCCCGGTGACTCCCGGCAGTGTTCTGCATCGTGGAGAGGGGCTATCTGGCCGGGTGTGGGAGACGGGAAAGCCGGTGGCGGTGGATGACTATCTCGCGTGGTCGGGACACGTGGCGCAGTACGAAGAGCTGCCGTTGGTCGCTGTGGCGGGCGCGCCAGTGCAGTGGCGAGAAGAGTTCCTGGGGGTACTCTTGGTTGAGGGCGACAGGCCATTCTCAAAGACTGACGTGGAATTACTCCACATGCTCGCGGCTCAAGCGGCGGTCGCAATCCGTAATGCCCGATTGTACGAAGAGACTGAACGGTGGGCTTTGGAGCAGGAGACGCGCAGATGGGAGGCAGATACCCTGCGCGAGGCGGCCCTGGCGCTGACGGCAGATTTGAACCAAGAAGAGGTGATCGAGCGCATCCTGGCCCAGTTACAAAAAGTGGTCCCCTATGACTCGGCCTCGGTCCAATTGTTTCAACGAGATAGTCCCCTGTTGGAATTGGTGGGAGGACGAGGATTCTCCAATTTGGATGAACTGCTGGGTGCTACGTTTGACCCCATGCAGGATGACAATCCCAATAGCCAGGTCGTACGGACTCGCTCTCCTTTCATCGTGGCCGATGCCCTGGCCGAGTACGCTGGATTTCGCCGTGAGACGCATCTCGGGGCTGGCATTCGCTCCTGGCTGGGCGTGCCGATGTTGGTGGGCGAGCGGTTGATCGGGATGATCGCCCTGGACAAACGGGAGGCGGGCTTTTACACGGCAGAGCACGCCCGGTTGTCCGAGGCATTTGCCGCTCAGGCCGCCGTGGCCATCGAGAATGCCCGCTTGCACCAACAAGTGCTCGCCTACGCCGAGGGGTTGGAGCGGCGGGTGCAGGAGCGGACCGCCAAGTTACAGGCCGAGTACGCCCGGCTGGATGCGGTTCTCCGCCACACTGCCGATGGAATCGCCGTCACCAACGCGACAGGAGAGATTCTCCAGGCCAATCCCGTCGCCCGCCGATGGCTCACTCAGACCCTGTCGCCGGAGGAGGCGGACCAGTTGCAGGATGCGATCCGGCGTTTGGCCGCTCAACCAGAAGGTTGCAAGCCAGAACTGCTCGAACTGACAGGGCTGGATCTGGAATTGGGGGTGGGGAGGATCGAGATTCCCAGGCTGGACGCGGACTTGGGGTCGGAGGAGGTGACCCTCTGGGAATTGTCGGAACAGCCGGCGGCGGTGGTGGCGATCCACGACGTCAGCCACCTGCGAGCGTTGGACCGTATGAAGACCCGTTTTGTCAGCAACATTTCCCACGAACTGCGCACTCCTATCACAACAATCAAGCTGTACGTCCACTTGATGCAGAAGAATCCGGATAGATGCCAGAGCTATTTGGACGTACTGGCGAGGGAGGCGGATCACCAGGCCAGTCTGGTAGAGGACATTCTCCAGATTTCTCGCATTGATGCCGGGCGGATGGAGATGAAGCCGCGCCCGACGCCCCTTGGCGACTTGGCCGACCTGGTCGTTGTCCGCCACGCCGCGTTGGCCCAGAGGCAGGGAGTGATTTTGGAGTGTAGGTCTCCGGACAGAGGGCATGTGAACGGCCAGGATCCTATAGCACTGGTGGATCCAGAGCGGATGATGCAAGTATTGAACAACCTGGTGGAGAACAGCGTCCGGTATACGCCGACGGGTGGGCAGATTGAAGTGACGCCCGGTTTGAGAGAGGCGGAAGGACGGACCTGGGCTACGGTCACGGTGGCGGACACGGGGATCGGCATCTCGACCAGCGATCTGCCCCATATCTTTGATCGGTTCTTCCGAGGAGAAGAGCCGCGTAGAAAGCAGCTTCCGGGTACGGGCCTGGGCCTCTCCATCGTCAAAGAGATTGTGGACCTGCACGGGGGACGGATTACGGTGGAAAGCGCGGAAGGCGAGGGGACTTTTTTC
>DSDT01000122.1 GCA_011048615.1 Chloroflexota bacterium | reverse complement strand
TGGAGCATGAGCAGGTGGGCCTGCTCGACGTCCATGCGATGCAGCGCCTCACGCACCCGGACGATGGTCTGGGAGGCCGTCGAGTCTCCCTGGAGGAGGTGGATGCGCTCGTCCAGCAGGTGAGGCGAGATTTTCTCCCCCACGCTCTGGATCAGGTCGGGTTTCAGTTCGACGCCGATCAGCCGGCGGTGGAGCCGCTCGGCCTCGATGGCCGAGGTGCCCGAGCCCAGGAACAGATCAAGCACGACATCGTCCGTTTTGGTGTAGCGCAAGTAGGTTTGGGTGGCGATCTGGGGCACGAAATTACCGTGATAGTCCAGCGCGTGACCGCCGGTGCGATCGCGGGCGTCGATCAGCCACAGGGAATCGGTCCAGACGTGGTCGTACTCGCGCCATTGGGTGAGGTCAATATCAGAGTAGGAGGGCGTCTTGGGGCTGCTCACAGCTCGGCCTCGACCAGGATCGTGTCCAGGACGTCCGCCCCGGTGCGATCGGTCGTTCCACTGACGGCGATGGTCAGGTCGCGGCGGAAACCGTGTGACAGATCGTCGCCCGTCGCGTAACGGGTCAGGGCCAGGGCGCGGACGGCGTTGGCGATGGCATAGTGAGGCTCGTGGCGGTCCAAATCCTCGAAGAAAAAGGTGCAGCTGGCGTACATACGTTGACGGTAGAACTGGGCCTCGAGCAGTGTGAGCAGGCGTCGGCTCTCCTCATCGGCGAGATGGGCCAGGCCGTGGGCCGACAGGAACTCGGCACCGTCCACCTGGCCCAGCACCACCGCGATATAATCGTCTCGCAGTCCCCACGGCTCCACGCCCACGCGCTCCAGGGCAGCCAGGTATACCTGGTCCAGGTCGCTGGCCAGATTGTCCAGCGCGCGCCGCAGCGCCCCCTTCCAGCGGCTATCTCCGGGGGTGCAGCCACAGCCGAGGGCCCAGCGTTCCAATCCGTGGGAGCAGCTCCAGGCAGTGTTTTCGATCACCTCCAGCTCCGCCTGGGGGGGATGGTGGCGCATATGTCGTCCCAGCGTCGTCAGCGCATACCCGTGCCGAGTTTGAGTGGTCAAGATGTGATTCAGGACCATCACGCCCTGGCGATGGTGATGGCCGAACGTCTCACCATCGGTGGCGATGAGGGCCAGTTTGTCCTGGTGACAGCGCCAGGTCAGCTCATCCTCCAGCCACTCGTCCACGTAGGCCGAATCCGGCATGCCGAAGGAGATGGCGTTGGAGAGGTGCCGGTCGCGGACAAAGACAGCGATTTCGCCGCCGTCGGGTAGGGGGACGCGATAGGGGCCAGCGCCATCCTGTAGCTCGCCGGACACCTGCTCGTCGGAGAGAATGACGAATCGAATTCCCTCCGTCACCAGGATGTCCAGCGTCTCGTAATCCACCGCCATCTCCGGAAGCCACATACCCAGCGGTTCGTGGCCGAAGCGGTGCTGAAAGCTGGCGACGCCCCACCGAATTTGGCAGATTTTGTCCCGCCGGCGGGCCAGGGGCAGGATAGTGTGGTGGACAGTCTGAGCCAGGCCATTGCCGACGCTGTGGGTCTGCCAGTAGGTCCGCTCGTCGGCGACGATGCGGTGATAGGTGGCGGGAGCGTGCTCTTCCAGCCAGCGGGCCAGGGTGCCGCCCAGGTTAAAGCTGATGCGCCCAAAATGGCCGGCCTGGGCGTTGGGCGCGTAGCACTCGGCGGTGATCCGCTCGTTCCAGTTGGTGTAGGGGGAAGCGGCTGGCTCCCGATGCACGTGGTTAGCGAACGGATCCCCGCGCGGGGGCTGATAAAAGTGACCGTGGATGCAAAGATGACAATTCGACATGGGCAGTTCTGACTTTCAAACCTTTCGGATGCGGCGTTGGGGCGTCATTTTTCCGCTGCACTCTTGTGGGCCGCTTTCAACAACGCCTCGACCTGGAACTCGGACTCGGCCTCGGCCCGCTGCAATCGGCTCACGACACCGTAGGCAGCGGCGATCTGGCGGGCCGTCTCCTCCGCTGGCCGCTCGGGGTCGGCGACCAGAGTGACGACCGCGACCCGCATCATCCACCGCAGCAGCTCCTCGAACGCCTCCTGATTGAACCAGAGCACGCCCTGATACCGATTGACGTGCAGGAACTGCTGCACGTCGCCGTCCCGCAGCCAGGTCTCCAGCACCCGGTAGGGCCGGCTTTCCTCTCCCTCCTGCTCCTCGAACCAACGCTGCTGGCTGACCAGCAGCTTGACCGCTCTGACCCGCCACCACGCCGCCCGCTCGTCCAGCCCCGAATCCTGCAGCGCCGCGGCGACGATCTTGTCCAGCAGCCACTCGTCGAGCCAACTGCGCCCGATCTGCCCAACGCTCAAGTCGGACTCGCCCAAGACCCGGCCCAACGGATGGGTAAACAGCCAGGCGAACAGCGTGCCCCAGGCCGCCGGATCGTCATCCAGCCCAGCCCGCGCGTAGGAGACCGCCTCCTCGTACCCCGGCAAATCGGCGGGCGGGAGGACCGGCAGACGTAGCGCGGCCTCCACCCGGCGGCGCATCTCCTGGGCGACGTCCGCCCCGTCCCCCTGCCCGCCGGTCAGCTGTTGAATCTCGGCGATCAGGTGAGCGGCCCTTTGCTCTACCTGATCGAGCACCTGCACGTCCACAGCCCCGTCCGCTTCGGTCACGCGGGCGTCCATCAGCCAGCGGAACACGCCAGCGCTGACCAGTTCCCGGAACGGCTGGTGAATAGGCTTTAGCAAGATGTTCTTGAGCGCCTCCTCGATGCTGGGGACGCCCCGTCCTTCCAGGTAGGCCGCCAGTTGCTCATAGTGACGCCACACGTCCTCCTGCACCTCGTAAAAATCCGTGAACACGTGATATTGGTAGGCCGCCAACTGGACGTACAGCCCGCGGTCGAACAGTTCCTTGCTGCGGCGCAGATATTGCAGGCCGGTGATCTGATCTCGAAAGATGATCCAATGGTCGTCATCGTCGTGCAGTCCCAACCCCTCGCCCAGGCATTTTTGCGCCAGGCTTTTGGCTCCATCCGAGCCGGACTTGAGGGCATAAGCAGCGGAGGTGCGAATCCAGCCCCGGGTCTCGGCGTACTTGTTGTGATAGACGACCAGGGTCCGCTCCTCCTTCCAGCGATTGGAATAGGCGAACACATCCTCGTTGACATGCCCCTCCAGGGTGAAAAAGTCGTACAGCAGGAAATTCGTCACCCCGGCAAAGAGGGTGCGCCGGCGGAGCAGGGGAAAGACCTCCCGCTCGTGCCGTTCGACCAGGCGTTGGTCCGGCTGCTCGTCCCAGTAGGCGCGGCGGTACTCCATGCCGTACTTTTCGGTGAACCCCTCCACCTGGCCATGTCCGAACATCGGCAGGCCGGGCATGGTCGCCATCATCACGCAGATACCGAAATACTTGTCCCCCTTGCCGAACTGGTCAACGGCTGTCCGCTCGTCCGGGTTGTTCATAAAATTCACGTACCGCTTGAGAATCTGGGGATCGAACTCGAGGGTGTTCTTCATCACACTCCGGTACTTGGCATTGTCCTCGTCCCGCAGCATGTTCATGAACGCGCTGTTATAGACCCGGTGCATGCCCAACGTGCGGACGAAATACCCTTCCATCAGCCAGAACGCCTCGGCCAGCAAGAGCGTATCTGGCACCTCCTCGGCCACGCGGTCCACCACCTCGCGCCAGAACTCGGTGGGCATCGCTGCGTCGAACGCCTCCTTGGTCAGGCCATGCTCCGCCCGCGAGGGGATGGCCCCACCGGTGCCCGGTTCCGGGAACCACAAGCGCTGATAGTGCTTCTTGGCCAGGGTCATGGCGGCGTCGAAGCGGATGACGGGGAACTTGCGAGCCACGTGCAGGATGGTCTGGATCACCGCCTCTCGCACCTCTGGGTTGAGATAGTTCAACTGGGCAGTGTCGTTCCAGGGCATGCTGGTGCCGTCGTTGCCGTGGTAGATGTACTGCTCCTGGCCAGTCCAGTGGTCCACCCGCTTGAACACCACCGCAGCGTCGGAGCGGCTGTAATAGTGGTCCTCCAGGTAGATGCCGACTCGCTCGTTCCACGAGAGGTTTGGGCCGTTGAAAGAGTAGGAGGGAAAGGGACTATGATCCAGGGCGATGAACCAATCGGGGTGCTCGATGACCCACTTACCGTCAATGCCCACGTGGTTGGGCACCATATCGCTGGAGAGACGAATCCCCCGCTTCCAGGCCCGCTCCCTCAGATTCTGATACGCATCCTCGCCCCCCAGGTCATCCGCGATCTGGTAATCGAACAGGGAATAGGCCGAGGCGACCGCTTCGGGGTTTCCGCACATCTGCTTGATCCTTTGGGAGGCTTTGCTGCGCTCCCAGAGGCCGATCAGCCACAGGCCGGTGAACCCGCGCCGGGCCAGGGTGTCCAGTTCCTCGTCGGGGATGTGATCCAGATGCGTCATCCGGCGGCCATACCGCTTGGAGAGTTGATCCAGCCAGACGTAAGTGTTCTTGGCGAGCAGCACCACACTGGGCATCCAGTCCTTGTCGGGGCTGAAACGCTCCTGGTCCGGCCCGAGCCCGGAGAAATCGTATACCCGGCTGGGACCTGGGCCCAGGAACGAGGCCTTTTCCTCCTCCTTGATCAGGTCCAGGCTGCTCAAGAGGCGGTACAAATAGTCGCCCAGTAGATACCCCCACCGGGAGCAGATGTATTCCAATTGACCGGAGAGGGAGTGGGGCACAGCCAGCGCCGGACTGCGCAGCATGTCCACCAGGTTCTGATGGTCGGGGCCAAAGGGAGGTTGCGTCTCAAAGAACTCGTGCAGCTCTGCCATCACCTTTCGGTAGGCCGTCTCCTTGACGAGGGCGGTGTCGTCGAACAGTTCCAGAAAGGGGACAAAGGCGGGGTTGTCGTTGGCCAACCACAGCATCAGCAGTTCTTCCAGCAGGATCAGGCGATGGGGCACGCCGGCCGTCTCCCCCTCCAGGTATTCGTCCAGGGAAATCTCGCGGCGATAGACGGTCAGGGGGGGAAACTCGTCGGCGAATTGGCGCAGCGTCGCGTCCACCTCCTCCTGTCCCAGCTCGGCGTACAGCCAATCCAACGTGCGCTGCATGGCGTCGGGGCGCTCCTGTTCGCGGTAGCGGGCCAAGACGATGTGTAGAATCTCATCTATCAGCCCCATGGCGTTGATCTGGCCCGCTCTCACCCGCTGCTCGGGGAATCTAACCAGGTCACGGCGGGCGTTCATCTGCTGGGCAAAAAGGCGCACGGCGTAAAAGTTGGCGAAAATGACATTGCCAGTCAGCGAGAAGAGGGTCTGGTCGAATTGGTATTGATCTCGCGCCTGGCGCGAGATGTGAAACTCCATGGATACGCATTGATTCTGCACGATGTGTCCTTTCACGAGGGTAACTAGGATGGCGCTAGACGTCCACGTCTCCAATCGTCGTCCCACAGGGGATCAGATCCTGGCAGTACGCGTCTTGATCCAGATCGGCCGCGATGACACAATTGCGCCCCACGCGCACTCCGGCCGGGATGGGGGTGTTTTTGCCCACGACCGTGAGGCCAGCGCTCAAACCGGCCAGAGGATTGACCGGCAGCCCATCCCCCCACCCCACATACGCCCCGGCGCCGACCCGCACCCGTTTATCCAGAATAGCGTGATCGACCGTCGCGTGCTCCTCAATCACCGCGTCGGTCATGATGACCGAGTGCCGCACCACCGCCCCCGGGCGGATCTGCACGCCAGGGGATAGAATCGAGTGCTCCACGCTGCCGGCGACGACGCATCCATCGGTGATGAGGGACTGTTTGACCAGGGCGCCGTTTCGCAGGTGGACCGGAGGCCGCTCCTCGCTGCGCGTGTGTATCACCCACTCCCGATCCAACAGGTTCAGGCGCGGCTCGTCCACCAGCAGGTCCATATGCGCCTGCCAGTAGGCTTCGATGGTCCCCACGTCCACCCAATAGCCGTGGTAGGGGAGGGCATACACGCGGTGAGTCTGGATCATTCTGGGAATCACATCACCGCCGAAATCATGATCGGAACCGGGGCGGGAATGATCGGCCGTCAGAACCTCGTCCAGCACATCAACATTGAAGGCATAGATGCCCATCGAACCGAGGTTTCCCCGGGGCTGGCGAGGTTTTTCCTCAAAACCAATCACCCGGTACTCGTCTTTGACCTCCAGGATGCCAAAGCGGGAGGCCTCCTCCGGCGAGACTCGCACCGTGGCGATGGTCAGATCCGCCTCGTGGTCCAGGTGGAAAGAGACCAGCACGTCATAGTCCATCTTGTAGACGTGATCCCCCCCCAGGATCAGGACCACGTCGGCGCGCTGGCGGCGAATGAAATCCATGTTCTGGTAGATGGCGTCCACAGTGCCGTGGTACCAATCCGCGTCGTGGCTGCCGATGTAGGGCTGCAGAAGGGTGACGCCGCCCGTCAAGCGATCCAGGTCCCAGGCCCAGCCGGATTGGATGTGATCGTTGAGCGAGCGCGGGCGGTACTGGGTACAGATGCCGACGTTAAAGATGCCGGAATTGGAACAGTTGGAGAGGGTAAAATCAATGATACGGTACTTGCCGGCAAAGGGGACGGCCGGCTTGGCCCGCTTTTGCGTCAGCGCGCTCAAACGGCTGCCCGCCCCGCCCGCCAGGATCATCGCCAGAGTGCGCATAATGCCTCCTCATAGACCTTTACAATAGATCGGGGCGAGATAAGGAACGCCAGCATCCCGCCGGCCTTGAGGGCGTCAAGATGACAGCATTCCCCCAAATATTGACAAGAAATCTTGTAACCGTTCAGCTATCTTACTCACAGGGGCTGGCAACTGAACATTGACAACATCAGTACTATGCCTGGCAGAACACGCCCGGCGACTTTCGCCGGGCTACAGAGCAGCGCCCCATCAATGGGGCTTGGGCTTTGTAGACCAACCCGGTTCAGCGGGCGTTGCTCCGTAGCCGGGGCACTTTATGCCCCGGCGGCGCTGCTCTATCGAGTATGGAGTTCCACCGCTCGCTGATAAAGTTTGACGTATTCCTTCGCTGAGGCTGACCAGGAAAAATCGACCGACATACCCCGCCTCTGAATGCCACGCCAGGCATCTTTTTTGTCGCGGTAGATATCCAGGGCCTGCTGCAACGCGCCCTGACAGGCCTCGGCTGTGTGACCGGAAAAAGTGAAGCCGGTCCCGCGCCCATGCATGGCTGTATGGTCAGCTACCGTGTCTATGAGACCACCGACCGCACTCACGACCGGAACACAGCCATATCGCATCGCGATCATCTGCTCCTGGCCGCACGGCTCGACGCCGCTGGGCATCAGGAACAGGTCGGCCCCGGCATAGATGCGGCGCGCCAACACGTCGTCGAATTTGAGAAAAGCCCGCATGCGGTCCGGGAAACGATCCTGCACACGCTCGATCATCTCGTGATAGTGAGGCTGACCAGCGCCAACTATGATGAACTGGGCCTCGACCTCCCCCAACAGCCATTCGAGCACCGGTTCCACCAGGTCCAGCCCCTTGACCTCTTCCAGGGGCGAGACCATGCCGACCAGCGGAACGTCGGGGCGTACTGGGAGACGAGCTTGCTGCTGGAGAGCGGTCTTGTTAGTCGCCCTCCGATCAAAAGAGGCCACGTCGAAGCGATGGGGAATGTGAGGATCCGTGGCCGGATTCCACTGCTCGTAATCAATGCCGTTGAGCACGCCGCAGAGACGCTCTCGCCGCTCCACCAGCAGCGGCGACAAGCCCATCCCCATCTCTGGTGTGAGAATCTCTTGCGCGTACTGCGGGCTGACGGTGTTGACCAGGTCGGCGTGGGCGATGCCCTGCGCCATCCAATTCACCGTGCCGGGCTGCTCCACGGACAGATGCTTGACGTATTCCATCTGTGCAAAGGTCAGAATCAGCCGGCCCACGGCCCCCTGATAGGCCAGGTTGTGAATGGTAAAGAGCGAGGCGATCTCCCGGTAGAACGGGTCCCGCCGACCAGCGGTATTCAACCAGGTGGGCACGATGCCGGTATGCCAATCGTTGGCGTGGATCACGTCCGGCTTCCAATTCAGCAGAGTCAGCGCCGCCAGGGCCGAGTGTCCAAAGACGGCAAAGCGCTGCGCATCATCCTCAAACCCATAGACGCGGTCGCGGCGGGAGAAATAGGAGTCGCTCCAGATCAGATAGACTGGCACAGCGTCCTGCTGATCGGAGGATGAGCCGAGGACGCCACCGATCAGATGAATGTGCTCCTGTCCAGGACCGACCGGGACGGGGAACGGATCCCCAATCTTGTCGAGGTTGAACTGGTTGCTGCGAATCGTTCCATACCGGGGTATCATCAAACGCACATCGTGCCCCAGAGATCGAATCGCCCGGGGCAGCGCGCCAGCCACATCGGCCAATCCCCCTACCTTGGCAAAAGGGACGGCCTCAGCGGCGAGAAACAAGATGTTGAGTGGCTTTCTAACCATGTCCAAGCTCCTTATCTCGAGACGGATACCATCACCTATTTCCCCTGGTGATGCGGCGGCCCACCTTCGTCACCGGGGTTGCGCACGGATGCTCGCGGTCACAGAGGTATCGGCGTGGGAGTACGAGTCGGGAACGGGGTGGGAGATGGTATGGGAGTAGGAGTGACCCGGGGCGGCGTGAATGTGACCAGACTAAGCCCCATGCTGATGACAATCAGCAGGCTGATGACCCATAGAATGATACGCGTTTTTTGATCTTTTGAGCGCACACGACGACTCCTGTTGTTACAGATGACCTTGCGCTTCATTATAGCACAGCAATGCGGAGACACAAGCGCAAAGAGTGAGAGGGGAAAATTGGCGCAACGGGGGGAGTTGCGCTATAATATCACCTATGGCTCGCCTACGTCGCTATTCACACCTGTTGCTTTCGCTGGCGCTGGTCCTAATCGCCATCCTGGTCGCTGCGCTGTGGTTTTACGGTGCACAACCACGCCCCGATCCATCCCCCTTGCCCACTCCCATGACGCCGAGAGAGTCGCCCCTCTCCACACCAGACGTAGAGAACACCACCGTCTCCCCTCCTCCCCCTTCTTCCTGGGCTACCGGAGGAGCCGTTCTGTTGTGGGTCGCGTTGGGAATCCTGCTGGCCCTGGGTCTGGCTCTCATTATTCTTCGTTGGTACCACCGCACAGTGTGATGATTCGGCGGCACAACATCTATCTCGCGGCCCTCGGCCTGTTGACACTGGTCGCGTTCGGTGTACGAGCCGCGCCTCTCGACGCCCAGTCCCTCTGGCGGGACGAGGTGGACGCCCTCTGCTACGCCTTCGAGTTCCCCCATCTGATCCTCCACGTCATCGCTCCGGAGGCGGCCGGCGACCTGCGCACTCCCTGCGCCTGCCCCCCATCGCCAGTGGGCCTGTACCCGGCATCCGATGGCAGAGTGCTCCGCCGCCTGATTCAGGCGCTGGGCGGAATGATCCGGCAGAACGGGCCGCTGTACTTTGTCCTGCTGCGCGGCTGGATCGCCCTCACCGGCACCAGCGCGTACGGCATGCGGTTTTTCTCCCTCCTCTTTGGCGTGCTCAGCGTGCCCCTCACCTACACACTGGGCCGGCAGTGGTTCGATCGGCGTGTTGGGCTTCTCGCCGCACTGCTGATGACAGGGTCTCCTTACTTGACCTGGTACGCCCAGGAAACCAAGATGTACTCGTTGGTGTTGGCCCTGGCCTTGGTCGCGCTCTACAGCCTGCGGCGTGCCCTCGAGGGGGGAGGAATACGGTGGTGGACCGTGCAGGTCGTGGCCACCAGCCTGGCCTTTTACTCCCACGTGCTCGCCGCCCTGCTCGTCCCGGTTCAGATCCTCCTGGCCCTCACCTGGTGGCCTCAGGCGCGCCGGCGGTGGATAGGGGCGTCCGTCAGCCTGGCCTGCCTGACTTTGCCCTATCTGCCCCTCCTCCTGTGGCAGGCCCCGCAGGTATTCCGGGTCCGTGAGACGGGCTTTTATCCCTACGGACTGGGCCAGATGGTCGAAATACTGTTCACTGGCTGGAGTCTGGGCGTCACGAGCCAGGGCTGGCCCTGGGGAGCGCTGTTGATGGCAGCGCTGATCACCTGGGGGTTGGCGGGCCGATGGCTGCTCCCCCCCACCCAATCCCGGTCGGGAGAGAGCCGGGAGTACGTCGCAGTGACGACCTGGCTCGTCGCGCCCCTGTTGGGAGTGTGGCTCATCTCCCTGCGGCAGCCCCTCTTTACCGACCGATACCTGATATGGTCCGCCCCGGCCTTTTACCTGCTCGTCGCCGTGGGGCTGGCTCCCATCTGGCGCTGGGGCGAGGTGGGTCGCTGGGCAACCGTGCTCGTGGTGAGCATCCTCTTTGCTTTCAACACCATCAACCTGTGGCATCAGGCCACCACGCCCATCAAATCCGATTTTCGCGCCGCCGCTGCTCACGTGGCTGCTCACTACTCCCCCGACGAACTGATCCTCTTTCAGATCCCTCACGGCCGGTATACCTTTGATTATTATTTTCCCACCGCTCTGTCATACCATTGGAGGGAGGGTCTCTACACCAACTACCGTGCGCCGGACGGCTCTTACCTGACGGACGAGGCGAGGATAGCCCACGATCTGGAGACAGCTACAGCGGAATACCGCGCGGTCTGGTTGGTCGCCACCGAGACGGCGATGTGGGACGAACGCGGACTGGTACAGGCCTGGTTGGCGGACGGCGGGGAACTGGCACACGAGGCTCACTTTACGCGGGTGGACGTCTACCAGTACGTCAAGTGAGGCGCGAGCCACCATTCATTGGGGAGACAACTTGGTTTCTGAGGTGTGTGTAGTTTACGTTCCTGGCTGCTTTGGGGTATAATAGTTGCACGACGCTCTGGGAGGTCTGTCTCGAGATGGTCCAACCGGCAGGTATCGAGCCAGAGATGCGCGGCGCTTATCTGAACTGGGCAACGTCAGTGGATGTAGTCAGCGATGGGGAGTGAGGTGGTATGGTGACATACGAGGGGAGTAGAACGAGATGAAGATGCGGGCCACTCCGCACGAGCGTCGCCCTGGCCAGATGATGGCCTTTATGCCAGAGCCTAAAGTCGAGGAACTGGCCGAAACGCTGGTGGCCTTTGCCAACTCGGACGGCGGGGTCATCCTCATCGGTGTGGACGAGACCGGGCAGGCGATCGGGCAGGTATACGCCGACGAGGTGGAGGAGACGCTGCGGGCTGCCGTGATAGAATGTCGGCCCCCGGTGGTGGTCCGCTGGCACCAGGCCGCTGCCGAGGATGGGCAGGCCTTTGCCATCGTCGTCAACCGCAGCTCCGAGCTACACAGCCTGGCCGACGGGCGGGTCGTGGTTCGCACGGGCACGGAGAACCGCCCCCTCAGTGGCGACCAAATTCGGCAGTTGGCGGTCACCAAGTCGACCGGAGATTTCGAAGAGGAGATGGCGCCGGGAGCGCGGCGGGCGGATTTCGACGACGAGTTCATCGCCGAGTTCATCGAGCGCTGGGAGGAACGTCAACACCGCGAGTGGACCCGCTCCCCAGACGAATTGCTGAAAGAGGTGGGCGCCTTAGACGACACCGGCCGTCCCACCATCGCTGGCGTGCTGCTGTTCGCTCACAACCCCCAGGCCTTTCTGCCCCAGAGTGGACTGACCTTTGTCAAATTCGTCGGCACCCAGTCCCGCGGGGAGACCGGACAGCCGGGTTACGGTCGGCGCGAAGAGATCGGCGGCCCATTGGCGCGCATCATCCGGCGCACGTGGGAGGTCGTGGGGGAAGAGATGCGCATCGGGGCGGTCGTCACCGGGCTGGAAAGGCAGGAGCGGACCGAGTATCCGGTCGCAGCCGTGCGCGAGGCGCTGGTCAACGCCGTGGCGCACCGGGATTATCGCCTGGGTGGACGGCGCATCGAGGTGCGCATGTTCGCCGACCGGATGGAGGTCATCAGCCCAGGAGGGCTGCCCGGCTTTATCACCGTGGACAACATCGTGGACGAGCATTTCTCCCGCAATCCTCGCCTCGTCTCCTGCCTGTACCATTGGGGCTACATCGAAGAGTTGGGGTTGGGCGTTGATCTGATGATCGAGGAGATGGTGCGGGCCGGTCATCCCCCGCCCACGTTCAGGGATACCCCCTATTCCTTTACCGTGACCCTCTTCAACGTTCGGGAGCGCCCCCCCCTCCCCTCCTGGACCCGCACGATGAACGAACGGCAGGCCAAAGCGCTGGCCTACGTCCAGGAGCACGGGCGCATCACCAATCGAGAGTATCGAGATCTGTGCCCCGACGTCAGCGCCGAGACAGTGCGGTTGGACCTGGTCGACCTGGTAGAGCGGGACATCCTGCTCAAGATTGGGGCCAAGAAGGGCACGTATTACATCCTGAAGTGAGGCCTTGTTCTTTCCAGCCCTCGAGGTCCTGGATTGAGGAAGAATTGCCGATTTTTATCCCAAATATATCCCAAATTGGATTTGGGATATCAACCTTTTACCCTGCTAGCATCGTTTATCCCAAATATATCCCAAATTGGATTTGGGATATAGTGTCGAAAACAATCATCATTAAGGAGGAAATTCGATGGACCTGAACCTGAGTGAAGAACACCGCATGATCCGCGACATGGCACGCGAGTTTGCCCAGAAAGAGATCGCTCCCATCGCCGCTCACCACGACGAGACAGGCGAGTTCCCCTACGAGACGATCCGCAAGATGGGAGAGCAGGGCTTTATGGGCATCGAAGTGCCAGAGGAATACGGCGGCGTGGGCATGGACACCATGGCCTACGTGCTGGCTCTGGAGGAAATCTCCAAGGTGGACGCCTCGCACGGGGTCGTCATGTCGGTCAACAACTCGCTCTATTGTTACGGCTTCCTGCGCTATGGAACCGAGGAGCAGAAGCAAACCTACCTGCGCCCCGTAGCCAGCGGCGAGGTCGTGGGGGCCTACGCCCTGACGGAGCCGCAGTCCGGCTCCGACGCCGGCAATATGCGCGTGACGGCCATCCTCTCCCCCGATGGCTCCCACTATGTCATCAACGGCACCAAATCGTGGATCAGCAGCGGACCAGCCGCCAAATACATCGTCCTCTTCGTCCAGACCGACCCCGACGCACAGCCGCGTCACAAGGGCGTCAGCGCCTTTGTCATTGACACCGACCAGCCGGGCTTCTCCCGGGGCAAAACCGAGCCCAAGTTGGGCATCCGCGCCTCGGCGACTTGCGAGATTCATTTCGAGGACTATCACTGCCCGGTAGACCATCGGCTGGGCGAAGAAGGCAATGGCTTTATCATTTCGATGTCCGTGTTGGACGCCGGGCGCATCGGCATCGCCGCTCAGGCGTTGGGCATCGCCGAGGCGGCGTACGAGGCATCAGTTCAGTATGCCTGCGAGCGGGAGGCCTTTGGTCAAAAAATCGGCCAGTTCCAGATGATCCAGCAAAAGATCGCCGACATGAAAATGCGCATCGAGGCCAGCCGCCTGCTCATCTACCAGGCTGCACTGGCGAAGGAGGATTTCAAAAAGACCGGTCGCCGCTACACCCTCGAATCCTGCATGGCAAAAACGTTTGCTTCCGAAACCGCTATGTGGGTGACGACGCAGGCGATCCAGATCCACGCCGGGATGGGGTACAGCAAGGAACTGCCCATCGAGCGATACTTCCGCGACGCCAAGGTGACTGAGATCTATGAGGGCACCAGCGAAATCCAGCGCATGGTGATCGCGCGCTTAGAGACAGGACTGCGATAAGGAGAGAGGGATGAAAGCGCTCTGTTTCCACGAACACGGCGATCTCGACGTTTTACAGTACACCGACGTGCCCGACCCCCAAGTCGGTCCGGGCCAGGTGCTGATCCGGGTGCGGGCATGCGCTCTCAATCACCTCGACGTCTGGGTTCGGCGTGGCTGGCCGGGCCTCAAGCTGGAACTGCCCCACTGGACCGGAGCCGATGTGGCCGGAGAGATCGCCGCGCTGGGCGAAGGCGTGAATCGCGAGGTGTGGGAAGTGGGCCAGCGGGTGGTTGTGGATCCAGGCCTCACCACGGTCGAGGACGAGTTCACCCGCCGGGGCGAGCATTCCGTCAGCCCGGGCTACCTGATCCTGGGGGAACATCTGCGGGGCGGACATGCCGAATACGTGGCGGTGCCCGCCGCCAACCTGATGCTCATCCCGGAGGCGTGGGACTTTAGCCAGGCGGCCGCGCCCCTGCTCGTCTCCCTCACCGCCTGGCGCATGCTCATTCACCGTGCCAGGGTGCAGCCTGGCGAATCGGTGCTCGTCATCGGCGCCGGCGGCGGCGTCAACTCGATGGCCATCCAGATCGCCAAATTGGCCGGGGCTACCGTCTACGCCCTCACCAGCAGCGCAGAAAAGATGGAAAAGGCCCAGGCGTTGGGCGCCGACGTGGTGCTCAACTACCACGAGGACTCCACCTGGAGCAAGACGCTGTACAAGCTGACCGGTCGGCGCGGCGTGGACGTGGTGGTGGACAACATCGGCCAGGCGACGCTGGGCCAGAGCATACGGGCTGTGGCGCGCGGGGGACGCATCGTCGTCGTCGGCAACACCTCCGGTCCGAAAACCGAGATTGACATCCGCTTCGTCTTTGGCAAACAGATCAGCATCATCGGCTCGACTATGGGATCCCACCAGGATTTCCATGACGTGATGGAGCTGGTGTGGGGCGGCAAGTTAAAGACGGTGGTGGACCGGGTGATGCCTCTTTCCGAGGGACGGGCGGCCTTCGAGGCCCTGGAGCGTGGGGAGCAGTTCGGCAAGATCGTACTGATGCCGTGAAAAAGCCCCTCACAACTGCTCAGAAAGGCATCGTCCTCTTGGGCCTGCTGGTGCTGACGCTGGGATTGGCCAATCTGGCACGGGCCATCGCAGCCCTGTGGTACAACGCGACCCTGCCCGCGACGACGACGGTGCCGTTGACCTATCTGGCGGCGATGGCTGGCTGCTGGGGCGTGCTCTTCGTCGCTGCAGCAGTGGGGCTGATGCGGTTTCGTTCCTGGAGCCGCCGGGGGACGTTGATCGCGGTGACTCTCTACCAGACCCACGTCTGGATCAACCACGCCCTGTTCGACGCCAACGAGTACGCCCGGCAGACACAACCACGGGATATGGCGCTCTCCCTGCTCTTGCTGACCATCATCTGGGGAACGTTGAGCCTGCCCCGCATACAGGAGGTATTCAAAACATGATGCGACTGGCTGTGCTTTCCGACGTACACGGCAATTTATTGGCGCTGGAAGCCGTCCTGGCCGACGTGGCCGCTCAGGGCACGCCCGACGTCACGTGGGTGCTGGGCGACCTGGCGGCCTTCTGCCCATGGCCGGCCGAGACGGTGGCCCGGCTGCGGGCGCTGCCCAACGCGGCGTTTCTCCAGGGCAACACCGACCGCTACCTGATCACCGGGCGGCGGCCCGCGCAACCCCCGGTCCGCTCGGCGGCGGATTGGGCGGCGCTGCCGGCCGCACTGGCCGAACGGGACGCCAACTTCCGCTGGACGGTGGAACGGCTTCCCTACGACGATTACGAGTTCTTGCGCGACCTGCCCACCCGAATCCAAATGGACGTGCCCGGCTACGGGCGCGTCGTCGCCGTCCACGCCAACGCGCGGGACGACGAGATGCCGCTCCGCCCCAACACCCCGGTGGAACAGATGCGGGACTTTTTTGCCGGATTGGACGGGCGGTTGATCCTCTACGGTCACACCCACCAGCCCGTGGACCGGATCGTGGACGGCGTGCGCATCGTGAACGATGGCAGCGTCGGGCTGCCCCTCGACGGCGACCCGCGTCCGGCCTACGCCCTGCTCGATTTTGTGGGCGGCGAATGCACGGTCACAGTGCGGCGGGTCGCATACGAGCGGGAGGCCGTCATCGCCGAGTTGGAACGGGTGGAACATCCGGCCCGCGCCTGGGTGATCCAGCGACTGAGAGAAGCGAGTTGATTTTTTACGTGGAGGTATAAAATGGAATATCGGAGATTGGGACAGGCTGGCCTCAAGGTCAGCGAGATTGGACTGGGGGCATGGCTCACCTTCGGCGACGCAGTGGATCGGGAGACCGCCCAGGTGTGCATCAAAGCCGCTGTAGAAAGCGGCGTCAACTTTCTCGACAACGCCGACGTCTACGCCAACGGCGAGGCCGAGCGAGTGATGGGCGAGGTCATCCGCAACCTCGGTCTGCGCCGGCAGGATTTGGTCATTTCGAGCAAAGTCTTCTGGCCCATGAGCGACGGCGTCAACGACCGGGGTCTCAGCCGCAAACATATCATCGAGTCCGTGGAGAGTTCTCTGCGCCGCCTGGGCACCGAGTACCTCGACCTGTACTTTTGCCACCGGTACGACCCCGAAACGCCCGTCGAGGAGGTGGTGCGGGCGATGGACGATCTGGTTCACCAGGGGAAAGTGCTCTACTGGGGCACCAGCGTCTGGAGCGCGGCCCAGATCGAGGCGGCGGTCGGCGCTGCGCGGGCCTTTCGCGCCTACCCGCCGCAGGTGGAGCAGCCCCGCTACAACATGCTCGATCGGCACGTCGAGCCCGAGATCTTGCCGACCTGCGCCAAGTACGGCATCGGCGTCACCGTCTTCAGCCCGCTGGCCCAGGGACTGCTGACCGGCAAGTACAACGACGGCGTCCCGGCCGACAGCCGGGGCGGGCGCAGCAATTGGTTGAAAGGCGACCTGACGGAAGCGAACGTCGCTAAAGCGCGGCGGCTGACGGCGGCAGCCCAGAGCGCGGGCCTGACGATGTCCCAACTGGCGCTGGCCTGGATCCTACGCCGCCCGGAGATCAGCGCCGTCGTCACCGGCGCCACCCGTCCCGCCCACGTCGAGTCGAACGTCCAGGCCGCCGGTGTGCGCCTTCCCGATGACCTGTTGGCGGAGATCACCCGCATCCTGGAAGATGAGGAGTGACAGGTGAATGGTGCATAGCTGACGCGATCAGGGGGATCAAGTAAGGAGGAACGCCATGCCGAGTCCCTTTCCCGGAATGGATCCCTATCTCGAAGCGCCCGCACATTGGCCGGACGTACATCAGCGATTGATCACCTACATCGCGGATACGCTCCAGCCTCATTTGCCCCCGCGTTATTACGCCCGCATGGGGGAACGGGTGTACGTTCTCGTCCCGCCCCACGCCTTTTACTCGGACGTCCTGCTGCTGGAACCGGCGCGGGCGCTGAGAGAGCCGCCGCCCACGTACACCTCGACCCCCCCGGACGTGACGGTAGATGAGTGGGCGGAGACCGACGCGACGCCGGTGATCATCCGTTTTCCGCCGGTGGAGCACCGCGAGCCATACCTGGAAATCGTCCACGCCGCCGGCGACGAGGTCGTTACGCTGATCGAGGTGCTCGGTCCAACCAACAAAGTGGCGGGGGCTGGGCGGGAGCAGTACTTGCGCAAACAGGCCGACGTCTTGAACAGCGCCATCAATCTGGTGGAGATTGATCTGCTGTCGAGCGGCCAACCGACCGTCTTTCCGGCCGAAATCGTGCCGCGCCTGCCGCCGCACCGCTACCGGATCGCTGTGCGACGGGCGGTGGAAGCGGAGCAGATCGAGGTCTACCCGATCGCGCTTCACCAGCGGCTGCCGGTGCTGGGTGTCCCCCTGCGCGTGCCCGACCCAGACGCGCCCCTCGACCTCGGCGCGGTCTTCACCCGCTGCTACGACAACGGCGGCTACGGCGACCGGGTGGACTACCGCCGTCCGCCTTCGGCCTTCCTCACACCGCAAGAGGCCGCCTGGGCAGACGGCCTGCTGCGCGGCCGTGGGCTGCGCGATTGAGCGCTGAGGTTGACACGACACGCGCCGGTGTGTTAAAATGAAGTTGGGTGGCAAATACAGAGAAATGTTGTAACTACTCACCCTGCTCGGCTTGGATTGCCAAATCCAAGCCGTCGGTGGCGAAAAAGGTGTTTGCAAACCGAAAACGGTCAAATTCGCTTGATTTTGCCTGTTGATCCGCCGGATTGTCAAATCCGGCGGGAGCAACTGAATAGTAACGAAATGTTCCAACAAGCTCTTATGTTCATCTTGGAGTCAGTATGAATACATCAGCCATTGACATATTCTGCGGTATAGGTGGGCTTTCTTGCGGACTAAAGCAGGCGGGTGTAACCGTCGTTGCAGGAGTAGATGTCGACGAATCTTGCAGGTATCCTTACGAACAGAATGTACGGGCCGAGTTCATTCTGAGGGATGTCTCAGATCTTCGCGGCCAAGAAATAAATGAAAGATACTGGTCGAATAATGTATCAAAGATTCTGGCCGGCTGTGCGCCTTGTCAACCATTCTCTACACACTCTAACAAGATCAGAGACAAGACTCGAACAGGAGGAAAATGGTGGCTGCTTCGTGAATTCGAGAGACTGCTAGGTGAGACGAGTCCACATGTAGTGACGATGGAAAATGTCCCAAAGATTAACAACCGTGTACGAAAACATCAAGGCAAGAATACGAACCTTGTTATCCAACCCTTGAGTGGCTTCGTTATGCCAAGAAAGCCAAAAGCTGCAAATAATGAAAAAAGGATACCCAGGCCGACTCCTTCATCTGAAGCGGCTTTGGCCAGAATGAAGGCCGCCAAGCCACGAGACACTGCCCCAGAGAAGGCACTTCGTTCGGCGCTTCATCGCAAGGGTCTCCGTTTTCGGCTCGACGAAAGACCCGTCGAGAATTTGAATAGAAAAGCGGATATTGTTTTCCGATCTGCGAAAGTGGCAGTTTTCGTTGATGGATGTTTCTGGCATGGCTGTCCAGTTCATGGAACACAAGCGAAAGCCAATGCCGAATTCTGGGCTCAGAAAATCAAACAGAATCAGGAACGCGATCTGGACACAACGAGCCGGTTGGAAGCATTAGGATGGCGGGTCATTCGAGTATGGGAGCATGAAGATCCAGAAGAAGCGTCCCAGAGAATCTACGATATCGTTGTGGAGCGCAAGCAGAAAAGATGAGGATGTATCAGGCCGCCCAACATCTCGCTCCAGCCGACTGCTCTCTCGGTAGCTTCGCCGCCTTGGTCGCAGCGGCAGATCTCGGTGTCGTTGGTGCCCACTACTCAGCCTACCTGCGGATGTGTCATTCCGAGAGCTTGTCCTGAGCAGGGCGAAGGAAGCGGAACGACGAGGGATATCGCTTCATTGAGAGGTTGAACTATCGCCATTGCGAGATTCTTCGCTCCCTTCGGTCGCTCAGAATGACCAAGCCCTTACGTTCGCTAGAGAAACACGATATAATTACAATCACAGTGTTCTGGGGAGGTTGTTTATGAGTTGGCAAGATTATATTGTCGTTGATCCCTTCATCTGTCACGGGAGGGCCTGCATCAAAGGTACGCGCATTATGGTTTCGGTTATCCTCGACAATCTTGCTGCCGGTCTCTCTCCCGATGAGATTTTGCACAGTTACCCATCCCTGAGTCGGGAGGCGGTGCAGGCCGCTATGACATACGCTGCTGAGTTGGCCCGCGAGCGTGTGGTCGCTATTCTGGCATAGACAACACGATGGAATTCAAGATTGATGAGAATCTGCCAGTTGAGGTAGCCGATTTGCTGCGTCAGGTTGGCTATGATGCCGCTACTGTGCTTGAGCAGCACTTGGAAGGTTGGTCGGATTCCGATATCGCTTCTATGTGCCAGGAAGAAGGACGTGTCTTGATCACCCTTGACCTGGATTTCGCTGATATCCGTGCATATCCACCGGCACAATTCCCCGGCTTGATCGTTCTGCGTTTGCACAAGCAGGATAAATTCTACGTTCTTGAGGCCATTGAGCGTCTGATACCATTGCTTTCCAGTGAGCCACTCGAACGCCTCCTGTGGATTGTTGAAGAGATGCGTCTAAGGATTAGGGGCTAGCTTTGTGCAGGCTAACACTGCTTGGAGGAAAAACCATTGACCGACTTGACACGCGCGCGACAAGCGTGGGAAGAAAACACGCTTCAACCGGTGCTCGACCGCTCGCCTGAACGGCGGGCGCAGTTCGAGACCGCCTCTGGCATCCCGCTGGACCGGGTCTACACCCCGGCCGACGCGGAGATGGACTATCTCGCCGATCTGGGCTTTCCCGGCGAATACCCCTTCACCCGGGGCGTGCAGCCGACGATGTACCGCGGCCGCTTCTGGACGATGCGCCAGTACGCCGGGTACGCCACGGCCGAGGAGTCGAACGCCCGCTACAAGTACCTGCTGGCGCAGGGGCAGACCGGCCTCTCCGTCGCCTTCGACCTGCCCACCCAGATCGGCTACGACGCCGACGCGCCGTTGGCCGAGGGAGAGGTGGGCAAAGTCGGCGTCTCGATCAGCAGTCTGGACGACGTACGCACGCTGTTCGACGGCATCCCGTTGGACCGGGTCTCCACTTCGATGACCATCAACGCGCCGGCGGCCGTGCTGTTGGCGATGGTCATCGCCGTGGGCAAAGAGCAGGGCGTGCCGCCGGCAAAACTGCACGGCACCGTCCAGAACGACATCCTGAAAGAATACGTCGCCCGCGGCACTTACATCTTCCCACCCCGCCCCTCGATGCGGCTGGTGACCGACCTGTTCCGCTACTGCGCGGCCAAAGTGCCTCGCTGGAACACCATCAGCATCAGCGGCTACCACATCCGCGAGGCCGGTTCGACCGCCGTGCAGGAGGTCGCGTTCACGCTGGCCAACGGCATCGCCTACGTCCAGGCCGCCATCGAAGCCGGTTTGGACGTGGACGTCTTCGCGCCGCGGTTCTCCTTCTTCTTCAACGCGCACAACGATTTTCTAGAAGAGATCGCCAAGTTCCGCGCCGCCCGCCGGCTGTGGGCCCGCATCATGCGGGAACGGTTTGGTGCCCACGATTCCCGCTCCTGGACCCTGCGCTTCCACACTCAGACCGCCGGCTGCACCCTCACCGCGCAGCAGCCGGAGAACAACGTCGTGCGGGTGACGCTCCAGGCACTGGCGGCGGTGTTGGGCGGCACCCAATCGCTGCACACCAACTCGCGGGACGAGGCGCTCTGGCTGCCGACCGAGGACTCGGTGCGCATCGCTCTGCGCACCCAGCAGATCATCGCCCACGAATCGGGCGTCGCGCATACGGTAGACCCTCTGGCCGGTTCCTACTTGATCGAGTATCTCACCGACGAGATCGAGCGCCGCGCTGCAGCATACATCGAGCGGATTGACGAGATGGGCGGAGCATTGGACGCCATCGAGCAGGGGTACGTCCAGCAAGAGATCGCCGACGCCGCCTACCGTTACCAGAAAGAGATCGAGACGGGAGAGCGGACCATCGTGGGAGTGAACGACCTGCGGGTTGAGGAAGAAGCTGTGACGATGGGGCGGCTGCTGGTGGACCCGGCGGTCGAGGAGCAGCAGCGGGCGCGGCTGGCAGCCCTGCGGGCGCGGCGGGACGGCGAGCGAGCCTCCGCCCTCCTGGCGCGCATCGAGCGGGCCGCCCGCAGCCCCGACGTTCTCCTCACGCCGCTCTTTGTCGAGGCCGTCGAGGCCGACTGCACCCTGGGCGAGATCTGCGCCGTCCTGCGACAGGTATGGGGAGAGTACCGCCCGCAAACCAACATCTAGAACGCTTTCTTCGTTGTAGGCGTTCACCTACCCCGCTCAGAGGAGATCTGTGACCCCGCCTGAGCCTCCCCTGAACGCTTACGTTAAGGAGGAGACACCATGATGGAACCAATGCTGAGCGTCGAAGACGCGCTGGAACGGGTGTTGAGCGTCTTTAGCCCTCTGGAGCCTGAACGTGTGCCCATCTTGGAGAGCGTGGACAGGGTCCTGGCCAAAGATGTGTACGCCGACATGGACATCCCCCCGCACGCCAACTCCTCGATGGATGGGTATGCGGTGCTGGCGGCCGACACTGCCAGAGCCAGCCGGGAGTCCCCCGCCCGTCTGCGGATCGTCGGCGAATTGGCGGCGGGTTACGTCACCGAGACGCCGGTCACCCCCGGCACGGCCATCCGCATTATGACCGGCGCACCGATCCCGCCAGGGGCCGATGCCGTCGTCAAAGTCGAGGACACGGTCTCGCAAGGGGAATGGGTGGACGTGTTCGCCGCACCTCCGGTGGGCCAATACATCCGCCCGGCGGGGGAAGACGTGCGCCAGGGAAGTCTGGTGCTGCCACGTGGGGTCCTCGTCCGCCCCCAAGAGATCGGGATGCTGGCAACGCTGGGACGCGCCGAGGTCGCCATAGTCCGCCGCCCCCGCGTGGCGATTCTGGCTACCGGTGACGAGGTGGTAGAGATCGAGGCTCCCCTCGCGCCGGGCAAGATTCGCAACGCCAACAGCTACTCCAACGCCGCCCAGGTGATCATGTGCGGTGGAATCCCCATCATGCTGGGGATCGCCCGCGATCGGATCGAGGACCTGACGGAAAAAATCCGCATGGGCCTGGCGCAGGGAGTGGACCTGTTCCTGACCTCGGGAGGCGTCTCGGTGGGCGACTTTGACATCGTCAAGAACGTGCTGGCGACCGAGGGCGAGATCCACTTCTGGCGAGTGCGGATGAAACCGGGCAAACCGCTGGCTTTCGGGCAAATTGACGATCCCACGACAGGATCGAAGCGCCCCGTGCCAGTTCTGGGGCTGCCGGGCAATCCAGTCTCGGTGATGCTCTCGTTCGAGATGTTCGTTCGGCCGGCCATATTCGAGATGCTGGGTCGGACGGACTGGCCACGTCCCAGGGTGGAAGCTGCACTGATGGACGAGATCCCCCACAAGGATAATCGCCGGCATTACGTGCGCGTGCGCGTCGAGGAGCAGGCCGGGGAGTACCGCGCTTTTCTCACCGGCGGTCAGGGATCGGGCATCTTGAGCTCGATGGTCAAGGCTAACGGCCTGGCGATTATCCCGGAGGACTGGACCCACGCTCCCGCCGGCGCGCGGGTCTCGGTGCTGCTGCTAGATTAGGCAATGCAGATCCCGCTTTGAAATGAATTCACCCTCCTCGCTCTCCGCTCGTGGCTATCTGATCGCCTTCATCGCCACGGCTGTCTGGTCCACTGCGGCTATCCTGATCGGCTATCTGACTACCCGCTTTCAAATGCCTCCCCTGGCGCTGGCTTTTTGGCGCGATCTCATCGTGGCGGTTGCGCTGGGCGGGGCTTTGGCCGTGGGCGCCCGCCCTCTGCTCCGCCTAGAGCGGCGCGACCTGCCGTTTTCCGTCGTCTATGGCCTTGTTCTGGCCGTGTTCAACGCCCTGTGGACCGTGTCCATCACGCTTAATGGGGCAGCCGTCTCGACGGTGTTGGTCCACAGCTCACCGGCCTTTACGGTCCTCGTCGCCTGGCGCTGGTGGGGCGAACGGCTGGACATTCCCAAGATTGGAGCCGTTATCTTGAGCCTGGCCGGCTGTATTCTCGCATCTGGCGCGTATCACCCGGCGACCTGGCGGATCGATCCCCTCGGCATTCTCATCGGCCTGCTGCCCGGCTTAGCCTTTGCCGTGTACAGCTTGATGGGCAAGCTCTCATCCCGGCGGGGTACCAGTCCCTGGACCACCACCCTGTACAGTTTCGCATTTGGGACAGCCTTCCTGCTGCTCGTGCAGCGGCCCGAGACTTTTTTCTGGCTCTCTCGGCCAATGGCCGTCGGCATGAGCAGTTGGCGGGAGGCCGCCCTATGCTGGGGAATTCTTATCGCGCTGGCCATTGGCCCTACGGCCGGCGGATACGGCCTCTATACGGCAAGTCTGGCCTATCTGCCAGCCGGCACGGCTAACCTCATCATCACGTTCGAACCAGTGATGACAGCGATGATGGCGTTTCTCTTTCTGGGCGAGCGTCTGACTGTTGTACAACTAGGCGGGGGAGGCTTGATTCTAGTCGGGGTGATTCTACTCCGTCTGAGTGAGCAGTCAACTCGCAGCAACGGGCCCGATTGAACCGATCTGCCCCCTCGCATCCGGCCTGTTTACCTGTTCAATTGACACTGGTCGTTGTATAATTACCTCAATGGGATACAAGCTCATCATATTTGACCTGGACGACACTCTTTACCCACGCGATACGGGGTTGATGCAAGAGATCGGCCACCGCATCCAAGTGTGGGTGAGAGACTACCTGGAAGTGACGTGGGAAGAAGCTCAAGCCGTGCGGCACGACTATTGGCAGCGGTATGGGACCACGTTGGGCGGCCTGATGGCCGAGCACCAGGTGGATATTCAAGACTATCTCACCTTTGTGCACGACATCCCCCTGCACGAGTACCTCGCCCCCGACCCCGCCCTGGCCGAGATGCTGGAAGCGCTTCCGCTGCGCAAGGCGATCTACACCAACGCGACCGTCGAGCACGGCTGGCGGGTACTGCGCGCCCTGGGCGTGGCCGACCACTTTGACCGGGTCATCGGTATCGAGGACGTAGAGTGGCGGAACAAACCCCGCCGTGACGCCTTCGAACGGACATTGTCTCACCTGGGAGCCGCAGGACCGGAATGTATCATGGTGGAAGATTCGCCTCGCAACCTGCGACCGGCCAAAGAACTGGGACTGACGACGATCCTGGTGGACGCGGAACCGGACGAGAATGACGTGGTAGATTTTGTCGTAGAGAGCGTGCTGGATGTGGAAAAAATAGTCAACGGCCTGCTGGGCCTCGAAACTGGAGGATCCGGGGATGAGGGCTCATCAGACTAGACAGGACAAGCGGGCAACTCTGGCCGAAGCAGCGGCCCTGGTCCAGGATGGGCATACACTGGCTCTGGGCGGTATGACTCTCTATCGTCGCCCGGTGGCCTTTGTGCGAGCGCTCTTGCAGCGCCAGTCTCCGCCCAAAGACCTGACGCTGCTCTGCTTTACCGCCGGATTCGAGAGCGATCTCTTGGTCGGGGCCGGATTGGTCAGCCGGGTGCGGACCTGCTACTTTGGCCTGGAGGCCTTTGGGTTGGCCCCCATGTTCACTCGCGCCGGCACGACCGGAAACCTCGCAATCGTCGAGGAGACCGAGGCCAGCCTCGCCTTTGGCCTGCGGGCGAAACTGGCACAGGTAGGATTTATGCCCGGACGGGGATGGCTGGGCACCGACCTGCTCCGGGCCCGCCCCGACGTGCAGGTGATCGCCGATCCCTACACCGGCGAGGAACTGGTCGCCTTCCCGGCTATTGGGTGCGACGTGGCGGTGATCCACGCCCTCCGCTCCGACCTCAGGGGAAACGCGCTGCTGGGGGGTAACCTGGCAATAGATCTGGAGCTTTCGCTGGCGGCGGAGCGGGTCATCGTCACAGCCGAGGAGGTCGTGGAACGGCTGGACGGCCCGGCCGAACTGGGAGGTCTTCCCGTGACAACCGTGGTCCCCGCACCCCGTGGGGCGTGGCCTACCTCGTGCTACCCCCTCTATCCGATCGCCGGGGAGGAACTGCTGCGCTACACCGAATCCTGTCCCGATGACTTTGAGGCCTATTTGAGCACCTTTGTGGCATCCCGGGAGTGATCCCGGCAGCCGATGAAAAATGGCTCCCCTGCATCTGCTGGCCCATCAAATAAAGTGAGGAATAGTATGAAAGATACACCCCAGCCCCCATCTCCGATGGAATTCGGCTCTATGCCGCTGGACCCCATCTATGCCTGGGGCCTCGTCCTGGAACCAGTCGAGACCCTCATCCAGCAGATGCAGAATCTGATCGAACAACTGGCCTTGGAGGCCTACCAACGCGACGAGGAATCCGAATACACACCTCAGGACGACGCCGAGTTGGAGCGCCGCTTTCTCGACTTTTTCGAGCAACTGGTGGACGATGGCACCCTCATCCGCTTGCCCGACGCACCGCCCGAAAGGGGGCGCGCCATCCTGGGCCCTCGCCGCTGGCTGCGAGCCCAACGCATCCGCATCAACCGCTTGATCCAGCACTGGCGCGAGCACGGCGGCCCCGATGACTGAATCCAGCGAGGGGGCTCACCGCCGCTGGACCGCCACTGACCTATTCATCCCGGTCATCGTCGGGCTGATCGCCGTGGTGGCCTGCCTGTGTGCCGCCACCATCGGGGGAATCTCCTGGTGGGCGGTGACCTACCCCACACCCACACCCACACC
>DSDT01000343.1 GCA_011048615.1 Chloroflexota bacterium | reverse complement strand
GCCTTGCTCGCTTTCCACCCAAATCTCGCCGCCCTGCAGTTCTACCAGGCTCTTGGTGATGACCAACCCCAATCCTGTGCCAGACTCGCTGCGCACGGCCGGATCCTCGGAGCGAAAGTACTTGGTGAACAATCGCTCTTGATCTTGGGGCGACATCCCCACGCCTGTATCGGATACCGAGCACATCACATAGCCGTTCCGAGCGCCGTTTCCCTCGGCCCCCAATTGCAGGCGAGCCTGCACCCTGATCTGTCCTCCGGAGGGCGTGTATTTGTGGGCATTGCTCACCAAATTGGTGAGAACCTGTATCAGCCGCTCCCGATCCCCTCGAACGAGCGGCAGATCGGGCGAGACCTCGACCTCTAGCCGCTGTTCCTTTTCATCAATCTGCTGTCGAATCGTCCGCAGCGATTCTTCGATCACCTGCTCCACCGACACATCGGACAGGTTGATGCGGATGCGACCGCTCTCAATGCGCGAGATATCCAGGAGACTGCTGACCAACGAGTTCATACGGTTCACGTTCGACCGGATGGTATCCAGGAAACTGCGCTGGACCTCGCTCAACTCGCCGGTCGCTCCCGATGCCAACAGATCGGTATATCCCCGCATAGAGGTCATCGGCTGTTTAAGTTCGTGGGAAACAAAGGAGACGAACTCGGTCTTGGCGTCGTTGGCCCGCCGCACTTGATCAAAGAGCCGGGCGTTCTCGATAGCAATGGCCGCGTGGTCGGCCAGGCGGATGACAAAGTCCAATCCCCCCTGGTCCAGCAACGCCGGCTGAGAGGACTCGAGCGCGATGACTCCGATAATCTGATCCTCCCGCCGGATGGGGACCGTCAACTGAGACACTACCCCCGCCACCGCTTCCTCGTAATCGGGATCGCTCTTCACGGCCTCGATGAGCTCGGGCAGCCCCGTCTGAACCACCCGCCCGATGATTCCCCGATCCAACGGCCAGAGGGTGTCTTCATAAGCGGCAACCTGGTCCTGCGGATAGCCTTGGTTGGCCAAAAACCGCAGTCCCCTCACGCCATCATCCGTCTCCACAACCACGGCCAACAGGCCCACTTCCGCTCCCGTCATACGCAGCGCCCAGTCCAACGTCAAGTCCATCACGCGGTTATAGTCGAGGGTAGCGTTCAGCTCTCGATCAATGCGCTGCATCATCGAAAGCTCCTCCACCCGGGCGGCGAGGGCTTGGTCGGTCTGCGTAAACAGCCGGGCGTTCTCGATAGAGACGGCGGCATTGGTCGCAAAGGCGGTCAGCAGGCGAGCATCATCCTCGTCAAATGGTCCACCGTCCTGCCGGTTCAGCAGTTCGATCACTCCGATCGGTTTCCCACGACTGATCATGGGTACAGCAATGATCGAGCGGGTCACGAACGCCGCGTCGAGATCCCCGCCCCAACGTTGATCGCTCTGGGCATCCCTGATGATGACCGACTCCATATCCTGAATCACTGTCCCCATGATGCCGGTGCCCGGAGGCAGCCGCATGCCCACCAGGTCGGCAGACCCAGGACCAGCCGTCACTTCAAAGACCAACTCCTCCGTCTCCTGATCCACCAGCACCAACGACCCCGCTTCAGCTTGCAGCAGATCAACGGCCGTGTCCATGATCAGATGCAGCACTGCCGACAGATCCAGGGTCGAGGTGATGACGCTGCCGACCTCGTTCAAAGCAGCCAACTGCTGAGCGCGCTCTTCCATCTCCTGATACAGCCGGGCTTTGTCTATGATTGCAGCGGCCTGGTCGGCGATGGTGGAGAAAAATTGCAACTGCTCGTGGGTATAGCTCACCCCCGGCTCAAAGCTGGAGACGTTCATCACCCCGATCACTTGATCACCAGCGTTGAGCGGCGCTCCCATCCAGGCCTTGCCTGGGCGTCCCCCACTGGTCACACCCCGATGCTGGCATTCTTGCAGGTAATCGTCCGTCAGGATAGGCCGCCCTGTGCGGATGATCTCACCGGTAAGACCAATATCGACCGACCACTCGTCGCCTTTGTACAACCGCTCACCCTCCTCCACATAAAACGCGAACGAGAGGGTCTTTTTCTCAGCGTTATACAGGGCAATGTAAAAGTTGTTGGCATCGAGCACCCGGCTGGTCTGGGCATAGATCAGCTCCATCAAGTCATCCACATCCATCGAAAAGCTGACGGCCTGCCCGACCCAGCGCAGCACGTCCACCTCTGTCATCCGCTGTTCCAGATCGGTAAAGAGGCGCGCTTTTTCCAGGGCCACCGCCATCTGCGCGCCCAAGGATTCCAGCGTGGACAGATCCTCCGAGGAGAAGGGTTGACCGCTGCGCTTGGGCCCCAGCGTGATCCATCCGTGACCCGCCACCGGGATGAACAGCGCCGGGCGCAGGCTCTTCAACGCATGTTCCTCTTCCAGATCAGCCGGCAGGGGCCGATCATCGTACAGATAGATGCTTTCACGCCGCCCGAGCATCTGACGAACGAGGGGGCCGCTCTTGGAGAAAGACGCATCGGGAACAGGAAATGAGCCGCTCCCGATGACGTGGGGCCCGTAATGGCCTCGCTGTGAACCCTCCAAAAACAACGCGGCGAACTGCAAATCCCAGCCCGTCCCCAGTGCTTCGTCCAGCGCCTGGAACACGGAGGCAAGCCCCGTCGTCTCGGTCAACCGGTTGACGAACTGGCGCATCACCTCCCGTTGATCCACCGCTTCCCGGAGAAAAACGTGATCCACCGCCCGCTGCAGCCGCATGCGGGCCGGGTGCAACAACAGCGCCAACACCAGGACAAACACTCCCAACACAACCGGATCGTTGGTCTGGAGCGTCACACCAAAGATGAGACTGACCAGGTAGAGAAAGAAAAAGTACGCCCCCACGATCACGGCGCTCAACAGGGCGTAGACGACCCCTCGACTCACCACCAGATTGATGTTGAACAGACGGTAGCGCAAAATGGTATAGGCGATAGACAGGGGAAACAGAATCAACCAGGGGAAAAATTGCACCGGTGAAAGCAGCCACTCGAAAAAGCGGGAGAAAACGAGCCAGATGGCCATGGGACCAAAGGCCAGCAAACTGCCCCACAAAATAACCCGCGCCTGATGTTGGACGATAGGGGACTGCGAGGACCTGGCCCGGTACAGCATCATTGCCAAAAACCCGACCACCCCAACGCTCGTAAAGATGAACATGGGAGCCCAGGCACCAAAATACGCCCGTGGGGCATCAAAATTCAGCAGGGTGAACTGGTTGACGATGGCGATGATGATCCCGGGTGCATAGGCGAGATAATGGAGCCGGGAATGGTGGTTGAGAAAGCGCACCCGCTGAGGGAATACCAATCCCAGGTGAAGGAGCACACTGCCGATCATGGACAGAGCGATCACCCACACCCGTGAGAGGGAGTGCGTGGTGTACAGATCGAACAGCAGGCCCAGCGCCAGGGCCACCAATGCGCACACCAACCCAAACACCTGGCCAGCTGTCTCCCGCCGCCGAGCAACAAAGGCCCAGATTCCAATCCCCAGATATACCAGTCCCAGGCTGTAGGGGAGAAGGAAAAAATTGCCCCAGACATTGGGAGGGGTGGCTTCCAGCTCTACAGGGACGTCGCGCGTCACACCCTCAGGGGTGCGCACGGTGAACACGACGACATCCCCGGCCTCGTACCGAGCCAGTTCACGCGCCAACGCGGTCGCATCATTCAATGGCCGACCGTCGAGCGCAATGAGGTGATCCTGGTATTCAAGCCCGGCAGCATAACCGGGCCAGTCTGAATCACCCATCCCATTGATGACCAGAGTAGGCTCGGTTAGAAATCCGGGAAAGGGGGCCTGCGTGGCGCGCCACGCCAAGAACGCCGCCACACCCAGAAGAAGGAGCGTCACGGCGAATACAGCCATGACAATCCCAATCTGCAGACTTGATTCGTGCTGAGCGTCTCGACGGGCCTGGAGATCGCCTGCGTCTCCCACGTCATTCACCTCGTGCAATGTCTGATACCCGCCCAATGACGCTATTGTAGCATAGATAGAATAAATTGTCTATACGGCCTGTTCTCATCCTCCGCGCACCTGCACCTCCCCAACCCACCGCTGGGCGCGGCGAGCCATCGCCCACAAACGATCCACTGGGTACGGATCCATCTTCAGAGTGGGATCGAGAGTGTGCAGCGGGCGGAACTGCTGCAGCACGTACAACTCTGCCCCCGAGATCCAGCGGGCAATGGATTCGATGTCCCCCTCGTCCAGCCACTCTGGAACGACGGTGGTGCGAAACTCGTGCTTCAGGCCGCTAGCTTGCAGCAACCCGATGCTCCGTTCCAGGCGCCCCAGGTCCAGGTCGGGCCTCCCCGTCAGCAGAGGATACTTGTCCGGCGGCGCTTTGACGTCCAGTGCCACGTAATCCAGCATCCCGGCCTCCAACAGGGCCTCCAGGACGTCGGGACGGTAGCCATTCGTATCCAGCTTGACGTCAAGCCCCAGTTCCCGCACGTCACCCACAAAGGTGAGCAGCTCCGGCTGGATCGTAGGTTCCCCACCGCTGATGACTATGCCGTCCACCATGCCCACCCGCCGCGCCAGAAACCCCCACACCTCATCCAGCGGCAGATCGGGCAGATCGTTCGGGCGCAGCACCAGATCAGCGTTGTGACAGGGGGGACAGCGAAAGTTGCATCCCCCGGTGAACAGAACCGTCGCAATGTGATCTGGATAGTCAATCAGCGAGGTGCGCACCCAGCCCTTCAATTGCACGCTAACGAGACGCCTCCCGCCGATTCAGCGCATCCGGCACCCGGAACGTCATCCGCTCGCCGAATTCTTGCTGCTTGCCCTGATGCCAATTCTGCACCGGCCGCAGGTAGCCGACGATGCGCGAGTAGACCTCGCACGGGATCTTGACCTCGACCTCGGCTTCAGTCGCGCCTGCTTTGTCCTTGTCAGCACTCATATTCCCTCCTCATACCAAAAAGTTCACGATCCGACATCTGAGCGCAGATGACGCAGATTAACGCTGATTCATCCGGATTCACGTTGTTCGCGTCAAAAGCGCAAGAAAATCTGCGTGTATCTGCGTTCCAGAAAGGACGTGTCTGGTAATGAAACCAAAAAGTCCGTGTATCGCATTCCCAAGCACCCAGAAGCTCACCCGCTCATCTCCCTGCCCCAGTCTAACCCCGCACGATTTGCCCGAACCGCGCCAGTTCTTCCTCCGTGTGCTCGTAGGGACAGTACCGGTGCTCCCCCGCGATGTATCCGTGCACCGGACAGATGCTAAAAGTCGGCGTCAGCGTATAGTACGGCAGATGGAAATTCTCCGCTACCGTTCGCACCAGCCGCCGCGCCTGCCGCCAGTCGTCCAATTGCTCGCCCAAAAAGATGTGCAGCACCGTCCCACCAGTGTACAAGGTCTGCAAGTCATCCTGATGCTCCAACACCTCGAACAGATCATCACTATAAGCCACCGGAAGATGAGTCGAGTTGGTATAGTAGGGCGCCCGATCGGTGCCGGCGGTGCGAATGCCGGGAAAGCGACTCTTGTCGGCGCAGGCCAGGCGAAAGGAAGCCCCCTCGGCTGGCGTCGCTTCCAGGTTGTACAACTGTCCCGTCTCCCGCTGAAAACGGGTCAGTACCTGGCGCATGAACTGGAGCGTGCGCACGGCGAACGCCTTCCCCTCCGCCTGCTCAATGCCGATCCCCAACAGGTTCAAACTCGCCTCGTTCATCCCGATCAGGCCGATGGTGGAAAAATGATTGCTCCAGTAACTGCCGAACCGCTGCTTGATACCGTTCAAATAATAGTGACTGTAGGGATACAGCCCCTGGGCCGTCAGGAATTCCAACAGATCGCGTTTGATCTCCAGGCTAGTACGAGCCACCTCCATCAACCGCTCCAACCGCTCCAAAAACTCGGCCTCGTCGCAGGCCAGGTAGCCCAGGCGAGACAGGTTGATGGTGACCACCCCCACCGACCCGGTGAGAGGCGCGGCCGCAAACAGGCCGCCGATACGTTTGCGCAGTTCCCGGTTATCCAATCGCAGCCGGCAGCACATACTGCGGGCGTCCTCCGGATCCATATCGCTGTTGATAAAGTTGGCCCAGTAGGGAATGCCATATCGCGCTGTCATCGCCCACACCGGCTGCAGGCTCGGATTCTCCCACTCAAAGTCGCGGGTGACGTTGTACGTGGGAATGGGAAAGGTGAACACCCGTCCCTGGGCGTCCCCTTCCAGCATCACCTCGGCAAAGGCGCGGTTGAACAGGTCCATCTCGTCCTGAAACTCGCCAAACGTCTCCCGCTGCGTCTCTCCACCGATGATGACCGGCTGATCGCACAGCGTGGACGGCGGTGTCAGGTCCATCGTACAGTTGGTGAAAGGTGTCTGAAACCCGACCCGAGTGGGCACGTTGATGTTGAACACGAACTCTTGCAGCGCCTGCTTTACCTGCGAGTACTCCAATCCATCGTAGCGGATAAACGGAGCCATCAATGTATCAAAGTTAGAGATCGCCACCGCGCCGGCTGATTCTCCCTGCAACGTGTAGAAAAAGTTGACCAACTGGCCCAAAGCCGTGCGCAGATGGCGAGGCGGCCGGCTCTGGATTTTGGTCGGCACTCCGCCGAATCCCCGCATCAACACATCCTGCAAATCCCACCCACAGCAGTAGACCGAGAGGTTGCCCAGGTCGTGCAGGTGGAGGTCCCCCTCGACGTGGGCCGCCTGGACCTCTGGGGGATAGATTTTGTGCAGCCAGTAACGCGCCGCGATGGAGGACGCCACGTAAAAGTTCAAGCCCTGGAGCGAATAATTCATGTTGCTGTTTTCACTCACCCGCCAATCGGTGCGCTGAAGATAGCTGTCCACCAGGGTATCGGTATCTACCAATATCTTTTGAGCAGCTCGCTCATCGGCCCGCCGCTGCCGGTACAGAATGTACGCCTTGGCAACCTGTGGACTGCCGGACTTGATCAACACCTCCTCGACCACGTCCTGGATCTCTTCCACTTGGGGCACGTGTCCGTTCTTCCCCCAGCGCTCGCGCAAGAGACCGGTGACCGCCCAGGAGAGAGTCTCGGCCCACTGGCGGCCTTCGCCGTTCCCCACCTCCCGGGCAGCGGCATAGATAGCATTTTCAATCCGCTTGCGATCAAACGGAACCTCTGTTCCGTCCCGCTTGACGACCCGCTTCACCCCCATACTCTTCCCCCCTCTCAATCATCCTGGGCAGGGTCGGGACGACATTCCGACTCACTGCACATTGTTTTCAATGTCGTGATACTCGCCCAGAAGACTCGTCGGTCGAGAAGCAGCAGGCGGCGCCACAGTGATGTCACTCCCCCACCCTACTCGACCGGCGTCAATATACCGACGGCCTCTCGAGATCTTGATGCTGCCTGATCAACACTCGCTGTAACCACAGGCATAACAGCGCCGACACCCTTCCATATTCACCAGCGCGGCTTGACCACATTCTGGACACAGATCGCCCGTCTGGAAAAGCGGCAGCTGCTCCCCATCTCCCTGCGGCTCCACAATCCCCACATACTCTGCCAACACCTGCGCCACACCATCCGGCAAGCTGCGGACCCGGTCACGACCGAACCCCAACGGTCGCCCGCCGCCGATGCCTTTCAACTGGCGCACCACTTGTTTGAGACGCCGCGTGGCCGTGAGCGGCGAGGGCACCCGCAGCACCAGCGAGATCAACCGCCCGATCGCCTCTGCTACCGCCGCCGTATCGGACCCCGCCTTGCCCACGTTCAGAAAGACCTCGAACGGCTCGCCGTCCCCGTTGCTGTTGATGGTGATGTACGCGGTTCCCAACGGCGTCCCCATGCGATACGTCTCCCCCTGCAAGCGGTGTGGACGGGGCCGGATGGCGGTGGACATCTCCGCCTCCGCTCCCCGCTCCTGCGCCACCCGCAGCTCCGTGTGGGGCGCCTCCTTGGCCTGGCGGGTGGCCTCCGTCTCCAACACCACCTTCTCCCGCGACCCGGTCACATAGACGGTCAACCCCTTGCACCCTAGCCGCCACGCCAGTTGGAAGGCGCGCGCCACATCGGCAGGGGTAGCCGTAGCGGGGAAATTGATCGTCTTGCTAATCGAGGCGTCCACAAATGCCTGCAGCGCCGCCTGCATACGGACGTGCTCTTCGGCGACGACGTCCTCCGCCACGACAAAGACCTGTCGCACCGACGACGGGACCTCCCCTACCCCCTGGCAGCTCCCCTTCACCGCCACCTGCTCTACGATGCGCTCGCGCGCCGCCTCATCCAGCCCTGCCATCGCCAGCGCCTGCAAAAAGAGGGGGCTGACATATCGCAGTTCCACATCTCGCCCATTGTCGTTGACATGGCGCACGTAAGCCAGAGCAAAAACCGGTTCACAGCCATACGCCTCACAGCCAGCGACCGTCGCCGTGGTGCCGGTGGGGGCTACCGTCGTCTGGGTTGCGTTGCGGATGCCATACCGCTGCACCCCCTGCGTCACGACGCTCCAATCCAATTCTGGCCGTCCCCACCGATCGAGCCTGCTGTACGGAGCCACCGGCTGTGGCGGCGTCCAGCGCAGATCGGTGGGGTCGTAGACACTGCCCTGAATCGCAGGGAACGGGCCCCGCTCACGCGCCAGTTCCATGCTGGCCCGCATCGCGTGGTAGCGGACGAACTCGGTCACCTGGGCCGCCAATTCCTGCGCCTCGTCGCTGCCGTACCGCACTCCCAGGCGATACAGCACGTCGCCCAGCCCCATGATCCCCACGCCGATACGCCGCGTGCGCAGGGCGGCCTCCTTCAACTCTGGCACGGCCGGCACATAACCATTGGCGTCAATCACGTCGTCCAAAAAGCGCACCGCCTGCTCCACCGTCTCGCGCAGATCGTCCCAGGCCACCACGGGACGGCCATTTTCTCCATCACTACACGTCACGTGCCACGCCAGATTGACCGAGCCAAGGCAGCAGTTCTCGTAAGGGAGCAGCGGCTGCTCACCACATGGATTGCTCGCCTCGTACTCGCCCAGATGGGGGCACGGATTATCCCGGTTGGCAGCATCCAGAAACAGGACCCCCGGCTCCCCGTTCCGATGTGCGCCGGCGACCAGGGCGTCAAAAATCTCCCGCGCCCGCACCGTCCGCCAGACCGCGCCATCCTGGGGACTGACCAGGTCCACTGTACCGTCCGCCTCCACCGCGCGCATAAAGTCATCCCCCACGCCGACCGAGAGATTAAAATTGGTGATGGTGTTCTCATCCTGCTTGCAGCCGATGAACTCGCAAATATCTGGATGATCCACCCGCAGCACGGCCATATTGGCGCCTCGCCTGGCCCCGCCCTGGCTGACGATCCCCGACGCCACGTCATAGACCTTCATAAAGCCGACCGGGCCGGTGGCCTGTCCACTGCTCGAATGGACTCTGGACCCTCGAGGACGCAGGCGGGAAAACGAGAATCCGGTCCCGCCGCCCGTCTGCTGGATCAGCGCCGCGTCGCGCAGCGTCTCAAAGATCCCATCTCCGACCCGCCCCATATCATCAGAGATGGGCAGCACGAAGCAGGCTGCCAGTTGTCCCAGCGGCGTGCCCGCCCCCGTGAAGGTAGGCGAGTTGGGCACAAATCGAAAGCTGCTGATCAAGTCGTAGAACACCGCCTCGACCGCCGCCCTATCCCCCTCCCACGCCGCCTCCACTGCCGCGACGTGAGAGGCAACGCGCTGGAACATTTGCTCCACCGTCTCCACCGGCCGGCCGTCAGGCCCTTTGCGCAGGTAGCGCCGCTCCAGAACCGCCCGGCTGTTGTCGGTCAATTCAATCCCTGGTCGCGACACGGATATCGAACGGGTAGCCGAGTGATCCACCGGTGGCATCCTTCCTTACTCCCCTAAACAGCCGCCCTGGATCTCGACGAGCTACCCCGCACTACCTTCGTCCAGCAGGCGATCAATCTCTGCTCGCACGGCCTCCAAGTCCTCCAACCCCAGATAGACAATGGCATACCGCACATAAGAGACCGGATCCAACGCCTCGAGCTCCTCAATGGTCAGATCACCGACCACACGGCTGGGAACTTCGGACTTGCCCATCTGGCGAATCTGGCTCTCGACTCGATCCACCAAGCGCTCCAAATCGTCGGCCGAGACTGGCCGACGAGCGCAAGCTGTGCGTAGGCCAGAAATCAGCTTGTCCCGATTGAACTCCTCTCGCCGTCCATCCTTCTTCACCAGCAAAGGCGTGGTCAGGATAGCACGCTCCATCGTGCTGAACCGCTTCTGACACCCCTTACACTCACGCCTCCGCCGTACTCCGCTTGCACTTTGAGTTGTATCAATGACCCGCGTGCGCGTGCTATCGCAATAAGGACATCTCATCGCTCTGGCCTCCCGACAATGGCAGAAGTAAAAACATACACCAGATATGGGGGTGCGAGGAAACAAAACCCCCACACCTGGGGGGGGATTAGCTAATGTGAATTATATCACACACTCGGTGAGCGCACAAGCGAATTCGGACAGGCTAACCTTAAAAAACAAGTCCTATGATTTCTTCGCCCCATGTTGTCAGGACGCCAAACAACAGACCCACACCGACTTTCAGGTGTGGGTCTCGGTAGGAGCGTAACCGAGCAAGACGCAACGTCATATCTGCCCATACGCCATGCATACGGGCTGTTCCCGCCACTGCGAGAATTCGATACCGCTAACGGCGCAAAAAGGCCGGAATTTCTAGATCATCTTTGTCATACGTCGGCATTGGGAACTCGACTGGCTCACTGACTGCCACCCGCGCCGTGCGAGGCCGTGTCTCGGTCTGATCAAAACCGGTTGCGATGACGATGATGCGAATTTCGTCGGCTATCTTTTCGTCAATCACGGCCCCAAAGATGAGATTCACATCGGGATGCGCCGTCTGTTTCACGATAGAGGCCGCCTCGTTGACCTCGTACAGGCTCAAATCGGAGCCGCCGGTGACGTTGAAGAGAATGCCCCGCGCCCCATCAATCGTAATATCCAGCAGCCGACTGGAGATAGCCTGTTGAGCCGCCTCGACCGCCCGATTCTCGCCGCTGGCCCGTCCCACCGCCATCAGCGCCGCGCCGCCCTCCGACATGATCGTCCGAACGTCGGCAAAGTCCAGGTTGATCAGACCGGGCACGGTAATCAGCTCGGAAATCCCCTGCACGCCCTGCCGCAGCACATCGTCGGCCAGTGTAAAGGCCGCCTGCAAACTGACCTTTTTGTCGGTGATCTCGAGCAGCCGGTCGTTGGGAATCACGATCAACGTGTCCACTGCCTCCTTGAGCCGTTCGATCCCCTGCATCGCCGTGTTCATCCGCACCGATGCCTCCCACGAGAACGGACGGGTGACGACGCCGATGGTCAACGCCTCCATCTCCCGGGCGATGCGAGCGACGACTGGGGCTGCTCCGGTGCCCGTGCCGCCCCCCATGCCGGCGGTGATGAACACCATGTCGGAGCCGCGCAGCACTTCGTACAACTCGTCAGCCGATTCCTCGGCCGCCTTCTCACCCAAGTCCGCGTTGCCGCCGACCCCCAGGCCGCGCGTCAGCTTGTCGCCGATGCGCACCCGCTTGGGAGCATCAGAGTGCATGAGCGCCTGGGCATCGGTGTTGACCGCGATAAATTCGACCCCGGTCAACCCCTCGGCGATCATGCGGTTGACAGCATTGCTGCCGCCGCCGCCCACACCAACGACCCGAATTTGAGCAAAACTTTCTGTTGGGGGTGATATTTGCATCTCGCTCCTCCTATTTACAATGATACACCACTAACCAGGTAAAAAGACCCGCAGCCAGTTGAGCAGGCGGCTTCCCAAACCAGGACCCGACCTGCGTAATTGGGGCCGCGTGTCCACTGTCAATCCCCACCCCATCAATCCCGCACCCACTGCGTGAGCCGGATTAGAGACCTTGTCCACCAGTCCGTGCATCTCCTGAGGCGCCCCCACGCGCACAGGCAAACCCATAATATCCCGCCCCAGATCCTGAATCCCCGATAGCTGCGCTGTGCCACCGCACAACACCACGCCAGCTGGCAGCAGCCCATCGTAGCCCGACCGTTTAATCTCTTGCTGGATCATGGCCAGAATCTCTTCCACCCGAGCCTCAATGATCTCGGCCAACTGCCATCGCAGTACGGGCTGACGCGCCCCCCCATCCAGGCCCGATACGGTGAAACGCTCGTCGGGCGACACCTGGAATGCAATAGCGTGACCGTGCTCGAGCTTGATCCCCTCTGCTACGTCCGGCGGCAGCCGCAAACCGATAGCGATGTCACTGGTGATGTACTCGCCGCCCAGCCCCAGAGTGACCGTGTGCCACACACTGCCGTCAATGAAAATCGCCAGATCCGTGGTCCCAGCCCCAATGTCCGCTACGACGACCCCCATATCCCGCTCGGTGTCCGTCAGCACAGCGTCGCCGGCCGCAATACTGGCCAAAACCAGCTCGTCCACCTCCACATTCACCTGTTCTACGCACTTGACTAAATTCTGGATCGAGGAACTGGAAGCGATGACAATGTGCGCTTCCACCTCCAAGCGGAAACCGTGCATGCCCACCGGATCGTGCACCCCGTTCTGTCCATCCACGACGTAACCGCGTGGAATCACGTGTACCACCTCTTGATTGTGCGGCACGGCGATGGCGTGCGCGGCATCCAGCGCCCGGTCCACGTCCTCCAACGTGATGCCGTGCTCCCGCCGGGAGATACCCACCACTCCCCGGCTGTTGAGAGACGAGATATGCGTACCGCTCAACCCCACGTAGGCCCGCTCGATTTTGTATCCCGAGGTGCGTTCCGCATGCTCGATCGAGGCTGCGATGGAGGCGGAGGCCTCCGCCACGTTGACGACGACCCCTCGGCGAATGCCGCGCGCCGGTCCCAGGCCCACCCCAATCACGCGGATACCCCCCTCGTCCTCCACCTCCCCGACCAAGGTACAGATCTTGCTGCTGCCTACGTCTATTCCCACGATGGTGCGGCTCACGATTCCCCTCACCACTCGTTCACTAACGAATAATAAGGCGCGCCGGGAAAACGCACGTCCACGAACTGGGGAGAAAAACCGCGCTCTCCCAGGTACGTGGTCAGCCGACCCAGCACCTCCAGCCGCTGCTCCATCCCCGCTCCCTCCCCCAGAATCACACGCCATCCTTGCTGATTGATAAACACCAGCCCCCGCCCCGGCACGTAAAAGAACTCGGAGGCCAGCTCTTCACCCGTCGCCCACAACTCGGTCAATGCAACGCGCACCGTCTCGTCCAGCCGACCCCTCTCGTCTCGAGGTAGCGGCCCCCGCACCGTCCATCCCTCTTCGAGGGGGCCCTCGGCGTCGAAGGTGACCCCTTCCGCGTCAATCCACCACACCAGCCCGCTCTCCTCCTCCCACCTCACCCGCGGCTGCCGCTCCACGACGGTGATGGTGCACTCGGCCGGCAATCGGCATTCGACCCGGGCGTCCTCCAGCATCGGCAGCCTGCTCAAGATGCGATCCTCGCTTCCAGCGGAGCCGGCCCAAAAAATATGCAATCCCGACAATCCGCTGGCCTGAAAGACCGCAGCGGGAGATGTCCGAACCGCGCCCACCACGTCAGCGCGATAGATGTAGAACCGCTCATCCATCCCCAGCCAGAGCGCCCCAACCCCCACCCCTGCCAACAGGAGGGTAAAGATGTTGCGCAGACGGCGCGAACGCACACTGGACGCCGCCGGTCGTCTCCTGGTGCTGGCTCGACCCAAGACCAGCGCGCCGGCCGACTCGAACCACTGCCTCTCTCCTCGTCGTTTACCGGTTCTCTTCATCGCCCGCTTCCCCCACGTGTGATCCATCCAGACATGGATCGACCCCCTTTTCACGTCACAATGGGCTGATACGCCGTCTCCGAGCGCTCCCGATCCTGATGCCGCTCCAGCGCCAGTTCGATCAGCCGATCAATCAGCTCCGAATAAGATATGCCGGTCGCCTCCCACAATTTGGGATACATGCTGATGGCGGTGAACCCAGGTATCGTGTTCAACTCATTGACGTACAAATCCTGCGTCTCGCCCGAGAGCAAAAAGTCCGCCCGGGCCATGCCGGCACAATCAATCGCCCGGTACGCCTGCACCGCCAAACTGCGTACCCGGCCTGTCAGCTCTGGTGAGATAGGAGCTGGAATCAACAACCTGGACGCGTCCTCACCCTCATCCAAATACTTGGCCGCGTAGCTGTAAAACTCGCGACTGGGAATAATCTCGCCCGGCAGCGATGCGATGGGATCATCGTTGCCCAACACGCTGACCTCGATCTCGCGCGCCGCCGGTACAGCCGCCTCGACGATCAGCTTGCGGTCGTAACGCGCCGCCTCGGCCAGACCGGCCGCCAGACCGGCTCGATTATCGCACTTGCTGATGCCCACGCTCGAACCCAGGTTGGCCGGCTTGGTAAAGACCGGATAATCCAAAGCCGCCTCGACCCGTTCCATCACGCTCTCAGGGCTTGCGTCCCACTCCTTCCGTTTGAACAGTAAATGCTCCACGATGGGCAGGCCGTGCGCCAGCATCACGTCCTTAAAAACCGCCTTATCCAATCCCAACGCCGAGCCGATCACCCCGGCCCCCACGTAAGGAATGCCAGCCAGCTCCAACAATCCCTGCACGGTGCCATCCTCGCCATACGGGCCATGGAGAACGGGAAACACGACGTCCAGTTCGGCCAGGCGCGTCGCCTCGAGAGCCCGCTCCGTCTCCTCGAGCTGCATCAGCCCCCGGCGCGATGGGTCCCCCAACAGAGCCGCCGGACGGCTGACACTGACGTCACCCAACTCCAACGCCCGCAGCGGATTTCCCGAGGCAATCCAGCGTCCCTCCTGGGTGATACCGATGGGCACGATCTCGTATCGCTCCCGATCCATCGCATCCATCACCGAGCGGGCGGAGGCCAGGCTTACCTCGTGCTCTCCCGACCGTCCCCCAAAGATCACTCCTACGCGAATCTTGCGCGGCACGCCCCTTCCTCCTGGCAACCTGGTTTCACCCATTCACCACCCTACCAACTCGATCTCTAGCTCCAACTCGATCCCAAACCGCCGCCGGATCTCGTGCTGCGTGTACTCGATCAAAACCAACACATCGTCTGCTGTAGCCGTGCCCGTGTTCATGAAAAAGTTGCCGTGCAGCTCTGAAATCTGCGCCCCTCCGACCCGGTATCCCCGCAGCCCGGCTTGCTCGATCAGGTATCCGGCGTGGCTATCTGGGGGATTCTTGAACGTCGAACCCATCGTGGCCCCGCTGGGGTGACGGGTCCTGCGCCATTCCAAAATCTCTTCCATCCGCGCCTTTAGAGAGTCCTCCCTCCCTGGTTCCAGTTTGAACGCCCCTGCCAACACCACGTACCGCTCCTCATCTTGACCCGTCTCGCCCTGCTTGATCCTGCTCGAACGATACCCGAACTCGAACCACCCCGCTGGCCTCTCTACGACCTCTCCCTCCGGTCCCAGCACCATCGCGCTGTACAACACGCTGGCAATGTCCCCCTCGAACGCCCCCGCGTTGCCGACAATCGCCCCGCCCACAGTCCCCGGCAGTCCGACCGCCCACTCTAGCCCCGCCAGGCCATGCTCCACCGCCTGACGCGCCACTCCAGACAACAGCGCTCCCGCCTCCACCCGCGCCGTCCCTTTGGCAGGGTTGAAAGTCGCGCCGTCCGCCCGATTGACGATCACCAGGCCCTCCACACCGCGATCCGAGACCAACACGTTGCAGCCGCCGCCCAGCAATCTCCAGGGGACGCGGAAGCGCCGCGCCAAACTCACCGCCTCGACCACCTCGCTCACTCCCTCGCAGATGATCAACAGATCGGCCGGTCCGCCAACCCGCATAGCCGTGTAATGGGCCAGCGGTTCGTCCCGCCGTCCGCGCTCCCCCAGCGCCTCCGCCAGGCCATCCAGATCAAGACTGCTGCTCACCCGTCTCCTTGACCTTTACCAGCCGCAGTTTCAGCGCCATCACTTCACACTCGAACTCGTGTCGCGCGCTCTTCCGTCTCTTTACCCGCTTCAACCGGCCTCGCACGCCCGCATCCTGCTTCTCTTTTTCATCCATCATCCACTGTTCCCCGCGCTCTCCAGCACCTCCAACAACCACTCCCCGACCCAATATCCATCCCCCGCCCCCAACGTCAGCACGACGTCACCAGGCCGCACCTCGGTCCCCAGCCATACCAACGCCTCGTCCAGCGACTCGGCGGAGCGCACGTCGGTCCCCTCCATCGCGGCGACCACGCCGGCGCTGCTGACATTCCCGGCGTCCACCTCCCGGGCGGCATAAATCGGCAGCACGATCACGTGGTCCGCCTCTCCAAAGGCCTCCACAAAGTCCCCCCACAGCGCTCTGGTCCGGCTGTAGGTGTGAGGCTGCCACACGGCCCACACGGGTTGACCGGGGAAACGTTCTCGCGCCGCCGCCAGCGTAGCCCGGATTTCGGTGGGATGGTGAGCGTAATCATCTATGACCGTCACCTCCCCAACCCGGCCCTTGACCTCGAACCGCCGCGCCACCCCGCGAAACTCGTTCAGCGCCGATTTAGCGACCCGCAGCGGAATCCCCAAAAAGTCCGCCACGGCCAGAGCCGCCACCGCGTTGGAGGCATTGTGACCACCAGGCAGTCGCAGACGCACCAACCCCAGTACCTGTCCTGCGCGCGTCGCCAAAAAATCCACCCCGCCAGCAAAATTGGGCCGCACCTCCTCGGCTCGCCACTCTGCCCCTTCCTCTAATCCAAAGGACACCACCCCTGCGCCAGCCGCCCGGCGCTGCTCACCGATCTCCCGCGCCACTGGATCATCCCAACAGGTCAACAGCAGCCCATCGCGGGGCACCAGCGCCGCAAACGCCTCGAACGCCGCCCGAACGTCCCTAAATTTCGGATAGCAATCGGGATGATCGTGCTCCACGTTGGTCACCACCGCCACGTGAGGCGTCAGGCTGAGAAATGTGCCGTCGTACTCGTCCGCCTCGATGACGAAATGCCTCCCGCCTCCGGCGCGGGCATTCACTTTCAGATCCGCCATCACCCCACCGACAATGAACGTGGGGTCGTACCCGGCCTCTAGCAGAATGAACCCCACCATGGCCGTCGTCGTCGTCTTGCCGTGGGTGCCAGCGACCGCTACCCCCACCTGTCCGTTCATCATCCGGCCGAGCATCTCCGGGCGCTTCATCACCTCGATGCCCGCTGCCTGCGCGGTCTGCACCTCGACGTTCGACATCGGCACGGCCGAGGAGATCACCACCACGTCTGCCCCTTCCACGTTCTCCGCCCGATGTCCGACAAAGACACGCGCACCGTCCCGACTCAGCGCCTCCGCCACCGGCGAGAGCACCAGGTCGGAGCCAGAGACCTGCACTCCCTGCTCCATCAACACGCGAGCGATGGCCGAAAGCCCTGCTCCACCGATCCCTATCAAGTGCACGTGTTTGCCAACTAGATCCATATCACCCCAGGCCCTAGCCAGAGCATCAGACCAGCACAATCACCAGAAAGACAGCCGACAGTACAAAGATGGTCAGGAGCAGCGGGTCAGACAGCCACATCAGCGGCAGGTACTGCACCACCACCGCCGCACTGGATCCACCGAGAGGCGCCTGAATTTTCCACACTCCGTACCCGGCCTGGTGGAGAAGATACCAGATCGTGCCCACGATCAGGTACCCATTGATGGCCCCGATGATAAAACCCAGCAGCACGTCCTGCAGCTTGTCCCGCCCCCCCTTGCCCGCCAGGCGAGCCGAGACGACCGGCCCGGCGTATCCTGCGACGGCCATGAAAATTATCAAGCCGGTATAGATGTAGAACTGCTCCAGGGGAGGGCGATCCAGGAACTCTCTCACAAAGGGCACGTACCTGCTAAAGATCAGGCGCATAGACAGCGCTACCACGACACTGAAAAGGACGAGTATCTCTTTGTGCCATCCTCGCAAGGCGCCCATCAAGCCAAACACTATGATGAACCCCAATAAAACCGTATCCAGTGGTACCATGTGCCACCTACCTCCTCCCTGTCAATTCATCTAGCTCTCTTGCTAACCGGGCCGCCGCATCCGGGCAAGCCAAACCCTGCATCCGTTCCGCCATCTGGGCCAACCCCGCCCGATCCCCCAACAGCCGCTCCACCGTGGGCAACAAGGCCTCCGGTAGCCGCTCATCCTCCACCTGCACCGCCGCTCCCTGCTCGACCAGCCATTCCGCGTTGACCCGCTGGTAGCGCCAGGCGTGGGGATACGGCACCAACACCCCGGGCAGGCCAAAAAACGGCAGTTCACCCAACGTCGAAGCGCCCGCCCGGCAGATGGTCACGTCGGCTGCCGCCAGAGCCAGCCCCATTTCGTGCAGGTATGGAAACGCCCGGTAGCGCCCCCTCAGAGCTTCAGGTAACGCCGCACGCCGCTCCTCGACCCACGGCCAGTCCAACTCCCCACTCACGTGCACCACCTGGGCCAGCTCCAATATCCGCTCCAACACGCCGCCCAACGCCCGGTTGATCTGACGGGCGCCGCGGCTTCCACCCATCGCCAATACCACCGGCTCGTCGCTCGCCAGGCCCAACGTGGCCCGCGCCGCGCGCCGGTCGAGAGCGTGAAACTCGGCCCGCACTGGATAGCCTGTCACGACCACCTTCCGGGCCGGGAAATGGGCCCGGGACGCATCCACCGTCACCGCCACCCGCGTCGCCAGCCTGGCGATCACCCGCACCGCCAGACCCGGCTCGACGTCCGGCAAATAGACCAGGATAGGGACCCGCAGCGCCCAGGCCGCCCAGGCGACCGGCACACTGGCGTATCCCCCCGTCACGAACAGCGCCGCTGGTCGCTGCCGCTGCCCCAAGCGGTACGCTTTCCAACACCCCTGGATCAACTTGGTCAGGTTCTGCACTGCTCGCCCAGGACCCAGCCCGTGCACTCCGCCCGCCGGCACACCCACGAACCGCAGGCCAGCCCGTTCGACCAACTGCTCCTCTACGCCGCCATGCCCCCCCACGTACAGCACATCGAGAGCGTCGAATCCCCGTTCAGCGCGAAGAGCCTGTACGACGGCCAGACCGGGATAGACGTGTCCCCCGGTTCCCCCACCTGCGATCCAGACTTGCACCCCCCCGGCTCCCCTTTCTTCCCTGTTTGCGTCCCGTCCGTTGACCGCGCACCACGACTCGACCCCGCGAAACGCTCAACAACAACCCCACCCCGGCCAGCGAAAACAGCATCGCCGAGCCTCCTGAACTGATAAAGGGGAGCGCGATGCCCGTGAAAGGGATCAAGCCCGTCATCACACCAATATTGAGCAGAGCCTGGAACGTCAGCCAACACGTGACCCCACACGCTAACAGGGCCGCAAAAGCATCCGGGGCCTCCATCGCGATCTTGAAGCCACGATAAGCAACCAGGACGAACAGACCTATCACGATCAAACATCCCAAGAATCCCAGTTCCTCGCCCAACACGGCGAAAATGGAATCGGTGTGTGGCGTGGGCAGGTACCCCAGCTTTTGCTGCCCCTGCCCCAATCCCACTCCGAACACCCCCCCGCTGCCCAGCGCGATCAGCGACTGCTGCACGTGGTGGCTCAATTTCGTGGGATCGTGCCAGGCGAGTAAATAATCGTCGAGGCGCTGTCGGGCGTGAGGCAGTTGATTGATCAACAGTATGAACGTGATCCCACTGATAGCGCCTCCGGCTGCCAACTGCAAGATGTCGGCCCCGGCAAAGAAAAACATTGCCAACGCCGTCAACACCAGCAGCACGGCCGTGCTCACATCCGGCTGCATCACGATCAACCCGGCGATGACGCCGATCAACACAGCAAAGGGGATCAAGCCATAGGTCACGTCCCGAATCTGCTCCCCCTTGGATGCCAGCCAGGCCGCCACGTAGACCACCATCACCAGCTTGACCAACTCGCCCGGCTGGATCGAGCCGTCGAAAAACGACCGCCGCGCGCCGAAATGATCGTCGCCCAGGATCAACACCAGGATCAGGAGCAGCAGCGCGACTCCCATCATCGGCACCGCCCATTCCCGCCACCGAATGTAGGGCACAGCAGCGACAGCCGTCATCAGGGCCAATCCCAGACCCACCCACAGAAACTGGCGCGACGCGATGTGAAAACTGCTCTCGTGCACCTGATACGACCAGTCGAACGTCGCGCTGTACACCATCATCAGCCCGATGATGAGCAGTCCAGTCACCGCCAACAGCAAACTGTAATCCGGGCTGGTGCGCCCCCGCCCAGATCTCTCCGACTTGGTCCTCGTTTCCGCTGCCATCATCTCATCCGTCCTGCCGCTGGCGTCCTAATCCGTGCACCAATTCCCTGAACCGTTCTCCGCGCGCGGCAAAATCGGGAAACGCATCGAAACTGGTGCCGCCCGGCGAAAGCAGCACCACGTCACCCGACCGGGCCACCCGCGCCGCCGCCTCGACCGCCTCCTCCAGCGTCTCCACCCGCGTGACTCCCTCCAAGCGATTCTCCGCTTCCTGCGCTCGAGTTTTCTCCTCTACCAGACTGGCGATCATGGCTCCCGCTTCGCCAAAAGTGACCAACTGCCGCACCCGCTGCACCGTCTCACGGGCGAACTCTTCCCACGGCAGGGCCTTGTCCCGTCCACCGGCCAACAGCACGATCGGCGCCTCGAAAGAGCGCAGCGCCGCCAGCGATCGCTCCGGAGCCGTGGCAATCGAATCGTCATACCACTGCACCCCGTCCAACTCCCGCACCAACTCCAACCGGTGCTCGACCCCGGCGAAGGAGGTCGCCACCTGACGCATCACCTCCACCGGCACGCCAGCCACCCCCGCCAGCGCCGACGCCGCCAGCACATTCAACAGATTGTGTCGTCCGCGCAACCGCACCTCCGACGCCTGACAGATCTCTCGATCCACGCCGTCCTGGCGCAGCGTCAACTCGCCGTTCGTCTTGAACGCCCCTTCCTCCACCTCCGCCCCACCACTGAACCAGAGCAGGCGAGCCGCTGTCTCGATGGCCAGCCCGCGCGCGTTCGGCTCGTCGTAGCCCAAGAGCGCAAAATCTCCTGACGACTGGTACGCCAGGATGTTTCGCTTGGCGGCAATGTACGTCTCCATCTCCCTGTGCCGGTCCAGATGGTTCGGTGTGATGTTGAGCACCGCCGCGACGTGTGGACTGATGGTCATGATCTCCAACTGGAAGCTGGACAGCTCCATCACCACCCAGTCGCCCGGCTCGATCCGCGCCAGATCACCGATGAGCGGATTGCCAATGTTCCCCCCCACCCAGGTGCGCAGACCCGCCGCCTGGCACATCTCCCCGACCAGGGCCGTCGTCGTCGTCTTGCCAGCCGAGCCGGTGATGCCGATGACCGGGGCCGGGCAGCTCTCTACAAAAATCTGTGCGTCGTTACTCAGGGGAATCCCCCGCCGCTGCGCCTCCACCACGATGGGCGCCTCCACCGGCACGCCGCCGCTGAGACAGACCAGATCGGCCCCCTGCAACAGGCTGAACGGATGCTCGCCCAGCACGTACCGGATCGGCAGGTCCGCCAGCTCGGCCAATGCATCTCTCAGGGCTGCTTCCTCCCGCAGGTCCGAGACCGTCACTCCAGCGCCCGCCTCCACCAGGAAACGCGCCAGGGCCGTTCCCTGCCGGGCCAACCCCAGAATGACGATCCGCTTACCTTCCCAAGTTGCATCCATTCATCAACTCCACAACGCCAGCGCCACCCCTGCCATCACCGCCAGCAGCTCCACTAACCAGAACCGCTGCACCACCTGCGTCTCTGACCAACCCAACAGCTCAAAGTGATGGTGCAGAGGACTCATCTTGAACAGCCGCCGTCCCTGCCCAAAGCGGCGCTTGGTATATTGGAAATAGAGCACCTGCAAGACTACCGAGACCGTCTCCGCCACCGGGATCAGGGCCACCACTGGCAGCAGCAGCCACTGCCCCGTCATCAGCGCCACCGTGCCCAACGTCGCCCCCAGCGCCAGACTGCCCGTATCCCCCATAAACATCTGGGCTGGATGGGCGTTGTACCACAAGAACGCAAAACAGGCCCCCACCACGATGAAACAGAACTGGACCAGGTATCCTTGCCCCTGCAAGAGCGCGATCACGCCGTACCCTCCAAACGCCCCGGCCATCACCGTCCCGGCCAGCCCATCCAGCCCATCCGTCAGGTTGACGGCGTTGGATGAGGACAAGATCAAAAACGCCGCGATCGGCACCCAGGCCCAGCCCAATTCGACAGCCCGGTGGATTCCCGGCACGCCGACCTCACCGGCGAACTGTAGCGGCAGCAGGTACATAACCAGCGCTACCACCAGCGAAAGGACGATCTCCCACACGATCTTGCGGCGAGCCGGATACCCCTCGCCGCGCCGCATCCCCCGCACACCGGCAATGTCGTCCACCGCACCAACGAGGGCATAAGTCAACATCACCCCCAACGGCACCAGGATGGAGCGTCCCTCCAACGTCTGGCTCAATAGATTGTAAATGTTGAGCGCTATGGTGATCAAGACCACCGGCCCGACGATCATCAACCCCCCCATCGTCGGCGTCCCCAGCTTGGTCTGGTGGCCCCGCGGCCCGTCAATACGGATGCGCTTGCCGATCTTGTAATGGCGCAAGATGCGAATGAGAAGCGGCCCCCACACCACCGCCAGTAGGAACGAGATGCTCGCCAGGATCAGAGCAAAATCCATTACCGCTTCCCCACATCTCTGCTCAACGCGAAAACGATCTCTTCCATCCGCAGCCCCCGCGATCCCTTGACCAGGATCACGTCATTGCCCGTCACCATCCCTTCCAGCAGCTCGATCACCGCCCTATTCTCCGCGACGATGTGCACCCGTTCGGCCGGCATACCCCAGCGCAGCGCCGTCTCCCCGATGACCCGCCCGCGCTCCCCGACCGCGATCAGTACGTCGGTCACCTCCAGCGCCCGCAGCCCTACCTTCTCGTGTCCCTCCCGCTCGTAATCGCCCAACTCGAGCATATCCCCCAACACAGCGATCCTGCGCCCGTCCAGTTCCTCCAACAGGTTGAGCGCGGCGATGGTCGAGGCCGGGCTGGCGTTATACGTATCGTCCAGAATGATGGATCCCTCCGGGCCCGATACCGCCACCAACCTCAGTTGCGCCGACGGCCCCCGCAACCCCTCGATGATCTCCTGCCAGGTCAGTCCCTCGACCAAGCCTACCGCCGCCGCCCGCAGCGCGGTGTGGACCGAGTGCCGCCCCAGGAGCGGGATGCGGACGTGCAGCGTCTCGCACACCTCCCCCCGCGCCAGGGCCGGCCTCTTCATAGAGACGGGAGCCGACCGCCGGGACTTGCCCCCCAGGCAGTAATGCAACTGGAAACGAATCCCCTCCAACCCCAACCCCTCAATCTCGTCCGCCCACAGGTCCGCCTCCGGCGAAAGCCCATAGTAGAACACTTGGGCCTCCGTCGCCCGCGCCATCCCCCGCACCTGCTCATCGTCGTAATTGAGAATAGCCACCCCGTCGGGAGCCGCTGGCAGCGCCGCGACCAGTTCCGTCTTGGCCGCCACAATGCGCTCAATGCTGCCGGCCCGCTCCAGGTGCACCGGCCCGATGATGGTCACGACCCCCACCTGGGGCTGCCCGATGCGGGTCAGGTCAGCGATCTCGCCCACGTCATACATCCCCATCTCTAGCACCGCCCGCTCGTGGCCACCCGTCAGGTGCAGCAACGTCAGCGGCAGGCCGATCTCGTTGTTGTAACTGGCCTCGCTCTTGAGCGTGACGTACCGCCGCGCCAACACCGCCGCCGCCAACTCCTTGGTCGTCGTCTTGCCCACACTGCCCGTGATGCCGATAACACGCAGATCGGGATGCTGCTGTCGCCAAAAGGTCGCCGCCTGCTGGAGCGCCTGCAGGCTGTCCACCACCCGGATCAACACCGGAATGGAAAACTCGCGACCCGCGCCGTGCGCTCCATGATCCGTCTCGGTCAGATCGAGCACCAGCGCCTCGGCCTGCACCTGCCGCTCGATGATGGCCGCCACCGCGCCCCGAGAGAAGGCGTCGGCGACGTACTCGTGACCATCGGCCCGCTCTCCCTTCAACGCGACGAACAACGCTCCCGGCTCGGCCTGCCGCGAGTCAATCACCGTCCGCGAGACCGGCTGACCCCACTCGGGCAGTCGCACCCCGGCCACGCCCTCGATCACGTCCGCCAGCGTCAGCACCTTCATAGCTACCTCACCGCCGCCTGCGCCCCCTGAGCCATTTGACTATCATCCGGTGGAATACCTAGCACCACGAACAACCGCTCGGCCAACTGCCGAAAGGCCGGTACTGCCGTCTCGGAGGCCCAACTGGAGGTCCCCGGCCGATCCAGCTTGACCAGAATGATCAACTGTGGATCGGGCAGCGGCCCAAAACCGACGAAGGAGGTGATCGTCCGCTCCCGATCGTATCCGCCGGGGACCGGAATCTGGGCCGTGCCAGACTTGCCGGCGATGCGGTATCCCTCCAATCCAATCCGTCCGGCATCCTCCACCGCCCGTTCCATCATATCGGTGACGATCTGGGCCGTCTCGGGAGAAATCACCTGCGCCTCCACCACCGTCCGGTAGGCAGTGACCGCGCCATCTGGCCCAATCCGTTGCCCCACGACGTGCGGTCGCAGACGCACTCCCCCGTTGGCCACCGTGGCGACAGCGGCGATCATTTGGATGGGGGTCACCGCCAATCCCTGCCCGAAGGCGTTCGTTCCCAGGTTGGAATCGTGCCAATGCTCGTAATCCTCCGGCAGCCACAACTGGCCCGCTGCCTCGCCGGCCACGTCAATCCCCGTCGGACGCCCAATGCCAAACGCCATCACGTAGCGGTAAAACGAGTCGCGCCCCATGCGAGTGCTGAGCCAGGCCGCCCCGACGTTGAGCGAGTGAATCAGAATATCGGCCACGTCGTGCTGGCCCACCATATCATAGGCATTCCAAATCACCACCCCCCCCACCTCGATCCAACCCTGGTCATAATAAGTCATCTCCGGCGTCACCGCACCCGAATCGAGAGCCGCCGCCACCGTCAGCACCTTGAACACCGACCCCGGCTCGTACTGCTTGCTGACCGCCGGATCGTCAAAGGGAGGCCGGTCGAAGGTATAGAACTCGTTGTATCGGCCCGGCGCGTAATCGGGCAGACTGGCCATCGCCAACACCTCGAACGTGCGCGGATCCATCACAATGATGGTGCCGCTGGTGGCTTGATACTGATACACCGCCCGCATCAGCTCCTCCTCCACCACCGCCTGCACCGTTCGGTCAATGCTCAGGATCAACTCGTCCCCCGCCTGGGGCAGCATCACCGGCGCTACCGTCCAGGGCACCTGATCGCTGGTCAGGTCGACCGGCCCCGCGCGGTCCACCTTCTTGGGCTGGAGCAGCCCGTCGTGAAATCCCTCCACGCCGTAAAAGCCACGCCCTTCGGCGTTACAAAACCCCAGCAGGTGGGAGGCCAAGTCTCCCTCCGGATACCTGCGCACCCACAGAGGACACACCGTGATACCTTGCAGCCCCAACTCTGCCACCCGCTCTCCCACCTCTTTGGGAACCGGCGATGCGAGTTGGATCCACGGCGCGTCGCTTTTTAGCCTCCGCGCGATTTGAGAAGCGGGCATGTGCAGCAGCGGCGCTAACTGGGCTGCGGCTCCCTCCACGTCCACCACATAGACCGTGTCCGCCTCGATGGCGTACATCACCTCGTTACCCGCCAACAGACAGCCGTTCCGGTCACGGATCACCCCGCGCGGCGGAGCAGCTACGGCAATGATCCGTTCCCGCTGTTCGCGCCCCCAATCGTCGTAGAACTGGTGGTTCACGACCTGCACCTGAGTCAACTGGGCCACCAGCACCAGCGCCAGGCCGATCAGCAGGATGCTCATCAATTGAAGACGTCGTCGCGGTCCTTCCGCCATCGTCTATTTTCCCCTGGACCTAAATCAAGGCGCGGTGAGAGGCAGAAACACCACTTCCTCCGCCGCCCCCAGACCCAATGCCAGCGCTCGCTCCCGCAGACTAGAGATGGACCCCGCCCGAGCGATGTCTACCTCCAGTTGCTCGCTATCCCTCTGCAACCGAGACAACTCGGCCTGTAACTGCTGGATGTGACGCCCCCGGGCCGCCGTCTGGCTGACCAGCGCCAGATAGAGGGCCGCTAACAGCGTCACAGTCACGACGACCGCGCCCACACGCATCACCATGCAGTGGTCCATCTCGAACCGACCACGCTTGATACCGTGCGTCGCCCATTCCATAAAGTTG
>DSDT01000352.1 GCA_011048615.1 Chloroflexota bacterium | reverse complement strand
CCGGAGCAGTGGGTGTTGGTGATCAAGGACGTGACCCGCGAACGGGAGATTCAGACCCAGCTCCAGCAGCAGGAGCGGCTGGCCGCCGTCGGCCAACTCGCCGCCGGCATCGCCCACGATTTCAACAACATCATGGCCGTCATCGTGCTCTACGCCCAGATAGCGGCGCGCTCAAGCTCGCTTTCAGAGCGGGATCGGGAAAGGATGGCAGTCATCAACCAGCAGGCTCAACACGCCGCCCGCCTGATTCAGCAGATCCTCGACTTTAGCCGCCGGGCAGTGCTGGAACGACGGCCCCTCGACTTGCTGCCGCTCCTCAAAGAGCAGGTCAAGCTGCTGCAACGAACTCTACCGGAGCACATCGAGATCACTATGGCTTACGAGCCGGACGACTATACCGTGAACGCCGACCCGACACGTATGCAACAGATGATCACCAACCTGGCCGTCAACGCCCGGGATGCGATGCCCCATGGGGGCGTCTTGCGCCTGGGGCTGGAGCGGGTCACCGTTGAGCGCGACTCCTCCCCGCCCCTGCCAGAACTGAACATGGGGGAATGGGTGCGGCTGACGGTATCCGATACTGGCACCGGTATCTCACCGGATGCCCTGCCTCACATCTTTGAACCGTTCTTTACCACCAAGAGCCCGGGCGAGGGCAGCGGATTGGGTCTGGCCCAGGTGCACGGCATCGTGGGTCAGCACGGGGGACAGATCGGCGTCGAGACCCAGGTGGGCGAGGGGACGACCTTCTCCATCTACCTGCCCACGCTGGCGGCACACCCTCCCGAACTGCTCCGGGGCGACGTCTCCATCACACCCCAGGGGCATGGCGAGGTGGTGCTGGTAGTGGAGGATAATGCCGCGCTGCGGACCGCGTTGGTAGTCAGCCTGGAACAATGGAACTATCAAGCGCTGGAAGCGGCGAATGGCCAGGAAGCACTGGCGCTGATGGCGCAGCAGGCGGAGCAAATTGCCTTGGTGGTAAGCGACGTGGTGATGCCCGGACTGGGCGGAATCGCCTTATTCCACACCCTGCGGGAAAGGGGCTGGCAGACGCCCGTGATCCTGCTCACCGGCCATCCGATGGACAAGGAGCTTGACGAGTTGCGCGCCCACGGATTGATCGCCTGGCTGCTCAAACCGCCCAGCCTCGAACGGCTGGCCCGGGCAGTGGCCGACGCACTGCACAATTCACCCCACCAGGGATAGGATCACACCACGTTCACTTCCATTTGACAAGCTGGCAAAGGCAAGTATGATAACAGGCAATTGGTGAACACAACTCGGTGATGAATGTATTATGGACGTGGAGGCCATACTGGTAATTGCCCTGTGCATAATTTTGGGACTGTGGTATGCATGGGGATATCTGTACAACCGCCACCGTGGCCAACGACTTTTTCGCTGGTTGGAACAGGGGTTGGACGTACTCGGCGGTGAACGAGAAGCCGGCTGGCTCGGCTCTCCTGCCTCCGGTGCTCGCATCAACATCACCCGTGCGGCTTCCCCCTTCCGGCGCATAGAGATCACGTTGCTGATAACAAACCGTGAATTCTTTATAGCCTGGTTGCTCGATCACTTGCGCGGGAGTCAAGACTGGCTTATAATTAAGGCCACCTTGCGTTCACCTTGCCGGGGTGAGGTCGAGATTCTCTTGACCGGAGACAGAATCGCAAAGGGCCTGCGCGCAGAACAGGAGTTTGCCTGGATATGCCAAGAGACACCCAGGTTGCTGATAGCGCACCGAGGACCTGGTGCCGAGCGTCAAGCAAATGCCCTCAAGCCTTGGCTGGCCTCCTACGAACCCACCCTGCATCGCCTCTCCTGGCGCAAAACCGACCCTCACATTCAAATACAGATGGCAGTCAACCCCCTATCTGCAACGACAGACAGCAGCCAATCGTTTTGGACCGATCTCCAGAACACGATACAGAACGTGACACAGATCGAACGGACGAATAAATAACCACACATCGGGGGCAAAGGAGGTGCCAAGAGACAAACGAGAAAACGCAACTTTTACTGGTAAATCAACAGTCGCTTTCAACCTTGAGGAGGGTAAACGATGAATTCAATTATCGTGTTAATCCTGGGAGCACTGGGCCTCGGCGTGGGGTACTTTTGGTACGCACGGCGCATTGACCAAGACATCGTAAAGCCTGACCCCCAAAAGGCAACCCCGGCCAGGATGTATATGGACGGTGTGGACTTTACACCAACCAGCCGCAACGTGCTCTTTGGCTACCAGTTCAAATCCATCGCCGCGCTGGGCCCGATCACTGGCCCTATCATCGCTGTCCAATGGGGTTGGCTGCCAGCCCTGGCCTGGGTCATTCTGGGCACATTCTTCATCGGCTGGGTGCAGGACTATGGGGCCATGATTATGGGCGTGCGCCGGGAAGGCGACACGATGGGGGCGCTCAGTTACAAACTGATCTCACCCCGCGCCCGTAACATTCTCATGATCTTTCTCTACTTCTACCTGCTGCTCATCATGGGCGCCTTCGGCAACGCGGTTGGCAAGGTGCTGATGACCAACCCCAAAGTCCCCTTCGGCATGCTCACCGTGGTCTTGATGGGCATCCTGGCCGGTCAGATGATCTACCGTTGGAAGCAGGACGTCATCATCACCACCATCATCACCGTCGTGCTGACCTTTGTCGGCATCTGGATCAGCACACTGCCCTTCATGTCCAACATCTTCTCCGGACTCTACGGCCTGCCCGAGTCTCCCCCCTGGTTCCTGGGGAACACCCAGGCCCAAGTGCTGGGGACTCTGTTGGTGATCATCTTCTGCTACCTGGGATCGGTGCTGCCCATCTGGTCCTTTGCCCAACCAGTCAACTATGTCTCCTTCTGGATCGTCTCGTTGGGCGTGCTGGGCGGCATCATCGGTCTGCTGATCTGGCGACCTGGAATGGGAGACTTCCCGGCCTTTACCCAGTTCACCACCGCCAGCGGTCCGCTGTGGCCCATGCTTTTCATCACCATCGCCTGCGGCGCCGTCTCCGGCTGGCACAGTCTGGTCTCTACCTCCGGCACCGCCCGCCAACTGGAAAAGGAAACGGATGCCCTGCCGGTTGGCGGCGGCGCAATGTTCATGGAAATGGTATTTGCTGTGATTGCGTTCCTGACCGCCACCGTCGCCTTCGGGAGCTTCCAGGGTTACCAGGACGCCGGCGGGGCCGCCAAAGCGCTAGCAGTCTTCTCTGGCGGACTGGCTAATTTTCTCAACTATGTCGGCATCCCCCGCGAGTTCGGCGTCGCCTATGGGTCGGTCTTTTTGACCATCATGGCGCTGACGATCATGCAACTGTGCGTGCGATTCATGCGCGTCGCCAGCGCCGAGCTGGTAGGTGAAGCGCTGCCGGTGATGAAGAACGTTCACGTCGGCACCACCGTCGCGTTGATCTTGACCCTGATCTTTGTCTGGGTCATCCCCTGGCTTACGATCTGGTCCGCCTTCGGGGCCTCGAACCAGCTGATGGCCGGATTGGCCTTGCTCTTGATCTCACTATGGCTGCGAGCCGAGGGGCGCAAGAACGAATGGGCGCTCTACCCTTCGATCTTTATGATCGTGACCACCATCGCCGCTCTGCTGTATCTGGCCTACAATAACTTTTTCAAAGCGCTGCCAGCCGCCGATACGGCCCAGAAGAGCATCGCTGCTCTGCTTGTCGGCGTCATCGCCATGGTGTTGGTCGTGGCGGCGGTGATCCTCATCGCCGACGGCTGGAAAGCACTCCAGAAACCGCAGGAGAAGAAAGCCGCCGAGACCGCGTGATCGCTTGCACATAACTGTTCGATGGGAGGGCCGCCCCCGACCCTCCCATCCTAAATGGAGTCAGTATATGCCATCTACGCCTCACCCGGCGCCAATTCGACTGCAAGTCCTGGCTCATGGGCCGACAGACTTTTTCCACTGCGCCCAATGCGAGCATCTATTCGACGCCGCCGGCATCGGGGGGCCGGTCCACCAAGAGATCCAAACGGCTTACCCGGCAGAGGTGTTGGAAGACGCTGACCGGCTGGCGACCTGGCTGCGAGAACTGACGGCCCAGTACGGAGAACGGCTGCAAATCCGAATCGTGGATCCGCAGTCCCCGGAAGGATTTCTCAAATCTCTGCGATACCGGGCACGCCGCTACCCGACTTTTATCGTCAATTGCCGGGCGACCTACACCGGATGGGAGCCGGCCGCTCTGGAACGACTGCTGACGAGCGCCTTGCACCAAGAGTAAGCGAATGTTAGTGAACGATTGGGATCAGGTTCGATCACGACTGCGCCGCGCGCTGCATGCAGCGGGCGAGTTCGTCTACGGGATGACCACGTACGAATGGGTGCGCGACCTGCGGCAAGAACGCGGGGAAGTCGAACACCTATTCGTCCTGATCACCTTCGGCGACATCATCGGCCTCCCGATTCTCCCACCCTACTACACTCTGCGCCTCCTGCCCTACGTCGTCCCCCTCATCAACAGTTGGAAACGAAGTCTGCTGCGCGAGCGTGACTGGACCGATCTAGCCTGCCTGATCGAAGGAATCGGCTAAACGAGCATAAACGGCTCACGGATTTTCACGGGTGGACACGGATCTTGGATTCAGAGAAAATCCGTGAGCGTCTGTGCTAGTCCGCGAGCAAAAACAGAGGCTTTTAAAGTCCTGATACAAAATACCTATGGGAGGATACTGTGACTGAAGAGGAAAAACAAAATGTATTGACCCGCATCGGCCAATCGGCCAAGGAATTTCTCTACGGCATGGCCGGTCACGATATGACCCGCTTCGCCCTCAAGACCCGCGGCAGCATGGAACATCTCTTCATCCTGATCACGATGGGCGATCTACTGGGCATCCCGATCCTGCCCCCCTACTACTCGCTGCGCTTGCTGCCCTACGTCGTCCCTCAGATCTCGACCTGGAAGCGGCGGATGTTGCGGGAGCGAGACCTGACCGACGCGCTGGCCTAGCCCCAGCAAGAGTCAAAGCATCCCGAAAGGAGACAACGTTGTCACTGGCAAAAGTCTTTCAAGAACACCCTAACCGCCGCTACATCGAATTCGGCGGCAAAGGCGGTTTGGGTAAGACCACCTTCTCCGCCGCCACAGCCTACTGGCTGGCCAAACAGGGCTACAAAGTGCTCGTCTTCTCGGTAGACCCCCAGGCCTCCCTCTCGGACATCTTTGAGCGAGACATTTTTGGCCAGGGCGCGGTAGAGATCATGCCCAATCTCTTTGCACAAGAGATTGACGCCGACCGGCACATCCGCGAGTATCAAGAGGAAATCCGCCAGAAAATCCGCGACATGTACGGCATGGACGAGATTCCAGAAGAGATCGAGAACTATATCCAGGCCGCAGCGGCCGAGCCGGCGATGGAGGAGAGCGCCATCTTTGATGCCGTGGTAGACATCGTCGTCGGCGCGGAATACGATTACTACATCTACGATCTGGTGCCCCTCGGCCACGCCCTCTACTATCTGAGTATGGCCAGCGTCTACGACCAGTGGATCGACAAGATCACCTCGCTGCGCGAAGAGATGCAGGAATACGCTCAGGTGGCAGCCGTTCTAGAGCGAAAGAAGGAGAGCGAAGAGGATCAGATCCTGGCCGAGTTGCAATACATCAAACAGCGCATCAACACCTCCTCCAGCATCCTGACCGACCGGGAAAAGACCGCTTTCTTCTTTGTCGTCACACCGGAGGAGATGATCATCATAGATACTCTCAAAGCGGCCACCCTGTTCGCCAAGTACCAGGTCCCCATCTCTGGCTACATCGTCAACCGCGTCATCCCGCCCGAACTGGCCGATCAAGACATTCCCGAATACCTGCACCATCGCATCGAAATGCAAAAGAGATACCTGGGGCAGATTGATGACACCTTCGGGGCCGACGTCCTGACCCGCGTCCAGGAATTCGAGCGCGACATCACCGGTCTGGATATGATCGACAAAGTGGCAGACGCTCTGTTCGGAGGTGAGGCATGATCGAGACAACGACTCATCAATTCCTGCTCGACCACCCTCAGATGAAATACCTCTTTTTCGGCGGCAAGGGTGGCGTCGGGAAGACTGTTATGGCTGGCGCGGCCGCGCTGTGGATCGCGCAGCAGGGTAAACGGACGCTGCTGGCCTCGACCAACCCGGTCCACTCCCTCAGCAGCCTGCTCGATCAGGACGTGTTTGGAAAACCAACGTCGGTGGCAGGTGCACCCAATCTGGATGCCTACGAGATTGACACCAAAGATACCATCGAGCGGTCGAAAGTGGAGCTGACACAAAAGATCCAATGGTTCCTCAAATATGCCGACATCAAGACCAAGGCCGACGAATTCGTCGAATCGGCGACGATGAATCCAGCCTTCGAGGAATCGGCAATGTTCGAGAACATGATTGACCTCATGTTCGAGGACCGATACGAGGCCTACGTCTTCGACACGGCGCCCACAGCCAACGCCCGCCGCTTGCTGGGCATGTCCAGCGTGTACGGCATGTGGGTCAACAAAATGATGCAGAGTCGTGAGGAGGCCAAATCGCTGAAAGAGATCCTCTCCTACAGCAAAAAAGAGCAAAAGGATCCGCTGATGGAATATCTGCTCAGCCTGCGCGAGCGGATGGAACGCGCTAAATCGCTGCTCACTGACGACGCGCAGACCGCTTTCTTTTTCATCACCCTACCAGAAGCCCTCCCCATCGCCGTCATCAAACGCTTCATCAACTGGTTCCAGGAATTCGGCATCCCCGTCGGCGGCGTGGTGGTGAACCTGCTGATTGACAAATCAACCGTGACCGAGGACTCGCCCGATTTCGTGCGCAACCGGGTGGCGATGCAGGACGCCTACATGGAAGAAATCTGGGACAGCTTTTCCGACGTGCGCGCCATCGTGCCTCTCTTTGAAAAAGAAGTGCGCGGCGTCGAGATGTTGAGCCGCACGGCCGATTATCTGTTCGCGTCAGAATAGCGCGCCAGACAACAGAACACGGATGAGCAGGATTAGTGGATCAAACGACGCCTGATCAAGATCCGCTGATCCTGCCAGTCCGTGTTCTGCGAGTCACCTCCTGCGTCAAAAAGATTTAGCAGAAAGAGAGAGAAAAATGGCAAAACTGGAGAAATCCATTCTCATTGATGCACCGGTGGAAAAAGTCAGCGCATTCCTGACAGAACCTGCCAACTGGCCGGCGATCTGGCCCAGCATGCTAGAGTGCCAGGGCACAGACCGGGCTCCTGACGGCAGCCATTACACCGCCGTGCATTGGGTCTACAAGATGAGCGGGATGCGCTTCGAGGGCGACTCCGATACAGTCGAATACACCGCTAACCAGCGCATCGCCACCAGGAGCTGCGGCGGGATCGAAAACACCGTCACGTGGACTTTTACGCCCGAGGCAGGCGGTACCAGGGCGACCTTTAGCGTCGAGTACGTGGTGCCAATCCCCGTGCTGGGCAAGCTGGCGGAAAATGCCATCGTCAAGGCAAACGAGCAGGAAATGGACGTCGTTCTGGCTAACCTGAAAGCAGCGCTGGAAACAGAAAGCTGAACTGACCAAATTGATTTCGATGCATCCATCTCTGCTCATCCTGTTGATCGGTCTGCTCTACCTGCTCGGCTTTGGTGGGCTGTCTTATCTGCGCCGGCAGGGACTACCCACCCGCTTTGCGATTGAAGGTCTGATCATCATCGCCGTCAGTGTCGCGCTGACCCTCGCCAACGTACCACTCCACCCTCTGCTCTTCCTCATCATCCTCTATCTCGTCACGATGCGCGTGCGGCTGCTGGTTGACCTGGGGAACTGGCTCACAGCCCGAGGAAATTGCAGACAGGCTCTCGATCTCTACCAATTTACCCTGCGCCTGGGACCGGATGCCATCAGCCGCCAGATCGTGCTCATCAACCGGGGCGTGACCCTGCTGCGCATGCAGGATCCAGAGGCTGCCCGCCTCGCCCTGATGGAAGCTCTGATCAACGAACAGGTGCAGCCGGGGGCCAAGTATCTGGCAGCCGGTTATTACAACCTGGGATTGGCCTGCCGCCGCACAGGGCGTGAGGCCGAGGCGGTCCGCCACTTTAACGAAGCCGTTGATACGCTGCCCGACTCGATCTATGCCCATGGAGCAAGGCAAGCGTTGAAACACCCCCCCCAACAAACAACCTCGAACGACGAACACGCCGCAGATAGACCGAATCATCCAGCACCGTAAATCTAGGGGTGCTATCGCAGGGCAGCCTGCAACAACGTCGTCCCAATCTCGACGGCGCTCTGAGGATCTGCCGCCTGCTCGATGAGCACAGCGACGGCATAGCGAGGGAAGCGGGCCGGCGCCACCCCCAGGAACCAGGCGTGCGGCCTCTGCCCCCGACCGGCGATGGCTACGCCGTGGTGCCCCTTGACGTCAGTGGCCCAGGTCGGCCAGGCGTCCAACACATCCCTGGCGATATCGGGGGGCAACACCAGACGGGATCCTGAGGCGGGATATTCCTGCCACCCCTGCGCCGCGTCCCGGATACGAAGCACCAATCGAGGAGCGGGCATTGCGCCAGCGTTGGCGAGGGTGCCCGCCACCAACGCCATGTGCAACGGAGATACGAGCAGGTCCCCCTGCCCAATCGCCTCCTCTCGCAGGGTCACCCTGGTCGAAAGCGCGCTGCCATCCCACGCGACGGCCTCGGTGGGAATCTCTAACGGCGGAGGCGTCGTGAGGGCCCAGCGCTCCATCGCACCTGCCAGGCCGCTGGATCCCAAACGCTCCCCCAGGGTCGCCAGGGGGGCCGGACAGGCGGCCGCGTACGCAGCCCCCAGGGTGTATGGCGCAGAGAGAGGAACCGTGCAGCCCAACGAGGAGCCATCTACAGCCAGCTCGTCTGTCGCATCGAGGACAGGGGAGGCAAGGTCCGTCACGCCTTCGACCAGCCCCTCGGCCAGGATGACCGTCTGTATCGCCGCTCCCGGTTGATAGAGAGCCTGCGTCGCGCGGTTGACCAGCGGCGCCGACGAATCCTTACTCAAGGACTCCCACTGCTCGTCCAACCGCTCTGGATCATAGGTTGGGTTGGAGGCCATGACAAAAATGTCGCCGGTGATGCCATCCAACAGCACCACCGCGCCGGTATGCTTCCCAGCAGTCAGCGCCCGTTGAGCCGCAATCTGTGACGCAGCATCGAGGGTCAACTGCACGCTCTGACCACGGGGAGGGACGTGGAGCAGGTCGTCCCACGCAGCCTGCCAGACCGTAAGCCCAACCTCCCCCCGCAACTCGACGTCAAAGGCCGCCTCGACCCCGCCGGTGCCATACCGCAAGCTGGCATACCCCAGGGACGGCGCCGCCTCCGGCACAGGATAGCGGCGCGAGACGACGCCGTCTGGATTGATCTCTACATCGGCCAGCACATCCCGATGGCGATCCAGAATGCGGCCCCGCACGATGCGCTGCTCGTACAACACGCGGCGCGGGTTGTCGTCGCGGGCGCGCAGCGGAACGGCCCGCACCACCGCCCAGTAGCCGCACGTCGCAGCCAACAGGACCAGGGCCAGCGTAAGGCCCCCCGCCAGGTGACAAAGGGGCAGAGCGGCGGCTTTCATGTTGGCAGATCGGTGAGCGGCTTCCAGACCCCCGCATTCCCAGTCCCCCAACTGGCTAACGTTCCGCTCAGGAGAGCTGATGCGCAGCAGAAAACCGAGGGTGATAAAGCTGATCAACAGAGAACTGCCCCCGTAGGACACAAAGGGCAGCGTCACGCCAGCGATGGGCGCCAGTTTAGCATTGCCGGCCATAATGACCCAGGCCTGGATCACCAGGCCAGCCATCAGACCGGCGGACAGAAAGCGCTCGAAAGGACGCGGCGTTCGAGCCGCAATGCGAAACCCCCGCAGCAGCAAGACACCGTACAGGGCGACGATGACCAACACCCCGGCCAGCCCGAACTCTTCGCCGACAGCGGCAAAGACGAAATCGGTGTGCACGGCGGGGATGTAGGACGGATACCCCAGGCCCAGCCCACGTCCAAAGACCCCCCCCGCGCCAAAGGCGAGCAGGCTCTGCACGATCTGAAACGAGCGATCCGCCGCGCCCGGCCAGGGATTGAGCCATCCGTCTATGCGCAGCGCCACGCGATCGGAGAACTGGTAGCCCACCACCCCCAGAATGGCGAACAGAACCAGGCCCGCGGCCACGTATTTCCATTGATTGGTCGCCAGGTAGAGCATGGCCAGAAAGGTGAAAAAGAACAGCAGCGCCGCCCCCAGGTCCTGCTGCCAGGCCAACAGAACGATCGCCAGGCCCAGCATCGCCACCAACGGACCGACGTAAGCCAGGGACGGCAGCCGCCACCGCCCGATGCGCCACCGTTCTGTGATGAGCAATTCCCTTCTCTCGGCCAGGTAGGAGGCCAGGTAGACGATCATCAACAGCTTGAGCAGCTCGGCCGGCTGGAAATAGATTCCTCCCATTCCAAGCCAGAGGCGCTGACCGTAACCGGACGGATTGACGCCAAAGGCGAGGGTCGCCGCCAACAGCGCCAGTCCCCCCAGCAGCCAGGTGTAGCGAAACCGCCGCAGCCAGCGCAGATCGTGGCTCAACCGGACGATGGCCCACAGGGCAGCGGTGGAAATGACCAGCCACACCGCCTGCCGGAGGAGAAAGTTGACCGCCAGCCGACTGATGAGCAGCAGCCCCCAGCCAACCAGCAGGGCGACCACAGGCAGCAAGAATGGATCCCGGCGCGGAAGGTAGCGATCCAGGAAAACGTGAGTCGCGGCAAAGCTGACGACGAACGCGCTGCCAGCAAATACCAGGCGCGAGGTATACCGGGCGATGTGGGAGGTGTCAGGTGCATCGCCCACGATGAGGGTGACGATCCCCACCAAGAGAAAGGCCGCAGAAAACAGGAGCAGGACGCGCTCCAGACGAGTGTTCCGAGTATCAGCGTTCATAGTCACAGTGTCACACAGCACAACGCAGAGAATCACAGAGCGCCTGGCGCATCTCTGGGGGACCGAACAAGCTACCAGTTTGCCTCAATCTGATCTTTCTCCGCCCCCTCTCCGTCTTGATGGTTCGCTCATCCCTTGATAACCGCCATCGGCTCCAAGCGAGCCACTCGGCGGGCGATACCCAGGCCGTGCACCACTTCCACCACCTGGCTGACGTCCTTGTAGGCCGCCGGCGCTTCCTCGGCCAGGCCCTTGTTGCTCCCGGCCCGGATGACGATGCCCTGCCCCTCCAGCTCCTGGCGCAAATCCGCCCCCCAGACCGACTTGCGGGCCTGGGTGCGGCTCATCGTACGGCCTGCCCCGTGACAGGTCGAGCCAAAGGTCAGGTCCATCGCTTTCCGAGTGCCCACCAGGACGTAGGAAGCGGTACCCATCGAGCCGGGCACCAGCACCGGCTGCCCCACGTCTCGATAGGCGGCCGGTAGACCAGCATAGCCCGGTCCAAAGGCACGGGTGGCTCCTTTGCGATGCACACATAGCCTCGTGCGCCGTCCATCCAGATCGTGCTCCTCGAACTTGGCGATATTGTGGGCCACATCGTACACCTGAAACAGATCAAAGTCCCGCACCTTGCCGGCCAGCACCCGCTCGAACGCTTCCCGTACCCCCATCACCAACACCTGGCGATTGACAAAGGCATAGTTGACGGCGCAGGCCATCGCGCCGTAATAAGCTTGACCCTCTGGAGAGTTGATGGGAGCACAGACCAGTTCCCGATCCGGGATTTGGATGTTGTACTTTTTCACCGCTGGTTGCAAGCTCTTGACGTAATCATCACACACCTGATGCCCAAAGCCGCGCGAGCCGCAGTGAATCTGCACCACCACCTGACCCTGCCACAGACCAAAGGCCTCCGCCGCCTTGGCATCATAAACCTCGCTCACCACGTCAATCTCCAAAAAGTGATTGCCCGCCCCCAGCGAGCCGACCTGATCCCGGCCTCGTTCCCACGCCCGTTTGCTCAACTGGCTGGGGTCCGCCCCCGCCAGATGCCCCTGTTCCTCCGTGCAAGCCACGTCCTCCCGCCGCGCCAGGCCGCGCTTCAGCGCCCATTTGGCCCCATCCATCACCAACTCTTCCAGTTCACGGTCCGAGACCCGCTCACGCCCCTTCCCTCCAACACCGCTGGGACACGTCTGGTACAACGTCGCCGTGAGATTTTCCACCTCTGGCTCGATCTCGCCCCGCTCCAGATGCGAGGCCAGCAAGCGCACCCCGCAGTTTATGTCATACCCTACACCGCCAGGGGAGATGACGCCGGTCTGGGCATCGATAGCCGCCACGCCGCCGATGGGGAATCCGTACCCCTGGTGAAAATCCGGCATGGCCATCGCATACTTGACGATGCCCGGCAATGTCGCCGTATTGGTCAACTGCTCGACCGTCCGGTCGCGAAAGGCCATATCGAACAACTCTGCGTCGCCGAACAGCCGGACCGGGACACGCATGTCATCACGAAAATCCTGGGGCAGTTCCCAAATGTACCTGTCCACTCGCTTAAAGTCCTTCTTTTGCGCCATATTTTCCCCCCTCACTCTCACACATCGAACACAATCATAGTCTCACACCCGGCATCGGTGCACTCGACGTTCAAGTTACTGAACGTGACGGCCTTGACGTGTCCGTGATATTCTTCCACAGGGCCACCCTGGGCGACGGCCCGCACCGTCGTAGCAGTGATTTCGAGCACTTGGCAAGCAGGAAAGACCATCCCGTCCCGCTCGCCCAGATACAACAGCTCCCCCAGCCAGGTCACCAGCAGCGTCTCGAGGTCGTAGGCCTCCAGCTCGACCTCGTGCTCCACGGATAGGGTCACCGCGGCAGGGTCCGCTAGCTGACAGGCCATCCCATAGGCCGCGTTGGCGAACAGCTCTGCCAGATCCCGCCCCCAGACCCGGATGGCAATGTCGGCCGTGTGCTCGATCTCCTGAAAGCGTCGTTTCATCACCAGGTCATCCTACCACAAAGCGAACTGTTTGCCAAATCCCAACGCGACTGGTATAATCCCGACCCGATTGCCCCCAGTACCAAGCTTGCTCCCCCTCAAGCGTGGGGGCTTTTGTGTATGGATGTGGTATGGAAACGAGATATGATCCATTTACGTAGGGCCGTGCCAACCGACGAGGCGGGGATCGCCCGCGTCGCTCACGAGGTCTGGAACCAGGCGATTCTACCCCCCGTGTGCCAGGCCCAGATCACAACCCCCGGCGCGGCCCTCTGGGTGGCCGTCGAAGGGAACGACGTACTGGGGTTCGCTTCCGCCTTCCTGACCGTGGACCGCCGAGGCAAACGCCGCTGGGAGGTGGACCTGCTGGCGGTCAGGCCGGTCCATCGAGGGCAACACCTGGGGCGGAGACTTGTCGCGTGCATCTGCCAGGCCCCCCAGGCTCGCACCGCTGCTCTGGCGCGGGCAGCAATTCGGGTGGAAAACGTCGCCAGCCAGCGGGCCTTTGAGAGTGTCGGCTTTGCCACCGATCGCCAAGTCCACGAACTGCTGTTGTGGACGCCCCAGCCCGGCGCTGACGCTGCTCACTCCATCGAGCCGGTGACACTCCTGCCGGTGGACACGCTGACCTATCGCGGATTGTGGATCGAGGGACTGACTGGTGAGGGCATCACACCAGAGGGCCAATGCCAGGCCGTACGGGTGGCGCGCTCATGGGCCGCACGAGAGAGACGCTTGAACGTCGGCGCGCTGATTCCCAGGTGCGAGCTGCCCGCCCTGGCCGCCGAGCTGCAGAGCCAGGCCAGCGTGCACGGCACATATTATTGGTTCCGCCTCCCACCGCTTGACAAGCCCTCAATCTGAACTACAATCGAGACAACTGTTGCTCATCCCGCTGAACCGGCGCGGACTGTAGGAGCAAGCTGAACGATCGTCCATCGAGAAGACGGGGAGACGAGTGATGAAGGGTATGAACATCGAACGACCCCAGTTGGACCAACTGGCCCCAGACGTGCGAGCCTACATCGAGGCTCTGGAGTCAGAACTGGAACGACTGCGGCAAGGGATGCGCCGAACACGCTCCCGGCGCAGTGACTCGATCGAGGAATTGAACGAGCCAAGCGAGCCGCCGACCACCATCAACGTCATCACCATCAACGCGGCAGGAGTGGCCAAGCGGACGCCCCGCCACCTCTACTTCCGCCAGCGGCGCGGTGAGATGGGCGTGTTCGATCTGGAGACCCCAGAGGAAAATCCTCCGGCCTTTCTCGTCATTGCCGACGAGAGTGAGCACCTGGTATTTATCACCGATCAGGGCCGCGCCTTTCGGCTGCCGGTGCAGAATCTGCTCGAAACCCCGGTCCACAGCCGTGGGCAATCCATCACCGAGCGTTTGTCGCTCAACGAGGGGGAGCGCCTGGCCATCGTGCTGCCTGACCGACAGGAATTGTACGTGGCTTTGCTGACCCGACGGGGACACGTGCGTTGGTTCGCCGGTCACCTGGTGGGAGAAAAGCTGCGCCCCGGCACGGTCCTCTACGATGTCGCCAGGTTTGGGTCTCCAGCGGCGGCCTGCTGGTCCCGGGGCGATGGGGACCTTTTTATCGCCAGCCAACAGGGGCAGGCCATCCGATTCGCCGCCCGCCAGGTCCCGGTGAGCGGCTGTTTGGGCATCCGGCTGACCAAGGAGGACGTCGCCATTGCCATCACCCCCGTGCGGGAGAAAAGTGGCGTCTTTTTGCTCAGTGAAGACGGCAAGGGGGCAATCCGCTTGATGTCCGGCTTCCGGGCCAACAAATCTCCCGGCGCCAGCGGCAAGATCGGAATAAAGACCGAGCGACTGGTGGGCGCGTTGGCGGTCAACGAGGAAGAAAGCGACCTGTTCGCCATTTCTCACCTCGGCAAGGTGATCCGCTTCCCGGCTACCGAGGTGCCGCCGAAGGAGGGAGTCGTTCAAGGAGTGAATTGCATGAGCCTGCGTGCCGATCGGGTCGTCGCGATGACCGTCAGCCCGACGCCGGGCCTGGATTGAAAGCAGAGAATCGAATGACCACCGCTGACAACCATAGGAACGAGGATGTTCCTCGATGGGACCGCTGCGAGTTCGCCCGCCGCATGCCCAAGGTCGAGCTGCACGTGCACCTGGAAGGCTCTATCCGCCCGGCGACTCTCCTCGAACTGGCCCGGCGCAACGGCATCGCGCTGCCGGCTCAGGATGTGGCGGGATTGCGGGACTTTTACCGCTTCCGCGATTTTGACCACTTCATCCAGGTCTATTTCACCATCACCGACTGCCTGCGTACCCCAGACGACTACCGGCTGATCGCCTACGAATTCGGGGCCGACTGCGCCCGGCAGAACATCCGGTACGCCGAGGTGACTTTTACCATCACCACCAACATCATGCTCACCGGGTTGGACTGGCGAGACATTATGACGGGGCTGAATGAAGGTCGAACGGAGGCCCAGGCCGAGTTTGGTGTAGGGTGGGGCTGGGTATTGGACATCAATCGGAATCGCCCCGAGACGCAGGGCGAGACCCTCGACATCGCGTTGGCCGCCCGCGAGAGGGGGGATGGCGTCCTGGCGCTGGAACTGGGAGGCAGCGAGGCGGGTTTCCCCGCCGAATTGTTCGCGCAGACCTTTGCACGGGCCTCTCAGGCTGATCTGCCCCGCGTCCCCCACGCCGGCGAGACCGCCGGACCGGCAAGCGTCTGGGCGGCGCTGCGCCTGCTCCACGCCGATCGGGTGGGTCACGGCGTGCGCAGCGAGGAGGATCCCGAGCTGATCGCATACCTCAGCGAGCGCCAGATTCCACTGGAGGTCTGCCCCACCAGCAACATCTGCCTGGGTGTCTATCCCACCTATGACGTGCACCCGCTCCGTCGCCTGTGGGAGGCCGGGCTACTGGTCACCGTCAACTCGAACGATCCGCCCATGTTCGGCGCTGATTTGAGTCACGAGTACCGGGTCTTGGTCGAGCATTTCGATTTTGCCCCAGGCGAACTGGAACGCGTCAGCCTCAACGGGGTGCAGGCCAGTCTGCTGCCGGAGGAGGCCAAAGCCCAACTGGAAGCCGAGTTCCGCGCCGAATTCGCCCGGCTGCGGAGCGAGTAAACGACAGGAGGAGATGATATGTGTGATACGCTGGTCGCCGTCGGTCCCGCCACGGCCGATGGATCTGTTATTGTCGCCAAGAACAGCGACCGGGAGCCGAACGAGGCCCAGGCCTTGACCTACCTGCCTAGGGCGCAGCACGCCCCCGGAATCAGCGTCCAGTGCACCTACATCCAGGTTCCCCAGGTAGAGGAGACCTGCCAAGTGCTGCTCGCCCGTCCCTTTTGGATGTGGGGTGGAGAGATGGGCGCCAACGAGCACGGCGTGACCATCGGCAACGAGGCAGTGTTCACCAGGGAACCCTACGAGAAAGGGCCTGGCCTGACCGGGATGGACATGATCCGCCTGGCATTGGAACGGAGCACGTCGGCGCGCCAGGCGCTGGACACCATCGTCGAGCTACTGGCGGCCCACGGACAGGGCGGCAACTGTGGGTTCCAGCACGCGTTGTATTACCACAACTCGTTCATCATCGCCGACCCCCGCGAGGCGTGGGTGCTGGAGACGGTGGGGCAATTCTGGGCCGCCGAACGGGTGCGCGACGTGCGCACCATCTCCAACGGCCTGACCATCGGCCACGAGTGGGACCTGGCCTCACCAGGGCTGGTGGAACACGCCATCGAAAAGGGCTGGTGCTCATCGGCGGCCACGTTCCACTTTGCCGACTGCTACTCGGACTTGATCTACACCCGTCTGGGCGGCTGCCGGACCCGCCAACGCCGCTCGACCGAGCTGCTCGAGGCTCAGCAGGGCCACATCACTCCTGCGACGATGATGGCCGCGCTGCGAGACCACGGGCCACAGGCCGCCGCCGACCCTGGCTGGAATCCCGGCCGCGGACTGCTGATGGAGACGCTGTGCGTCCACGCCAGCTTTGGACCGACCCGCACCGCCCAATCGGTGAACGGGATGGTCGCCCACCTATCCTCAAACCAGCCGACCTATTGGCTGACCGGCACCTCTGCCACCTGCACATCCATCTTCAAGCCGCTCTACCTGGGAGCGGGCCAGGCTGGGCTGCCGGATCGCTCCATCCTCGGTCCGGAACCGGCCGGCGCGGGCGACGCCGAGTCGCTGTGGTGGACCCACGAGCGGTTGCACCGGGCCGTGATCCGGGACTATGCCACCCGCATGCCGCTCTACCGGCAGGAGCGGGACGCGCTGGAGGCGGCGTTCCTGCACGAGGCATCGGAGCGGCGCGAGACGTTTCGACAAGAGCCGCCCACCGAGGAGGGCCAATCCGCGCTAGCGTTCACCACATCCTGCTTCCAGCGAGCCGCCGAGGCCACGGCCCGCTGGACCGAGTCGGTGCTATCCACGCCAGTGCAACATCGCCCGCCGCTGCTGTTCTCGTTGGCCTGGAACCAATTCGACCGGCAAGCCGGCTTGCGGTGAGGATTTTGACACCGCCGACTCGTTTCGAGACACGCCCACAATGACGGTAACCGGCCGCACGTTCAACATTCAACGCTTTAGCACCCGGGACGGGCCCGGCATCCGCACGACCATCTTTTTCAAGGGCTGCCCCCTCCGCTGCCCGTGGTGTCACAACCCCGAGGGCCTCTCCCCACAGACCGAGCTGGTCTGGTACGAGTCTCGCTGCATCGGCATCCGCGATTGTCTCGCGGCCTGCCCGGAGGGGGCGTTGGAGCTGACACCCCAGGGGATGCACATCGCCCGGCAGCGATGTACCGCCTGTGGGGCCTGCGCCGAGGCCTGTCCCAGCGGCGCGCTGGAGATCATCGGGCAGGAATGGACGGTGGAAGAGCTTCTGACCGAGACGGCAAAGGATGTCGTCTTTTACGAGACCTCGGGCGGAGGTGTGACCCTGTCTGGCGGGGAGCCGATGCAGCAAGCCGATTTCATCACTGCCCTGGCGCGCCAGTGTCGAGAGGCTGGCATCTCGGTGGCGCTGGATACCTGCGGAGCAGCCCCCTGGGAGGACTACGAGCGCCTGCTGCCCTGGGCCGACCTGGTGCTCTACGATCTCAAGCTGTGGGACGCCGCGCGCCACCAAGCCGTCACTGGCCTGGACAACCGCCTCATTCTGGATAACGTCCGCCGCATCGCTTCCACGGGAGCGCGGCTCTGGATCCGCACACCCATCATCCCGGGCTACACCGCCGACGCGGAGAACGTCGCCGCACTGGGCGATTTCATCGCCGCCGCGCTGCCCGCCATCGAGCGCTGGGAACTGTTGGCCTACACCCATCTGGGTCAGCCCAAGTACCAGCGCTTGAGCCGGTCCTACGCCCTGGAGGGCGCGCCCCTCCTGTCCCAAGCGGAGATGGAGGCTCTCCACGCGGTCGCTGCCGAGCGAGTCGAGAGAGCCGTGTGGACCGGCGTGACGAGAGGACAGGCAAACCCAGACGGGGGAGCGGCACCGTGAGAACACAACCCGACACGCAATTCTCCCTCCGTCCCGGCATCGTCGAGTTCCGATGGGGACATCCGGCCCTGGACCTGCTGCCCGTGGACGGACTGCGCCGGGCGGCCCACGCGGCGCTGGACCGGGACGGCCCTCTCGCTCTGTCCTATGGCCCTGAACGAGGGCCCGCCTGCCTGATCGAGCAGCTTCAAGCCCGCTGGGAACGACAGCAGAGCACATCCCTCTCCCCGGAGCAGATCATGATCACCGGGAGCACATCCCAGGGGTTGGACATGCTCTGCACGCTGCTGACCCGGCCCGGCGACGTGGCGCTGGTTGAATCCCCCACCTACCATTTGGCGCTGCGCATCCTGCGCGATCACCAACTGGAACTGGTTCCGATCCCGGCCGACGACGGCGGCTTGCAAGTGGACGTGCTGGCAGAGGTTCTAACCGCTCTCGAGCGCCGCAAGCGACGGGTCTCCCTCCTCTACCTGGTGCCCACCTACAACAACCCTACCGGCGTCACGATGGGCGTCGAACGCCGCACGGCCCTGACCGGCCTGGCCCAGCGGGAAGGACTGCTGATCCTGGAGGATGACCCCTACTCCGAGCTGTGGTACGACAACCCCCCACCCCCCTCCCTGTACAGCCTGTCCCCGGCCGGGCCTGTGGTGCACCTGGGGACGTTCTCCAAAGTGCTGGCGCCGGGCCTGCGACTGGGATGGATGCTGGCCGCGCCCGAGATCGTGCACCGTTGCACGAGCAGCGGCATGCTCGAAAGCGGCGGTGGGGTCAACCACTTGATGGCCCACGTCGCGGCGGCGTTCATCGAACTGGGGCTGCTGGACCGCCAGGTGGACCTCCTGCGCTCGACCTACCGTCAGCGGCGCGACCGGCTGCTGGACGGGCTGGCCCGTCACCTCCCCGAGGGATGTCACTGCATCCGCCCGGGCGGGGGCTTTTTCGTCTGGCTGCGGCTGCCGCCGGGAGTGAACAGCGACGCTCTGCTGCCCATCGCCGAAGCAGCCGGCGTCTCTTACGTGCCTGGGACCCGCTTCTGTGCCGCGGGAGGCGGCGAACAGCACTGCCGCCTGGGCTTTACCTTTCTGCGGCTTCCGGACCTGGAGGAAGGCGCTCGTCGGCTGGGAAACGCGCTGCATGGTCGGCAGGCTGGTTGACGGTATGGCAAACCCAACGCCCTCGGAGATAAAACGGCTCGCCCAGTTTCTCCCCTTCGACAATCCCACCTTTGGCAATCCGGATTTCGAGGCCGCCCCACATCGGATATTGATCGCCCGGCTGTCTCCGCTGCGGGATGTGGACCGATCCCTCCCCCACCTGTTCCTGTTCCAGGAGGCGCGCCGCGCGCTTCCAGACGCATATATCGACCTGGTATTTTTTCCCTCTGCCGCTGAACGGGACCTGTTCGATCAACAGAATGTACCCTACCTGACGGGTATCCAGTCGCGCCGCTCGGCCAGGGAATTCGATGTGGTCCTCATCTCGAACAGCTACACCCTAGAACTCGTCAACCTGCCCTACCTGCTGATTCACTCCCACATCCCCCTCTTCTCCAGCCAACGAGGCCCTGAATACCCCACCATCATCCTGGGCGGCTCCAATGGGATGGCAGCACAGGCCGTCATCCGGGATGATGGCGATAGTCTGGTGGATGGGATCTTTTTCGGCGAGGGAGAGGGACGGGTCGGGGAGTTGATCACCCGGCTGCAAGAGATCAGAACAGAGGGCAAAGACCTGGTCGCATTGCATATACCGGGATTCTGGGCGGCGGCATCCCCGCGTCAGGCCTCGAAAGCAGTGCTTCACACGCCAAAACCAGAGTGGGTACCGACCACCTACCCCATCCTCAACACCCCCGAGGCGGACACGGCTTCCCTCCAGATCAACTATGGCTGCCCGGCCTTTTGCGCTTTCTGCTTCGAGGGGTACGACCGCAAGCCCTATCGGGAGATGTCGCTGCCCGACATCCTCCCGGTGGCCTACCAACTCAAACGATCCCAGGGAATCGAGGAAGTGAGCCTGTACAGCTTCAGCGTCAACGCCCACAGCGACATCATAGCACTGCTGCCAGAACTGCACCGTCTCTTTGACCGCGTGACTCTGAAGAGCCAACGGGTGGATATCCTGCAGAACACACCAGGGCTGCTGGAGGCAGAGATAGCAGCTGACAAGCACAGTTTCACCCTGGGCATCGAGGGGATCAGCGCCCGCATGCGGTCGTGGCTGTGCAAAAGCCTCGTCACTGACGAGATCACTGGGCTGCTGGAGCGCCTCCTGGGAAATCCCATCCGGCGGATCAAACTGTTCTACTTGCTGACCGGACATGAGAGTGAAGCAGACGTGGACGAGTTTCGGGCCTTTGTCAAACAGCTCAAACACCTGCGCCGGTCTCGGAATCGGCGCGTGCGCATCGTCTTTAGCTTTGGGCTGTTGGTGCGGATGCCCTTCACGCCGCTGCGGTACGATCGGCTGTTCCTCGACCAGGAGGCGTGGCGGCCGCTGATTGGGCTGATCAAATCCGCCTGTGAGACCAACGGGTTCGAGTTCCGACTGGCCTTCGACTGGCCCGCCTACTGCACCACTCAAGTACTGGCCCTGGGGGGATGCTGGTTGATCGAGCCGCTGGTGACCTTGGCCCAGAAGGGCTATTTCTTCGACACCACCCTGCCACCCGACTATTGGGACGAATTCCGGAGCTGGATGGAGCGGACCGGTCACTGGAACTCGGCTTTCCTGGGCGAAAAAGACGAGGACTATTCCTTCGCGCTGGATTGGGTCGCGTCCGATCCCTCCGCCGAGTTCCTGTACCGCCAGTACCAGAACGCTCAGGCGGGCCAAGACAGTGGATACTGTTTGGGAAGCCACTGTCTGGGGTGCGGCGCGTGTCGAGATGAGGAGCAGCGCCAGGCCATCCTGCAGCACCGCATTCACCGGCCAGAGAGCAAGGTGATTCCGACTCAATTGCCCGAGATCGTGGCCCGCAAGCGACGGCTGCAACCCGTGTACGCTCGGCTGCGGATGGAACCGTGGTTAGCTGGGGTGCTGCCGGAATTCCTCAATCGGGTCGTGTTCCGGGAACTGGGCCAGCGCTTCCCAGAACTGGTGGACCTCTTGCTATCCGTGCGGGAAAGCCTGTTTACCCACCCCAATTTGGCGGGCCGTTTCCCTGCCGTGAACGGAGAAATGGTATTTGCCCTCAAAGGATGGGATGCCGAAGCGCTGTACCACGTGCTGTCCGACCGGCGCAAACGGTCGGGATGGGCATTCGAGATCGTGGGGCCAGCCGAGGGATTCTCTCCCGGTCAGTTCACTCGACTCCACCTGGATGTACACCTGCCGGCCCAGATCTTTCCTGACCCCCGGGCTCGGTTGGAGGAATACCTACGCGCCGTCTACCTGCCATACTCCTTACAGCGGGAAAGAGAGCGACTGCGCTTCAACCTGCCCGAGAAGGCACTGAAGAAAAAACTCTTGTTCGGTGGTTTCATCGAGCCTTACAACGCGGGCACTGAGAGCGGCCTTTTCGCCAGTCTGGACATAGGACAAGTTCAATCTGGCGGCCTGGCTGCAGACGTTTGGCAAGCCAGACGTGTACCCCTATGCCCGCTCTCAGGTCTCAGAGATCCAATGGTGGCACACCGATCCCAATTCAATGTCAATTTCTCAATCCTACTAAATGTGTGTATAATGGGAGCATCCACCACTGTGGTAGGGAAACCAGACTGTGGATATGAGAGAGACATTCGTGAAATTCGCCCATTCGTGTCATTCGTGATGAGAAAATCGAGGTGACCTATGCAAGCGATAGACATCATTGCTAAAAAACGGGACGGCGGTGAACTGTCCCAAGAAGAGATCGAGTTTTTCATCCAGGCCTACACCCAGGGCAGCATCCCAGATTACCAGACCGCGGCCTGGCTGATGGCGATCTACCTGAACGGTATGAGCGACCAGGAGACCCACGACTTGACGATGGCAATGGCCCATTCCGGCGACATACTGGACTTGCAGGACATCACCCCCATCGCCGTGGACAAACACTCGACGGGGGGAGTCGGCGACAAAGTCAGCCTGGTCGTCGCCCCATTGATCGCAGCCTGCGACGTGCCGGTCGCCAAAATGACCGGTCGAGGGCTGGGCTTTAGCGGCGGGACGATTGACAAGCTCGAGTCTATCCCTGGCTACCGCACTGACCTGAGCGAGGCCGCCTTCAAAGCCCAGCTCCAACAGATCGGCATCGTGCTGACGGGGCAGACCGCCGACCTGGCTCCAGCGGACCGGAAATTGTACGCCCTGCGCGACGTGACCGCCACCGTCGAATCCCTCCCCCTCATCATCAGCTCGATTATGAGCAAGAAACTGGCCGGTGGCGCCCAGGGTATCATGCTGGACGTCAAGGTGGGCAGTGGGGCGTTCATGAAGACGCTGGAGGAAGCGGACCGGTTGGCCAATGCCATGGTCAAGCTGGGCGCTCTGGCCGGAAGAAAGGTGGTCGCGCTCATCTCCGATATGGACCAACCCCTGGGCTGGGCTGTTGGGAACGCGCTGGAACTGCGCGAGGCGGTCAACACGCTGCACGAAGGCGGGCCCGCCGACTTTCGAGAGCACTGCATCATCATCGCTGCTGAGATGCTGTTGATGAGCGGAAAGGCGAGCGACATCAACGCGGCCCTCACGCTGGCCCTGGAAACTCTGGCCTCGGGCGCTGCCTGGCGCAAGTTCACCCAGTTGGTCAAAGCCCAGGGCGGAGACGTGCGCTACGTCGAGGAATTGGAACGGCTGCCCCAGGCCAAATTGATCAAACCGGTGCCCGCGCCGCGCAGTGGATATCTAGCCAGACTGAACGCCGCCGAGGTGGGAAACGCAGTGGTCAAATTGGGCGGCGGGCGGGAAAAGAAAGGCGACCGTATAGACCACAGCGTCGGCGTGATCGTGCATTACAAAGTGGGCGACCTGGTCCAAAAGGACACCCCGCTGTTCACCATCTATGCCAACGAGCGGGTGCAGATGGAAGCGGCCGAGGAACGGGTGTTGGCCGCTCACACCTTTAGCGACACATCGGTGCAGCGCAGGCCGCTGTTCTACCGGCGCATCGCCAGTTAAAACTGGACCGGGCTGAGCGCCCCACCCTCACCCACGCGATACCAATAGAGCGGCGCGGCGGTCCAATCGCCGTCGGCATCCCATCGGATGCCCCCCAGCGCCCCATCTCGTTCCACGACCGAGAGGGCCGCCGCTATCCCCGCTCGCGTCGGTCCGCCAGCCGAGATGTCCTCGGCCAGCGCCTCCAACACCACCCAAGCGGCCTCGTAGGTCGGGAGGGCGAGCGGGCCAGGCGAAACGCCGCCCGAGACCTCCCGGTACGCCGCCGCGAAATCGGCGCTGCCGGGAACATCGGCGGGCAAGGGATAGGGGGTGACGAACAGCGCCCCGACCGCAGCCCCCTCGGCCACGGCGACAAAATCGGCGGCCGACAGCTCTGGCCCACCCAAAAAGCTCCCCTGCCAGCCGGCCGCCCGCAGCGCAGCGACGACCTCACCGGCCGTCACCGGATCGGCGTCACCCACGACCACGTCCGGATTCGACGCCAGCACCGTTGCCACCCAGTCGGCTTCCTCCGGTGACACCAGCGTCATCGGCAGAGCGGACGGCGTGAGCTGCTGCACAGCCTCGCCCAGCGGACCACCCTGAGTCACCAGCGTGGTCCGGACCCCCTCCGCCTGCTGCAGCCGCAACCCCTCGATCCGCTCCAAAATCGCGCCAGCGACTACCTGAGCTGGCGGCCCCAACCGGTAGACGAAAGCCCCCTCCACGCCATCGGCCAGGCCTGGGGTGAACACTGCCGGCCCCACGAGAGACATACCAGCCTCAGCATAGACACTCACCGCGGATCGCGTCGTCTCCTCACGAAAGTGACCGATGGCCGCGACGACGGCCGGATCAACCGCCAGCTTGCGAGCCTGTTCCACGGCCAGAGCCGGGTCGGCGCCGTCGTCGTAGGCAATCAGTTCGACGCCGTATCCCCCCACTCCACCAGCGGCGTTGACCTCTCGCACTGCCAGCCGCACCGCATAGATGACATCGTAGCCAACGTAGCGGTAGCGGCCCTCGAACGGCGCCACCAGGCCGAGCTTGACGACCGGGCGCACAGCGCCAGGAAACCGGCAGGCCGTCAGCGAGGCCGCCAGGAGGAAAACAGCGCCGAACACACCCACTATGCAAATGAAATTAGGGGATTTGACCACCGCACATCCGGTAATTGCGATTGTGCTCCTCTTGGGTGACGGCAAAGAGGTGGCTGCCATCCCCCTTGATACAATCAGCGAGGAAGAAAAAGTAGTCACTATCCGTCGGATAGATGGTAGCCTGGATGGAGGCCAACCCTGGACTACAGATAGGACCCGGCGGCAGGCCCAAATTGCGATAGGTATTGTAGGGCGAATCGGACTCGAGATCGCTCAAGGTCAACACCGGCCACCAATTGCCCGGGTCGTCAAGCCCGTATTGGACGGTCGGATCCGCACCCAGGAACCAACCCGATTCCAGCCGATTGTGAAAGACGCCGGCAATGAGAGGACGTTCGCTCTCCACTACCGCCTCCCGCTCGACGATAGAGGCCAGGGTCACCACCTCGTAAATGTCCAGCCCTCGCTCGGCCGCTGCCGCCCGCATATCGAGGGTCACCCGCGCGTCAAAGGTCTCGAGCATGCGCGTGAGCAGAGCTCCAGCGTCCGCGTCCTCGGGCAGGCGATAGGTCTCTGGAAAGAGAAACCCCTCCAAAGTGGCGGTGTGCGGCAGATTACCCAGAAAATCAAAGGCCAGGCCGGCGTTCCGCCACCCACTGGTCGTCAGGGCCAGGAACTCGTCCTGCGGGATGGAGGTTTGATTGGCGACCACGACAGCCACCTGCTCCAATCGCAGCCCTTCCTGGATCGTCACCACCTGCTCGGGATTTCGCCCATCCTGCAGCGCCCGCGCGATTTCAGGGATGGTCATCGTCTGCCGCAGGGTGAACTCGCCCACCTCGATCCCGGCATCCAAGCCGTGATACTGGGCGTAGCGGCGAAACAGTTCCGCATCCGAGATCAGCCCGGCCTCCTGCAGCCGAGTGGCAATGGCGCCCGCCGTCTCTCCGGGCTGGACCGTAAATGTGACCGGGGTATCGTCGCTTCCGGCCGGCTGCTCCAATAAATCGGCGTTCGCCTCCAGGTAGGCCGCGATGAGAAGATCGTCCGGCGACGTGATGCCGCACAATCCCAGGGAGATACTCCCTATGGCCGGCCCCGCACCACTCAGCAAGCAGCCGACGCTGATGGACGCACCGAGCATCGTCACCAGGGGCAGCAACAGGGGAACGAATCTAGCCAGCCTCTTGATCTGTACTTGTCTCAACGATGACCCTCTCCTCTCCATCGCCATCTGGCGACGCGGAAGCGCGACTTCCAAGATAGTGCTGCAAAATCACAGCCGCTGCAATACCGTCCAGTTCTCCGTCCTTGCGGGCCTTTCGCCTCTCCATCTTGCCCCTACGGCTCTGCAAGAGGATATCCTCCGCCTCCACGGTGCTGAACCTTTCATCCCACAGGACAACGGGGACCGGAAGGGCATCGGCCAACGCCCGCGCGTAGCGGGCGACGCGGCGGCCCTGGGGACCCTCGGTGCCATCCAGACTGAGGGGCCGTCCCACCACCACCAACTGGACGTCGTATTGGGCTACCAGGTCGGCGAGAGCGACAAAATCCTCCGCCTTGGAGCTGCGCACCAGGGCGGGCAGCGGACGGGCCACCATCCCCAGTGGATCGCTGATGGCGATCCCAATCCGTCGTTCCCCCACGTCCAAGCCCAGCACACGCACAACGCCGCTATCCTTCCGTTTCGAGGGACAGTCCATCCAGCTCGTGAGACACAACTTCTACGCTGATGCGCAGGGGCAGGAAAGGCACCCGCTCCAGCCATGCGAGCCGCTCAGGCCACTGGGGCCACAAGCTGACCCGGGGAGGCTCGGCCAGCGGGAATTCGGCCGTCAACCGCCGCCGAGCATCGGCCAGACGCGTCCCCTGGATCATCTCCACGGCGGCATCGGCGTCGAGCCCGATAGCGGCATATCCGCTGGCGGTCACGAAAAAGGTGAATAGCCCCGGTCCAACGTCTTCCTCCGCCAATTCGCCCACGTCAAAGCGGGCATCCACCAGCGCATAGCCCGGCGGCAGGCGGCGCGTCAAGTCGACATATGCCACCGCCTCGGCGTCGTCCACGTCTACCGCCAGCCCGCTCACCAGCAACTGCATATCCAGACCCACTGTGTCGGCCTGCTCAGCGAGGAACCGGGAATAGGAT
>DSDT01000011.1 GCA_011048615.1 Chloroflexota bacterium | reverse complement strand
GTGGAGCTGATGGGGATGGGGGGGGTGAGGGGGATGCCGGAGCCAGCGTCTGAGTCAGGTCTTGGGAATTGAGGGCAAAGATGATTGCCAGGCATCCATAGACCAGGAGGGACAGTATGCCCAGGGCGACGAGCATCGTGCGCTGTGAGGATGATAGCTTCATTCCCAGTTCTCCTGGGGTCAAGTATAAAGCAAGGTCGGTTTGAGCGCAACTCGCGGCCGAGGAAAACCGGTGTTCCAGAAACTCTTGACATAGATGTAAGGTAGAGATATACTGAATTCTCCAATGAGGGTGATGGATTACGTATACGCTCAGGCGCGGGCGTTGGGATTCGAGGTGGTGGGAGTGACGCCAGCCAGACCGGTCCCCGGTCTGGCTGCTTATCGCACCTGGTTGATGCGGGGGTATCACGGCGAGATGGGCTACCTGGCGCGGCCGGACCGGGTAGAACGGCGTGTCAACCCAGACCGAATCCTGCCGGGGGTGCAGTCGGTCGTCTGCGTGGGATTGAACTTTTATCCTGGGCCTCTGCCGGAGGACTGGGAGGGTTCTGACCGCGGATTGATCTCGAATTATGCCTGGGGTGAGGACTATCACGCGTTGATGATTCCCCGTCTGGAGGAGTTAGCCGCTTTCTTGGAGGAGCGAGTTGGGGCGGCGGCGGGACGTCGCGTCCGCTCGCGGGTCTATGTTGACACGGGGCCGGTGCTGGAACGGGCTTATGCGGCCCGGGCCGGGCTGGGGTTCATCGGCAAGAACACCTGCCTGATCCACCCGCGCAGAGGGTCCTGGTTGTTCCTGGGCGAAATTCTGTTGGACGTGGACCTGGGTGGAGATACGGCCCGAGAGCGGGGGAGCACGAGTTGCGGGACGTGTCGCCGCTGTCTGGAGGCCTGTCCGACGGGCGCGCTGGTCGCTCCCTATCTGCTGGACGCGCGGCGGTGCATCTCTTACCTGACAATTGAACTCCAGGGCTCCATTCCGCGTCACCTGCGGCCGTTGATGGGGCGCTGGATTTATGGCTGCGACATCTGCCAGATCGTTTGTCCCTGGCAGCGGTTCTCCCGACTTGCTGCCGAGACGTCGTTCCGGGCTGGTGGGCCGGAGCGGGCCAGGCCAGTATTGCTGGACGTGCTGACGATGGGGGAGGAGAGATTTCGGCAGTGGTACGAGGGGACGGCGTTGTTTCGCACCGGGTGCAGCAGACTGCGGCGCAACGCGGCGGTGGCGGTGGGGAATGGGGGGGATGAGCGAGCCACCCCGACCCTGCTAAAGGTTCTCTCGGACGCCGATCCGCTGGTGCGGGGACACGTGGCATGGGCTTTGGGCCGCATCGGCGGGGACGAGGCGCGCCAGGGTTTGAGGGACGCCCTGCGCCGGGAGACGGATCCCGGTGTCCGCAGTGAAATTCAGATGGCTGTGGACGAGCTCGAGGGTCACCGGGGGTAAGTTGGATGTTCGGTCTCTGTAAGCGTTCAGGGGTGTGCTCTGTCGGGGTTGCAAACCCCCTCTGAGCAGGGTAGGTGAACTCCTTGGCCCCCAAAATTCTTTATAAATGAGACAAGATTCTACCGCAGAGCCCACAGAGAGCGCAGAGTTTTCTCGTGTTTTTCTTAGCGGGCTCAGCGCGCTCTGCGGTGAGTTTCAAGCTCGTCGGCTTGAGGTGTAGCTTTGTTAGGCGGTTAACTTTTTTTGAGGAGGTATGACGCGCCCTCTCAACTGATTCGTAACACAACCGTAACCCAATGTGGGAGCAACTTGCGGTAAGATAGAGACGGTATCTATACCTGTGGCAGAGGGTACTGGGTGTCTTGACGTTGCCGGTGGTGGACGTTGAACGCGTCTCTAATCTAGTTGCACGGAGTACATCTGATGGAAAATCACGAGGGGGCCATCTCTATTCTGCTCGTGGACGACAATCTCACCTTTGTGGGCATCGCCAGGCGGTTCCTGGAGGCCCAGGACGATATTGTGGTCATCAGTGCCGTTGATGGGGGGGATGAAGCGTTGGAGCGCGCTCTGGAGTTGAAGCCGGATATTATCCTGATTGACATCACGTCGTCCAGCCTGCCTGGCGGCTTGAATTTCATCCCACGCCTGCGCGAGGCGCTGCCCGGGGTTGGGATCATTGCCCTGACGCTATTGGGCACGGACGGTTATCGGCGCGCGGCGCTAGAAGCAGGAGTGGACGAGTTTGTCCCCAAGGCGAATATGGGAGCTGACCTGCTCTCGGCCATCCGGCGGACCAGTCAGATTCGTCAGGCTCACCAGCGCAAGAGCCGCGTGGTACAGACTTGAGGGGTGTGACGGTTCGGAGGGGCATCGGAAACAGACAAGGAGGGGCTATGGAAAATCGGCAAATCGTAGGCGGCGCGCTGCGGTCGTCTGACCGAGAGGACTTGGTGGCATTTCGGCTGGGGAAGCAGATGTACGCGTTGCCCAGTCTCCCCATCATCAAGATCATTGAGATGGTCACCATCACACCGATCCCCCAGGTCAATCAGGTGGTCGAAGGGGTGATCAATTTGCACGGCCAGGCGGTCCCTGTGATTAACTTGCGTCTTTTGTTTGGCCTGCCACGGCTTCCTTTTCAACTCCGTACTCCTATCATCATTGTGCAGGTCAAGGGGCAGCGCTTGGGACTGATCGTTGACGAGGTGATTGATGTGCTCACTCTTTCGAAACAGCAGATTTCTCGCGTGGCAGAGATCATGCCGGAGGGGATGAAAGATGTCCCGGTCTTGAGAGGATTGGCCCACATTCAGAACGAGTTGGTGTTATTGCTGGACCTGGATCATCTCTTGGCACCTGGGCGGATGCAAGAATTGGCTCAGGTCGTGTCGAGTCTTCCCGGTGTCATCACCGAGGATTCTCAGGCTGAGGATGCCGAGCAGGAGGAAGAGGCCGGGGCGGTAGAGGAAGATGGGGAAGCGGATGATGCAGCGGCGGAGGTAGAGGTCGAAGAGGCAGCGGAGGGGGTTGAATCGTGACATTTACCAGTGCTGATCCCTCAGCCAACAACGTCCCCACATTTGGATACGGCGACTATTTGCGCTTTAGCAAGTTGGTGTACGGGCGTTGTGGGCTGCACTTTCCGGACAATCGGCGGAGCGACCTGGAGCGCGGGGTGCGGCAGGCCTATGCGGCTTCGACGTGCAAGGACATGAACGAGTACTACCGCCTGCTGCAAGACCCCAACAGCAGCGCGGTCTACTTTGAGCGCTTGGCCAATGCGCTGACGATCAGTGAGACCCACTTTTTCCGCGATTCGGGTCAGATTGATGCGCTGTACAATCACGTGCTGCCTCAGATTATCAACCGCCGACGGTCCTTGCGCACTTTGCGTATCTGGAGCGCCGGGTGCGCCAGCGGTGAAGAGCCGTATTCTATCGCAATGTTACTGCGGGAATTGCTGCCCAACGTGGAGGATTGGTCCATCACGATCCTGGGCACCGATATCAACACCGAGGCGATCGATCGGGCGCGCCAGGCCATCTACAGCGAGTGGGCTTTTCGCGAGGAACGGGCCAAAACGTGGCGATCCCGGTACTTTCGACGGCGGGGCAACCGGTACGAACTGATCCCAGAGGTGAAGCGCATGGTCACCTTTGGTCAACTCAACCTGATGGAAGACAACTATCCCTCCTACGAATCCAACACGACGTTGATGGACCTGGTGATGTGCCGGAATGTGATGATCTATTTCACCGAGACGATCTCGCGCAGTGTCGTGGATCGGTTTTATGCCTGCCTGACGTACGGCGGGTGGTTGGTCGTGGGACACGCTGAGCACTCGCTGAGCATCTATCGCAAGTTTCAGATTCACAACTTTCCCAACGCGATTTTGTACCAGCGCACGGACGAGCCTCAGCCTCAGCCACAGGAATGGAAGTGGTTGGGAGAGCCAGTGGAGACGTCAGCCCCGGCGCTGTTGGCGCCGCCCCCTCAGCAAGCAGCTTTTCCTGTCACTCTCGAGGAGGCGGGGGCCGATACGGCCGCGCCGACGCAGGCCGAACGACGCGCGCAGCTGCTCGACTCCGGGACCAAGCCCAGGCCGGAGCGGGAGTTGGATCACGTATACATCTATTCTTTGGGCCGCTTGGGTCACGTGGACCCTATGGAGCGAGCAAGAGAGTTGTTGGCTTATGGGCGCTCGGAGGATGCGCGGGATTTGCTGGTGCAGATGGTCAGGGCAGGGGCGCGCGAGGCGCCCGTTTACGCGCTGTTGGGGCAGGCCTATGCAAACCTGGGCAAGTGGGACGATTCAGAGCGCTGGTGTCGGGAGGCGATTCGCCTCGACAAGTTGGCTCTCGATGCGTATTACATCCTGGCGTTAGTGCTCCAGCATCAGGGGGATTTGGACGAGGCGATAGACGTGATGAAGAAGGTGGTCTACATTGATCGGTTGTACGTGCTGGGGCACTTTGGACTGGCCGATCTGTATTATAACAGCAATCTGTTGCCTCTGGCCCTCAAGTCGTTGGACAATGCCCGGCGTCTGTTGGAGGGCGTTCCCGACAACGAGTTTATTCCCGGATCCGGCGGCATCACCGTTGGCAGCCTGCGCGGGGTCATCATCCATCAACAGCAGATGTGGAGGGCCGAGGGGGCAGATCTGTAGTCAGTTATGAGGTGCGACGCACTTGTTCCCGCAGTTTCAGCGGCTTTGCAATTTTGGCAAGTGCGTCGCACCTGAGCAGTCACCATTGAACAATCGTCGGATTGACCACGAAGGACATAGTGGGTGCAAGACTCCTTCGTGCGCCCTGTGTCCTTGTGGTTTGGCCCCTGGCTTGTCCGGGTGAAAGAGTCGAGACTATGGAAGAGTTAGATGGGGTAGGGGCGGCCTCCACGATTCAGAAGCTGGAGAGCCTGTTGTTGGTCGCTGTGCCGCGTGACTTGACCGATCGGGACGTGCTGCGGTTGAGGCGGGGGGTTTTAGAGTCTGTCCGCCGGTATCGTTCGCGGTGGGTGCTGCTCGATTTCTCCCGGGTGGACATCTGCGACAGTTTCTTTGGCCGTTTCATCCAGAGCACTGCCCGCATGGCCGGACTGATGGGCTCCGAGGTCATCATCTCTGGCCTGCAGGACGCAGTGATCGAGACGATGGTGGAATTGGGGATGACGCTGCCCAACATTCACGCTGTATTGGATCTGGATGATGCCCTGGCGTTGAGTCGAGAACAAGAGCAGCAGGATGGGGGGATGCCAGCGCCTGGTGTCGAACCTCTCGAGTCTTGGGAGGATGAGGTGGTTGTCGCTTCGCCGTTCACTAATTTGAGCGAGGTGTAGCATGGCGAATACACCTTTGAATCAGGTACGCTTTACCATCAGCAACGTGGTAGACGTCGTGAAGGCGCGGCGCCGGGGACTGGTTGTCGCAACCGAGATGGGGCTTCACCCGGCAGAAGCGAACAAGATCGCCGTGGTCATTTCCGAGCTGGGACGGAATATTGAGCAATACGCGGGCGAGGGGGTCATCACCCTGACTGTGTACGACAAGTACGTCGAGATCATTGCCGAGGACCAGGGCCCGGGAATCCCCGATGTGGCGCGAGTTCTGGCAGGGGGATACACGACGTCTCAGGGGATGGGCCTGGGCATATCCGGTTCCAAGCGGTTGATGGACGAGTTCGAGATTCAGTCGGTGGTGGGCAAGGGTACGACCATCAGGGCGCTAAAACGATTGCGTTGAGGTTTGGTTGAATCTGTAAGGGGTGGGGGAAAGTGATGGGTCAAAAGAGCACCGAGACCAAGGTGGCAATTGGGAGTGATACGGATGTCATCGTCGCTTGCCAGAAGGGGCGGCTGCTGGCGAGCCGTGTGGGGCTTTCGATCAACGAGCAGGCTGCCGTTGCCATTGCGGTGTTGGAAGTCGCGCGCAACATCGTCAAGTACGCCGGGAGGGGCCAGGTCGTGCTCTCCCCCGTGTGTCGGGATGGCAGGGATGGTATCCTCGTCGTCGCGCGAGATGAGGGACCGGGTATCCCGGATATCGAGCAGGCGTTACAGGATGGTTACTCGACAGGGGGAGGACTGGGACTGGGCTTGTCGGGGGCCAAGCGGCTGATGGACGAGTTCGAGATCATGTCCTGCGAGGGCGAGGGAACGACGGTGACAATGAGAAAGTGGGCCCGATGAAAAGAGCAAGTGTACATACAGATGATGTAGCCAGTGATGCACACACCGTGGACAGATCGCTGATCGAGTGGGGAGTCGCGGGCCGGGCCTTTGATGGCGAGTCCGAGTCGGGAGATCAATATTTGATCGAGTCGTTTGCGAATGGCGCCCTGGTGGTGGTTGTGGATGGATTGGGGCACGGTCCCAGGGCAGCGGCAGCCGCCAAGGCCGCTATCGCTGCGTTGGATGGTTACACCCAAGGGTCGGTCTCTTTGCTGCTCAAGAAGTGTCATGACGCCTTGAGAAGGACTCGTGGTGTGGTGATGAGCCTGGCATCTTTCGATATAGGAGGGACGATGACCTGGTTGGGTGTGGGCAACGTGAAGGGGCTGTTGCTGTACCAGGATGAGCACCGGCATTTCAAGCGAGAGCGCCTGCTGCTGCGGGGTGGGGTAGTGGGGTACAACTTGCCGACGCTGCGGCCAGCCACGGTCAACGTGAGACCAGGGGATACGCTGATCCTGGCTACCGACGGCCTCTGCAGTGTCTTTGCAGAGGAATTGACGATGGGAGATTACCCTCAACAGATGGCCGACACCATCATGGAGCAATATCGACGCGGGACAGACGATGCGCTGGTGTTGGTCGCTCGCTACGTGGGACCGAGCCAGGGGGCGTGATGGTCTTGTGGGAGAGGGCCGATTGACGAGGGACACAGGGGAGGGATGAGATGGACTCTGGCAGGTTGAATTCTGAGCGAGAGCGCGACTTGGATTGGGAGACCATTCGACAGCGCGTCACCGAGCTAAACACAGAGGTGGAGGAGACAGCCGAGGTCGCGTTGGAGGAGATACAGCGTGTCTGGGCGCGTCGTGCGGCTGAACTGGCCCAGTCGCTGGACGAGCAAGATCAAGGCGATCAAGTCCGGCTGGTGCTGATCCGATTAGGACGCGAGATTTACGGCATAGATGCCCAGTACGTCTATTACGTCAAGCCGACCGAGGGGATAACCCCAGTGCCCCGGGTGCCCGAATGGGTCGCTGGGGTGATCAACATGCGAGGTCGAATTCTGTCCGTGGTGGACCTGCGGCAGTTCTTTGGGCTGCCAGCCGGACCGGATGAAGGCAAAGGGCTTGCCGACTTGGGTGAGGGCATGCTCCAATTGGTGGTCATTGAGACGCCGGATATGGAAATTGCCCTGTTGGTGGATGACGTGTTGACTGTCGAATCACTGCCGACCGGCCAGATGCAGGATGCCGCCGGCACAGTCCGGGGATTGCGAGCCGAGTACGTGCAGGGTGTCATCGCACGGCGAGACCGAGACCCTGCCAGCGGGATTGAGGAGGATCGCCTGGTGGTCATCCTGGACCTGTTGGCCGTGTTATCTGACCCCCGGTTGATCGTGCATGAGGAGATTGTTTGATGGGGACAGGAGAAAAGCTGGGACAGCGGTTGGCCATGCGCTGAACTCGCGCGGTCAACCGGTGTAGATCGAGGGTTACGAGGAGGCAACTATGGTGGAACAAGGCAAGCTCTTGTTCATCCACTCCATCCGAGGGAAACTATTGCTGGCGTTTCTGGCGCTCGCGCTGATTCCTCTGATCATCGTGGGGAGCGTGGCTTATTCACGGGCCCGGGCTGGACTGGAAGAAGCGGCCTACGAAAAACTGCAAGCAGTGCGGGCGATCAAACAGGCGCAGGTAGAGGGGTATTTCAATCAGCGTCAGAGCGACATGGCCGCTTTGGTGGAGACGGTGAACTCGCTGCGGCAGGAAGCGCTCTTGAAACTGATGACCGTTCAGGACGTTAAAAAGGGACGGGTGGAAGACCTGTTCGTCAAGATGCGAAATGACGTTCACGTGTTGGTTCAAAGCGTTGACTTTGTCACCATGTACGAGGGCTTGATGGACTACCGGGACGAGTGGGCCGGGGAGGCCGAGGGCGCGAGGCTGTTTCCGATGGATACACCCACTTACTTGACGGTGACACAGCCTTACGATGCATTTATCTTGGACTATTTGACCGAGTCGGGATATCAGGATCTCTATTTGGTGGATGGAGCCGAGGGACACGTCCTGTATTCAACCCGGCGGGGGAGTGAACTGGGCAGCAGCACGTCCACTGGCGATCTGCAGGTCACCGGTTTGGGACAGGTGTGGCGTCAGGTCAGAGCGCAGAACAGGACCGTTGTGGTCGACTTTGGTCCCTACGCGCCAGCCGGCAACGAGGCGATGTTGTTCGTCGGCGCCCCCGTGTACGACTCGGATGTGCGGTTGATCGGGGTCGTCGCTCTCCGGATCGGGGCTGATCTGTTCAGCTCGACCATCCAAGGGCGCTCCGGGCTGTGGGAGACCGAGGAGACGTTTCTAGTGGCCAGGGAATCCCACGGCGCGGTGACTCTGCGCAGCGACAGACTTGCGGAGGATGACAAACGGTACGGGGTTGGCTACGATATAACTCGCGCAGCGCCGCCGTACGTGTTGGACGCCTTGAGTGGGATGGAGGGGGCGGATATTTTTGCCGAGGGTGATGGCGCCCACCTGGTGGTCTATCAGCCGCTGAGCCTGGATGGCTTGAATTGGGCCATCATCTCCAGGGTGGTCGTGGAAGAGGCGCTGGTCCTGCGCGTGGAAGGGCGCAGCGAGGATTTTTTCGCCCAATACAAGAGCTTGTTCGGGTATCGTGATCTACTCTTGATAACCTCCGAGGGGTACATCTTTTACACCGTCGTCCAGCAACCCGATTATCAGACCAATCTGGTGAATGGGCCATACTCGGATTCCAGCCTGGGGCGGTTATTCCGGGAGGTGATGGAGAGCGGCCAACTGGGGTACGCCGACTTTGAGCCGTACAGGCCCAGCGACGAGTTGGCCGCCTTTATGGCCCAGCCTGTGATGCACGAGGGCGAGGCCAAAGTTGTGGTGGCCGTTCAACTCGCGATTGACGATATCAACGCGATGATGCAAGAGCGGGCTGGTATGGGCGAGACGGGGGAGACCTACCTGGTGGGGCCGGATCAACGGCTGCGTTCCGATTCGTATCGCAATCCAGAGACGCACTCCGTCGCGGCATCTTTTGCCGGCACGGTCGAGGAGAGCGGGGTGGACACCGAGGCCTCGCGTTGGGCGTTGGCAGGGGGGACGGGATCGGCGGTCGTCAGCAACTACCTTGGACAGCAGGTCGTTTCCACCTGGTCTCCTGTGGACGTGCCGGGGCCGGACTGGGCGATCATCGCCGAGATGGATACGGCCGATGCGTTCTCCAAAGCGAACCGCTTGGGCAGCGCGCTGGGGGTAATCGGTGGGATCGTCGCGTTGATCGTGATCGGTGCGACGTGGTGGCTGGCCAGGATGTTGGCCCGCCCCGTGCTCGAAATCGCCGAGGCCGCCCGCTCCGTGGCCGATGGTGATTTGAACGTCAAAGCGGTGGTGCAGGCGAGGGATGAAACGCGGGTGCTGGCCGATGCATTCAACCAGATGATCTTTCAACTGCGGGATATGCTGCGCAGTGAGCAGGAACAGCGGGACTATTTGCGGGCGATTGTTCAGGATTACGTCGCCTATCTCGCGGCGGTGGAACAGGGGGATCTGACCGCGCGAGTGGATCTGGAGGGGGATGAACTGGAGGCGGACAGCGATCCGCTGGTGATGTTGGGATATAGCATGAACAAGATGACGGCCGCGATGCAGGATATTCTGCGCCAGGTTCGGAATGCGGCTCGCAGCTTGAAAGCCTCGTCCACCGAGATTCTGGCGGCGACGACGGAGCAGGCCTCGGGGGCGAGCGAGCAATCGGCGGCTATCTCGCAGACGACGACGACGGTGGACGAGCTCAAGACGATCGCCGAGCAGTCGGTGGGGCGGGCGCAGGAGGTGGCGGATGGGGCGCGGCGCACGGTGGAGGTCTCGCGGACCGGGCGGCGGGCGGTGGACGAGACGGTGGGGAGCATGGCGCAGATTCGGGTGCGGGTGGAGGGGATCGCGGAGAACATCCTGGCGCTGTCGGAGCAGACGCAGCAGATCGGGGAGATCATTGCGACGGTGAACGACATTGCGGCCCAGTCGAACATGCTGGCGTTGAACGCGAGTGTGGAGGCAGCGCGGGCGGGGGAGTACGGGAAGGGGTTCGCGGTGGTGGCGGTGGAGGTGCGGAATCTGGCGGAGCAGTCGAAGCAGGCGACGGCGCAGGTGCGGGCGATCCTATCGGACATCCAGAAGGCGACGAACGCGACGGTGATGGCGACGGAGGAGGGGACGAAGAAGGTGGAGGATGGGGTGCAGTTGGCGAGCCAGGCAGGGGAGGCGATCGAGCAGTTGGCGGAGGTGATCGAGGAGAGCGCACAGGCGGCGGCGCAGATGGTGGCGGGGGGCCGTCAGCAGGCGAGTGGGGTGGAGCAGGTGGCACTGGCGATGCAGAACATCAACCAGGCGATGGTGCAGAGCCTGGCGAGCACCCGCCAGGCGGAGAAAGCGGCCCGGGAGTTGAACGATCTGGCCCGCAGTCTGGCCGAATTGACCGAGCAGTGACACGGCTCCCTCACGGTTGCAACGTAATCGTAACGGCCTTGTAACCCCGCTGGGGTATACGATACACTATAATCATCAAAGAGTAGGAGACTACTCTTTGAGCAGGAGGAAGGGCCCATGTCCCTGGCAGCCAAAGTTCGAGAACAATTGATCAGTTCCTTTCGCGCTGAATTGACAGAGCACGTTCAGACCATGAACGATGGCTTGCTCGCGCTGGAACAAGGCACGGTTTCCGGTGAGCAGCGCAAAGTCACTCTGGAGGACATCTTTCGTGCTGCCCATAGTCTCAAGGGCGCGGCCCGCGCCATGGGTGTCACCATGGTTGAGCAATTGGCACATGCCCTCGAAAGTGTGCTCGACGATCTGCAAAAGCAAGCTATTCAGCCGACGACCGAGTTATTTACGGCCTGTTATCGAGCGGTGGATGCGATCTTGATCGTCCAGCAATCTTACGAGGCCGGCGAGATCACACCGCCTATGCAATCGTTGCAGGCCCTGGCTGACTTGCAGGCCGCCCACGGTAGTGCGCCATTGGCCGCGGAGACCTCTGGGGAGTCTTCGCCCCAGGAACCCGAACCAGAGCCGGTTAGTGCGGAGACAGTACCGGAGGTATCACCAGAGCCTGTGACGTCGCCGGTTGCGCCGCTGCAGCCAGAGCCGGTGGATGAGGCCGAGCCGTCGGCTCCCCCATCCTCCCCGGAGGTGGGGACTGCACCAGCCGGGTTTGCAGTGGACGAGACGATTCGAGTCAGCGTGAGTAAACTGGATGCGTTGATGGGCCAGCTCAGCGAACTGCTCGTCACCAAGATCCGAGCCGAGCAGAGGCTGGCCCAGGTGCTATATCTGCACGAGTTTATGTCGCTCTGGCAGAAGGAATGGTTGGCGGCTCGCAGTGCTTACAATCGTTTAGCACGGCACGATATGAGCGGGGCGTTTGGAGTGCGTCGTCTGGGACCGGTCGAGGTCGCGCCGGGCGAGGCCGGACGAGGTTGGGGCCGGGAGCAGGGGGTGGAGCAGGGTCGTTTCATCAGTGATGGCAAAATCGGCAAGGATATATCTCGCTTGTTGGGTTACGTTGGCGTCAGCCAGGACCGACTGCGTGAACTACATACCCTCATCGGCAACCTGGTGCGTGAATACTCGAACGATACGATGCACATGTCGTTGGTGATTGACGAACTGGAACAAGAGATCAAGCGAGCTCGCATGCTGCCCCTGGCGACGATTACGGGCACCTTTGGCCGCATGGTCCGTGACTTGGCCAAAGAATCGGAAAAAGAGGCGGTCTTGCAGATTGTTGGTGGTGAGACCGAGCTGGATAAGCGGGTGTTGGAGCAGATCAAGGACCCGTTGATTCATCTCCTGCGAAACGCCGTGGATCACGGGATCGAGACGCCTCAGCGTCGGTTGGCCTCGGGCAAGTCTCGGGCTGGCACAATCACTCTCATGGCCGAACAATTGGGCAAGGATGTGGTGATCTCGGTTTCCGATGATGGGGCTGGGTTGGACCTGGAGGCTATTCGAGAGACGATCCAGCGGCGAGGGCGGGCGGACGTGCAGGGTTGGAGTGAGGAAGACCTGAAAGAGGTGATCTTCAACGCCGGGATTTCCACCAGTCCGATCATTACCGATATCTCGGGGCGTGGGGTTGGATTGGACGTCGTGCGCCGTAATGTAGAGGCCTTGCACGGCCGGATCGACCTGGATTCTACGCCGGGGGTGGGAACATCTTTCACGCTGACGCTTCCGCTGACGCTGACCAGTTCCCGGGGCTTGCTGGTGAGGGTCTCTGATCAGATATTTACCATTCCTCACAATGCGATTGAACGGATTATGCTCGTCCAGCCTGAGGATATTGCATCCCTGGAGGGTCACGATGTCATTGTTTACAATGGCCGTCCGCTCACCGTGGTGCAGCTCAGTCACATCCTGGGGTTGCCCGCCGTGAATGGAACCGAGAAGAGCCATATCCCGGTGGTGATCCTGGCGGCGGCCGAGCGGCGAATGGCCTTTGCCGTGGATGCGTTGGCCGGTGAGCAGGAGGTCGTGATCAAGAGTTTGGGAAAACAGTTGTCTCGGGTCGGCGGTGTTGCAGGGGCTACTGTGCTGGGAAGCGGTGAGGTCGTCCTGATTTTGAACGTAGCAGACCTGATCAAGCTGGGACTGCGGGGAGATCGCCGCTCTGTTCTGAGCGCGCTGACCCAGGCCGTATCACCAGAGAAGAAGCGTGCTCGACGGCGCATCCTCGTCGTGGATGATTCGATCACTACTCGCACTCTGGAGAAAAATATCCTGGAAGCGGCCGGGTACGATGTTCAACTGGCCACCGATGGCCAGGAAGCGCTGAATGCCATCGCGACCGGAGGGCCGCCCGACCTGGTGGTATCAGACGTGGTGATGCCTCGATTGGATGGGTTTGGGCTCACACAACGAATTCGTGAGGACTCGCGCCTGGCCGAGATTCCCGTCATTCTGGTGACGTCTCTCGATTCACCGGAGGACAAGGCGCGGGGTATTGAGGTGGGCGCGGATGCCTACATCACCAAGAGCAGCTTTGACCAGAATAACCTGTTGGAAACGATTGAGCAGTTGATATAGCAGGGCGGCAGGGTTGGACGGTATGGCAGAAACCGACAAGACCATTTTGATCGTGGAGGACAGTCCGGTCCAGGCGATGGCGCTGGAGCACATGCTCAGAGAGGAGGGGGTGGACGTGCTTTGGGCCTCCAATGGGCTGGAAGGAGTCAGGTTGGCCCAGCAGCACCTGCCTGATGCTATCGTGCTCGACATCGAAATGCCCCAGATGGGAGGGTTGGAGGCCTGTCGGCATTTGAAAAAGAGCCCTCAGACGGCCGATATGCCCATCGTTTTGCTCACTGTCCGCGATGACGCCGCTACGGCCCTGACGGGCATTGATCTAGGGGCAATTGATTTTATTCCCAAGGATGCTTTTTCCGGTTCTGTCCTGTTGGAAACCCTGCGCCAGTTGAATATCCTGCCTGGCACAGGGGGGATAGAGGGAGACGTGGAGGATGATCATGCAGAAAAATAACCGTTCATCTGCTGACAACATCCGTGTTGTTGTAGTGGATGATTCGCCCACTGCCCGCGAGTTGTTAGTCACGCTCTTTCGAGATATGGGGGGAATGGAAGTGGTGGGAGCCGGCGCCACTGGGGAGGATGCTGTCCAACTGGTCAAGCGTCTGCGCCCTGACGTGGTCACGATAGACGTGCGGATGCCCAAAATGGATGGGTTAGAGGCGACGCGGCGTATTATGCGCGAGTTTCCCACTCCGATCGTGATCGTGACGGCCAGCGTCATGCGCTCCGATATGGACCTTACCTTCGAGGCGTTGCGAGCCGGCGCTCTGACGGTGGTGAGCAAACCGGGTATGGCGGACCCTGAAACGTGCGATCGGGTCATTCAAGCTGTGCGGTTGATGTCCGATGTGCCGGTGGTCCATCGTTGGGATGGAGGTGAGAAGGCTCAGGATGTGCCGGTATCCCCCGATTGGGATGCCTGGCATTTGCCCGAGGACATTCGGCGGCGGATACAACGGATTGGGATGGCATCGTCAACGGGTGGACCGGAAGCGTTGGCTAAAATTCTGGGCCCGCTGCCGGCCAGTTTCCCGGTTCCCATCCTAGTGGTTCAACACATCACCCGGGGGTTTGCCGTTGGATTGGCCGAGTGGCTCGATAGTATGACGACGCTGCGCGTCAGTTTAGCGGGCCATGGCGAGATTCCCCGGCCAGGGACTGTGTTGTTAGCCCCCGACGATTATCACATGCGGGTCAGTCGCGGAGGGGTTATCGAACTGTGCAAGGAACCACCCTACAAGGGAGTGCGTCCCTCGGCCAACTATTTGTTTCACTCTTTGACCGAGGCGTATGGTTCTCGGTCCATGGGGATCATACTCACCGGGATGGGAGATGATGGGGTCGAGGGATTGACGGATCTCCATCAGGCTGGAGGTCTGGTTCTGGCTCAAGAGGAACAGAGTTGTGTCGTGTATGGCATGTCCGGCGAAGCGGTCACCCGCAACATTGTGGATCGGGTACTGACGTTGGATCAAATTGCAAGGGTATTGAGCCAATTGGTGCGTCGTCAGGGGGACGAGGTGGTAGCCTATGAATGAAAGCCAGACGATAGAAGTACAGACCGAGTTCGACGTGTTTATGGCGCGTATGCAAGTACGCAAGTTGGCTCGCGCGGTGGGGTTTGACATTACAAACCAGGCGCGGATCGCCTTGGCGACGTCCTCGTTAGCTCGGGCTTTGAGATTGGGGGAAACATACCACGGGTATGTGAACATTGATTGTCTGGGAGATGGCAGTCGTTCGGGAATGCGAGTCGCCTGTAAGGCGATCCAGGTCAATGACTTTGAGGTGGGAGCTCGAACATTTACCGATGTCAAGTGGTTGGTAGATGAATTGACCATTGAAGAACTGCCGACCAACGATTTACAAGTCACGGTGGTCAAGCGGATAGCGTGAGGAGGGGAGGGTTATGTCTGACCCTATGAGCACGAACGGTATGCAAAGAAAAACGATCCTGGTGGTTGAAGACAGCCCTACGCAAGCGTTGCATATGCAGGCGTTATTGGAGCAGGAAGGATTGCAGGTTCTATTGGCTCATGACGGCCGTTCGGGTCTTGAAACGGCTCAAAAGTTGCATCCTGATCTAATCGTGTTGGACGTGCAGATGCCGGGGATGAACGGATTTCAGGTTTGTCATCAACTAAAGAACGCGCCAGAGACGGCCGACATTCCGATCATCATGTTTACCCGGCACGATGAGCAAGAAGCCGTCGTGCTGGGTTTGCAGACTGGGGCAGTTGACTATATTCCCAAGGATGCCTTTGCCGACGCGGTATTGCTAGAGACGCTGCGGCAGATGAAGATTATCGTATAAGGGATTGGGTTCGCATGACGGTTATCGAGGGCTCGTCCGGCTGGAGTGGTAGAGATTTCAGGTGATTGACATAGACTGGTGAGGGTCGGGATGAAGAAAGAGCCTATCCGTGTGTTGGTCGTTGACGACTCGGCAGTCGTGCGACAAATCCTGGTCAGCATGCTGGAAACCGAGCCTGGTTTTGAGGTGGTAGGGCAGGCTCAGGATGGGGAAGAGGCTGTGAGATTGACCACTCGCCTGCGGCCTGATGTGATCACGATGGACATTCGTATGCCTCGCGTGGACGGATTGGAGGCGATCAAGCAGATCATGAGCACGACGCCCACCCCCATCGTCGTGGTGGCCGCCAGTGTGTACGAGCCTGATAGAAACATTGCTTTCGCCGCTATCGAGGCTGGAGCCCTGACGGTCGTTGAAAAACCGAGTGGTATCACGCCCAGGGCTTACGAGGCAGCGCGGGGTCAACTGGTGACAACGATCCGGTTGATGTCGGATGTACAGGTCGTGACGCTTCGCCCTCGTTATCGCCCTGCTGAAGCAGTGCAGAAGCCGGATGTGGAGAAGCTGATCTTGGCGCCGGCGCACCCTGAACTGATCGCTATTGCTGCCTCGACCGGTGGTCCAGGGGTGCTGCGCGAGATATTCACTGCCTTGCCAGGTGATCTCTCGATTCCTATCGTCACCGTGCAGCACATCACTCCGGGGTTCGCCCAGGGGTTCGTCCAATGGTTGGACGGTGAGACCGAGTTGAAGGTGTCCATCGCTCAGGATGGCGAACGGGTCAGAGAGGGAAGTGTGTTGGTCGCGCCGGATGATATGCACCTGACTGTGGCGACCGGCGGCATCGTGCGGTTGGATCGATCGGACCCGGTGAAGGGGCAGCGCCCGTCGGCGACTCGCTTGTTTGATTCGGTGGCCAAAGTGTATGGCTCTGTCGCCATCGGGATTGTTTTGACGGGGATGGGCGACGACGGCGCCGATGGTCTGGAGAATCTGCGACGAGCGGGAGGACATATTATTGCTCAAGATGAGGAAAGCTGTGTGGTGTTTGGTATGCCCAAGGCTGCCATTGAACGGGGCGTGGTGGATCGGGTTATGTCGCCACAAAAGATTGCATCAGTACTCGAATATTTCGATGGACAACACAAATCACGCCAGAGCCAAGTTCTAGCTGCATAGGACCAGCTCAAGATCTTTTAGACAGTACGGGTAGACAGGAGTGGCAGAAAGATGAACAAAAACGTGCAAACTACAGAGCAGAATAAAAAGCACCGCGATGCGATGTTGTTGGTGGAGCACGCCGCTTTGGCCTCAATGAGCGACGGCGTGGTCGTTAGCGATGGCGAGGGCCGGGTGTTGGTGCTCAACCGGGCAGCCGCCCGCATGCTGAAAGTTGACCCCGATACGGTGCTCGGTCATCCGGTCAGCACACTGTTTGAGCGATTCTCCGCTCGCGGGCGCATGACTGTGAGTCAGGCTATGGAGCGCTTGTGCGCCGACCCTTACTCCTATGGCCAGAGTGGGAAGCCAGCCGAGACGATCATCGAGATTGGGACGCGCTTTATCCAGGCCCATCTGGCTCCGGTCCTGACCGACGTGGGCGAGTTCTGGGGGATTGTGACCGTGCTGCGCGACATCACGCGCGAGGTGGAGGCCGACCGGTCCAGGAGTGATTTTGTCTCCAACGTTTCCCACGAGCTGCGTCTGCCGTTGACGGCGATCAAGGGGTATTGTGACCTCTTGTTGCACGATGCCGTCCAAGTTCTCGACCAAGAACACGTGCGGTTCCTGCAGATCGTGCAGAACAACGCTGATCATCTGGTGGCGTTGATCAACGACCTGCTGGATATTAGCCGGGTGGAGAGCTATCGGTTGGACCTGGACATCCGACCTGTCCAATTGGAGCAGGTCGTTCGTGAGGTCGCAGATACCATCAAACCCCAGTGCGATTTGAAAAAGCTGCGCCTGATGGTCGAGATCGAACCTCAAGTGGGCATGGTCTTGGGGGATCCGAACCGGCTCGGTCAGGTGATCGCCAATCTGGCCAACTATGCCTGCAATGCCACGCCGGAAGGGGGGCGTATCAAGATTTCCCTGTCCAGCTCCGAAGAGGGAGTGCAGGTATCCGTCAGCGACACGGCTGCTCGCATTTCTGCCGAGAACAGGGCGCGCATCTTTCAGCGCTTCCATCGGACGGAAGAGTCGCTGGCCCACGAGGTGCATGGTACTGGCCTGGAGTTGCCGGTGGCCAGGATATTGGTCGAGATGCACGGTGGTCGTCTTTGGGTTGAGAGCGAGACCGAGGGTGGCAATACGTTTACGTTCGTCCTGCCCCGGCGGGTGGACGTGCCGAGCGATATTTCTGTCGAGGAGGAGAAGCCGAGCGAGACGAACACAGTGTTGGTCGTCGAAGACGACGAGGATATCGCTCAACTCATCGCATTGCAACTGCGACGCGAGGGATTTGAGGTCCTCACCACGGCGTATGGTGAAGAGGCGGTGTCGCTGGTTCAGACCGAACCTATCGATCTGATCACCCTGGACATGATGCTGCCTGATATCACCGGGATGGAGGTGCTCCATCGGATCAAGGCCGATCCGGCGACGGCAGAAATCCCCGTCATTATCGTTTCAGTGCTGCTGCCCGAACAGACCGGGGATGCTGATCGAGAGGCTATCGAGCACATCACCAAGCCCTTTGCCTTTGAAAAGCTGATGGAAAGCATCCGGCGCACGTTGGATGTGTCAAAGAAGAAGGTTGCTCCTGTGCTGGCGCCCCAATAATCCTGGTTTTTTCTGCCAATTCGAGTCCCAGTGCATCACACCGCCCTGCCCATCGGTGGGGCGGTGTCGCGTTTCCTGTTGGGAGTGGGGGTTGACAATTCCCTCAGCCTGTGTACAATCTGACTCTGGTCATTTTTACTCTGGGGTCATTAATTAGCATGAGGGATCGGTCACTTTCGCGCCGCGAGCGCAAAAAACTCGAAACTCGTCAGCGGCTGTTGGAAGCTGCATTGCGGCTGTTCCAGGAGCAGGGATATGACGATATGACCGTCGAGGAGATCGCCGAGGCTGCCGATGTCGCCAAAGGCACGTTTTTCAACTATTTTGAAGCCAAGGAACTGATCCTGCCAGCTCTAGCTCAGTGGCGATTCCAGCAGTTGGAAGAGTTGCTGGCGGCGGGGAGCAACCTGCCCGATAGCCCTGTGGCTCGCATCAAGCTGGCCCTCGGCCTGGTGGCCGAGGATCCCTTGGCCGATCCGTCTCTGATGCGGCGGCTCTTTGCGGTGCAAGAGACAGACTTTGACGTCCACCCCGCGCATGCGCTGACCAATCTGCTCGCCGGACTGGTGCGCCAGGCTCAGGCCAGCGGTGAGATTCGGCCTGACCTGGCTGCGATCCATGTGGGAGGGATGGTCCGAGCCTTGTTTTTCCACCAGTTGATGTCGTATCACCTTGGATGTCGCCCCGCTTCCTTGTCGGAATTGCTTGATCAGACGGTGGACCTGATGCTAGATGGGGTGGCCGGTCCCAGTTGGAGGCAGGCATCTTGAAATATCTCTGGCGCGCCCTGGGTTATCTCCGGGGCTATTGGTTGTTGACCGCCGGTGCGCTTGTAGGCCTGTTGATCTCGAATGCCACCCGGCTAGTCATTCCCCGCCTCACTCAGGCGGCGATTGACAACGGGATAGCAGTCCAGCGGGTGGATGTCGTCGTGTGGGCCGCGCTGGGGATGGTGGGTCTGGCCAGCGCCGGATCGGTGTTCTCCTTTTTGCAGGGGGTGTGGGCTGCTCGCATAGCTCAGGGCATCGCCTACGATCTGCGCAATCAGATCTATGCCAAGGTTCAATCCCTCTCTTTCAGTTACCACGACCGCGCCCAGACCGGTCAACTGCTCACCCGGGCCACCTCTGATGTAGATGTGGTGCGCATGTTTGTCGGCCAGGGATTCATCCAGCTCCTCAATGCGCTATTCATGATGGTCGGCAGCATCCTGCTGTTGTTCGTGACGGATTGGCAGTTGGCTCTTGTCATCCTCGTACTCGTTCCGGTCACATTTGGCCTGTTTGCCTTTTTTGCCAACAAGGCGCGGGCTTTATTTATGCAGATTCAACAGCGCCTGGCCGATCTCAATACCGTGCTGCAAGAGAATCTGGTGGGAGTCCGGGTCGTGAAAGCTTTCGCCCGCGAGCCCTACGAGGCCCAGCGGTACGCCCGGTCCAACCAGAACCTGTTCGATTTGAATATCGTCGTGGGGCGGCTGTTTGCGATAGCGATACCCCTTATCTTTTTACTCGCTAACCTGGCGCTTTTGGCCGTCTATTGGATCGGTGGATACCAGGTCATCGGCGACCATCTCAGCATGGGACGCCTGGTGGCCTTTGCTAATTACATGATGATGGCCTTTTTCCCTATGCTGATTTTGGGCATGATTATCACCATGGTCTCGCAGGCCGGGGCCTCGACCGAGCGGGTCTTTGAGATTCTCGACGCCCAATCTGAAGTGGTCGAAGCGCCCTCCGCCCTCAATCTGCCCACTGTCTCGGGGCAGGTGGCCTTTGACTACGTCAGTTTTCGCTACTTTGGCGCGGGGGAGCTGGTGCTCCGGGACGTCAGTTTCGTCGCCGAACCGGGCCAGACCGTGGCATTGCTGGGAGCGACCGGCTCTGGCAAGTCCACCATCATCAACCTAATTCCCCGGTTCTACGACGTGACCCAAGGCCGGGTGACCGTGGATGGGCACGACGTGCGCGACGTGACCTTGGAATCGCTGCGACGCCAGATCGGCATCGTGCTCCAACAGACCACCCTGTTCTCTGGCACCATTCGGGAGAACATCGCCTTTGGCCGCCCGGATGCCTCGGAGGAGGCCATTATCAGAGTGGCTCAGGCGGCTGAGGCCCACGATTTCATCACCGATTTCCCTGCTGGATACGATACGTTGGTGGGAGAGCGAGGGGTCACGCTCTCCGGGGGGCAGAAGCAGCGTATCGCCATCGCCCGCGCTCTGCTGTTGGATCCGCGCATTCTCATCCTAGACGACGCGACCTCCAGCGTGGATTACGAGACGGAGCGTCGAATTCAAGTGGCGTTGGGGCGGCTGATGGCGCATCGCACCAGCTTTGTCATCGCGCAACGCATTGCGACCGTGCTCAACGCCGATCAAATCCTGGTGCTGGAGCGTGGCGAGATTGTGGCTCGAGGCAGCCACGAGGAGTTGATGGAACAAAGTCCCATCTATGCCGAGATTTACAGCTCCCAGTTGCAGGGAGAGCCTGTCCCGGATGGACGAGGCGCGGACGTGCGACCGTGTCCGGTGTCGCAGGGAGAAGGTGTGCGATGATGTTTGGCGGACATCGCGGGATGACTCAGGATGCCGCCCAGGTCACGGATGTGGGCAAAGCCCTGCGGCGGCTGCTTCAATATTTTCTTCCTTTCCGCAAGCTTTTGGCGGCCGCAGTAGCTATGATCGTTGTCAGTACGCTGCTGCGATTGGCCGCTCCCTATCTGACGGGGGTGGCCGTTGACCAGTTTCTCGCGCCCGGTGAGCAGCCTCGCCCGGTCTGGCTGGAGTGGCTGCTGCCCGAGGACGTGCGTCGCGAGACCGGCCTGACCGTGACGATGCTGCTGCTGCTCGCGACCTATCTCCTGAATTGGGGATCCACTGCCGCCCAGTTCTATCTGGTGATACTGGCGGGGCAGCGGGTGCTGTTCCGTATGCGCACGCAAATCTTTGAACGGATCCAGGCCCTCTCTCTGAGCTTTTTCGATCAATGGGAGGCCGGCGACCTGATGTCCCGCCTGGTGAACGATACCCAGGTGATAGAACAGGTCTTTAGCGGCGGCATCGTGCGATTGGCCAGCATGGGGCTTTCACTGATCGGCATCGTGGTGTCCATGCTGAGCCTCAACTGGCGGCTGGCGTTGGCCAGCTTTAGCGTCTTGCCGATCATGGTCCTGGCGACGAGCGCGGTCTCCCGGAGAGCACGGGAGGCATTCCGACGGTCTCGCCAGACCATCGGTGAAGTGAGCGCGGAATTACAGGAAAACATTGCCGCTGTGCGGGAGGTGCAGGCTTTTGCCCGTGAGCAAGCAAGCGTGGGCGAATTCGAGGTGGTCAATGCGATGAACCGCGATGCCAACGTCCAGGCTGAGTCGATCATCTCAGCTTTTTCTCCCACGCTGGACGTCCTTAGCACCATCGCGCTGGCGATCGTCGTGGGATATGGGGGGTATTTGTCGCTGGCCTTTGATCCCCCGCTGGCCAGCGTTGGCATCATTGTCTCCTTCCTGCTCTATGTCCAGCGCTTTTACGAGCCGATCCGAGGCATCGCCACGCTCTACACCCAGCTCCAGTCAGCGGTGGCCGGTGCGGAACGCGTTTTTGAACTCTTGGACACCGAGGATGAAATCACGGATGCGCCCCAGGCGACGGTCATGCCGCTGATTCGTGGGCGGGTCGAGTTTGACCGCGTCACCTTTGGTTACAATGGGCGAGCGGAGGACCTGGTCTTGCGAGACATAGACCTGACAGTCGAACCGGGCCAGATGGTGGCTCTGGTGGGACCTACCGGCGTGGGCAAGACCACCCTCGTCAGTCTGCTGCTTCGTCTCTACGACGTGGATCAGGGGAGCATCTCTATTGATGGCTACGACGTGCGGCACGTGACCCGCGAAAGTTTGCGCCGCCAGGTAGGGGTCGTGCTACAAGATACATTCCTGTTCTCTGGCACCGTGATGGACAATATTCGCTACGGGCGGCTGGAAGCGAGCGACGAGGAGGTTCTGGCGGCGGCCCGCCTGGCGAACGCAGATCAGTTCATCACCCGGCTGCCCGAGGGCTACCAGACCGAGTTGGGGGAGCAGGGACACACCCTGAGCCAGGGACAGCGGCAGTTGATCGCCATCGCCCGCGCGGTGCTTTCCGATCCCCGCATCCTGATCCTGGACGAGGCCACGTCCAACGTGGACACGCGCACCGAACGGCTCATCCAGCGCGCTTTGGATGACCTGTTGAAAGGGCGCACCTCGTTCGTCATCGCTCACCGCTTGAGCACCATCCAGGACGCCGATCAGGTCATCGTGTTGGAGAAAGAGCGCATCGTCGAACGCGGCACTCACGAGGAACTGTTGACTGCTGGCGGGCTCTACGCCGACCTCTACAACAGCCAGTTCCGGCGCGAGTAACGGCTCGCGGTGGGCTGCTATTTCATCGTGACGCGGTTGTAGGACGGGGTTCTTCCCCGCTATCTGCAGCTATCAGGCTCGTCCTGGCCCTGGGGTTTGTACAGTTCCGGCTTTAGCACACCGATGAACGGCAGATTTCGGTACGCTTCTGCAAAATCCAGGCCATACCCGGCCACGAATTCGTCCGGCACCTCGAATCCCACAAAGTCCAGTGGCACATCAATTTCACGGCGCGACGGTTTGTTCAGCAGGGTGCACACTCTGAGGCTAGCCGGTCCGCGCGTCTGCAGGTTGCGCGTGATATAATCCAGCGTGCGGCCCGTGTCGACGATGTCCTCAACGATCAGCACGTGACGTCCAGTGATGTCCTGTTCCAAGTCCAGGAGAATGCGCACCACGCCGCTGCTGACTGTTCCGGAGCCGTAGGAGGAAATCTCTATGAAATCCACCGCATGTCGTACCTCTATTTGCCGCACCAGATCGGCCAGGAACATGAAAGCGCCTTTGAGCACGCAAATCAAGAGAAGGCGGTCCTGGTCGGTGTAGGCGGCAGTGATCTCGCGTCCTAGCTCTACGATGCGGGCCTGGATGTCCTGTTCAGAGATCAGTACTTTTTCCACGTCATTTAACAGTCTTCTCATGATCGCTCCTCCTCGGCTCCGTCTTGGCCCTATTTTCGGACAATCTCGTGACAGCCCCGGCAGCGGGCCTCGTACACCTCGCTGGCCCCGACCAGGATGACCGGGTCGTCGTAGGCGGCGGGGTGGCCGTTGATCAGGCGTTGGGTGTGGCTGGCCGGTCCTCCACAGATCACGCAGATGGCCTGTAGTTTGTCCACCCGTTCAGCACGGGCCATCAACTCTGGCATAGGGCCGAACGGCTCTCCGCGAAAGTCCATATCCAGGCCGGCGACGATGACCCGCGTCCCGTGGCCGGCCAGGTCCTCGCAGAGGGCGACTACTCCCGCGTCGAAGAATTGAGCTTCGTCCAATGCCACGACCGTCGTGTCCGGCTCGATGCGGGGTCTCAATTGGGCCGTGTTGGCCACGGGGATGGCCTCGATCTGTAATCCGTTGTGAGAGGTCACCTCCCGCTCGGCGTAGCGCGTGTCTATGGCAGGCTTAAAGACCTGGACTTTTTGACGGGCAATCTGCGCGCGGCGCACGCGGCGGATCAACTCTTCCGTCTTGCCACAGAACATGCTGCCGCAGATGACCTCGATCCATCCACTGTTGGGCATACTGTACATCGAGAGCTCCTCAGTAAAGTGGCTGCAATAAAACAGGGGCAGATGGATGCACCTGCCCCTCAGTATTTCGGTTGCTTCTCCCTATTCCGCTGGCTCTGAGGCCTCTTCTATGGCTTCTTCCGCTTGTTCATCGCCAGGAAGGACGAACCCACGGGCGCGTAGCCGTTTCTTCAGCGTCGCCAGTGACTTGAGGCCAAACCCGCTCAGGTTGGTCAGGGATTCGTCTCCCTCCTCCAACTTGTTCATCACGTCTTCCACCGTCTCGATCCCCGCGCTGACGAGCACTTTTTGGGCCCGAGAACTGATATCCAAATCCATGACGGACAGACTGGGCGAAGTGGCCCGGCCTTTCTCGGCTTCGGCTTCGGCAATGATCCGATCGCGTCGGCGCAGTTTTCTCATAAAGCGATCCACCTGACCGCCGCTGTCCACGATGCGTTGCTCGCCAGTGAAAAAGGGATGACACTTGGAACAGATGTCAGTGCGAATGACGGGCTTGGTGGAACCGACGGTCCAGCTATTGCCACACGCACAGATCACCTGTGCGTCAGGATGATACTCGGGATGGATGTCTGCCTTCATAGCCGCTCCTCATACTCGCGTCGGATGGACGCTGACTTGCTTACGTCCTCCCCGAACGTACTCGTACCGCACGAACCCATCGGCCGTGGCAAAGATGGTATAATCTTTTCCCATGCCGACGTTGGTCCCCGGCTTGATGCGGGTTCCGCGCTGCCGCACGATAATGTTCCCCGGACGCACAGCTTCACCCCCATATTTTTTCACGCCTAGACGCTTGGAACGACTATCACGTCCATTGCGGCTGCTGCCGCCGCCTTTTTTGTGTGCCATGCTTACCTCCTACAGTACAATCTCATCCACTCGCAGCCGTGTATACTGCTGCCGATGACCGCTCCGTTTGCGGTACCGTTTCTTGGGATGATATTTAAAGATTCGGATCTTGGGGCCTTTCTCCTGAGCGACGACGGTCGTCAGAATCTTGGCTCCCTCGACGGTGGGACGGCCGATCTCGACTCGCTCACCATCCGTCACCAACAGCACCTGTTCTAGCTCGACCTTTTGGCCTACCTCGGCCGGTATCCGCTCGACGAGAATTGTATGACCCACGTTAGCCCGGTACTGCCGAGCGCCAGATTTTACGACTGCATACACGATACGACCTCCCTTATGCACAATAGAGGGCCGCGCCTGTGGGCCCGGCCACCAAAGGGATTATACCGAATCTCTAGTTTTTGTCAACCGGACGTTTTCTTGGATGTCAGCCTGTTCCGGTTGTGTGTATCAGTTGCAGGCGGTGATAGCGGGCGTATGCTTTGCCCATTCCCAGGACGTCCAATACCGCTTCGGGGCGAGCAGTGGCTCCCACGCGGGCAGCCAGGCGCATCCACAGTACCAAGTCGTGGGGGGTTCTTTCCCATCGCAGCTCTTCGATCAGCGGACGGAGGTTATAGCGGCGGCCGCGCCATTCGTGGGGTAGGTCATTGGCTTGCAGCACAGTTTCGACGTGGGTCCTGGCCCATTCCGTCGGTTCGTCCCATTCCACGGTGACTCGATACACGGCTGACGTGATCTGTGTCTGGAGGGCCGGCTCGTCCAACGGCACCCGCTGCACCTGGCGGATAGTCAGCCCGGCGGGCAGCGCTGGCGACAGCCCTCGAGCGAGACCCTCTATCGGCACCGGCCGCTCCAGCCAGACGTCCAGCAGCTCTGCCTCCCCGGTGTGGCCCAATGGCAGCGCCGCCGCCAGTTGCAGCTTGGGCCGGGGATTGAACCCCCTGGAATAGGAGACCGGCATCTCTGCTCGCCGGAGGCTCCGCTCCCACACGTGCATCAGATCCAGGTGCGACGTGTACGTGAGTGGGCCGTCCTTGCCAAACGTAACCCGCAGACGTGCTTGGTCGGTTGACATACTCGGCTTTTAGAACTGGATCACGAACTTGCCATCCTGGTAGAACAGGACGTCATCTACCCAGATCTCGCCCCCATCCCGCATGTCGCAGATCATGTCCCAGTGGATGGCCGACTTGTTCTGGCTGCCCGTCTCCGGATAGCCCGCGCCCATCGCCATGTGAAAACTGCCGTTGATCTTTTCGTCGAACAGGATCTGGCGGGTGAACTGGGTGATGCCCTCGTTGGTGCCGATGGCAAACTCGCCCACGTATCGGGATCCCGCGTCGGTGTCGAGGGTTTGGATCAAGAAATCCTCGTTCTTTTCGGCGGTCGCCTTGACGATCTTGCCCTTTTCGAACCACAATCGCACGCCGCTCACCTCGCGTCCGCTATAGATGGCCGGGTACGAAAAGTAGACCTGTCCCTCCACGCTGTCCTCGACCGGCCCGGTAAAGACCTCGCCGTCCGGCATATTGTACCTGCCGTCGCAGTTGATAAAGGCGCGCCCGGCAATGTTCAAGCGCAGGTCCGTCTCCGGGCCAACGACGCGCACTCGCTCCTTGCCCTCCAGCCAGTCAACGATCTTTTGCTGCCGGGCTGAAAAGCGCTTCCAATAGCCTACCGGGTCGTCCGTATCTGGCATGCAGGCGCCGTAGACAAAGTCCTCGTATTCGCTCAGGCTCATCTCGGCGTCCTGAGCGTAGGCATGGGTGGGGAACAGGGTGGCTACCCAACGCAGCTCACCAGTGGCCGCCCGCTGCATATAGGTCTGCATCAGTTCCGAGTGGGCCTGGTTGCGCAGCACCATCTTGGCGGGGTCTATGCTGCTCAGTGCTTTGGTGTTGACCAGGCTCTTGATGCCGATGTTCACGTCGTAGGTTTCCAGGACCAGTTTGAGCGGCTCCGGCACGTGCTGCAACTGTTCGTCGGAGGCGTGGCGGTATAGCAGTTCATCTGTACCGTCCAGCGAGGGCAGTAGAAGGGGGTGACCACCCGCCTGCAGCACTTTGGCATAGACCGCTTCGAGCAGCGGGGCGGCGACAATTCCCCCTTGAATCGCTACCCTGTCACCTGGTTGTACCGCCACCGAGTACCCGACCAATACGTCGGCCAGTTTTTCTATGCGTTGATCCGTCACTTTACTTCTCCAGCAATTCCCGTTTTAGCATCGCCGTCACACATTTGACGTTCGTAGTGGCGACTTTAGTCGCTTCTATTGCGCAAACAGCGACTAAAGTCGCTACTACGAACTCCATAACGGGAATTGCTG
>DSDT01000087.1 GCA_011048615.1 Chloroflexota bacterium | reverse complement strand
GAGAACATCCTGAGAGGCCGGAGTGGGATGAAGCGATACTTCGACCCGGCAAAAGACCCGTTCTACTCGATGTACAACGTCGCGCCTTATACCTTTGCGCCGTACAAGGTGGTGTGGCGGGAACAGGCCAGCATGTTCACCGTCGCTGTGGTGAGCAGTAAAGAGAACAAAGTCATCGTGCCTGACCACAAGCTAATGCTCGTCCCGTTCGAGGATGAGCAAGAGGCACATTTTGTCTGTGGCGCATTGGCTTCATCTATCGCTCAACTGGTGGTCAAGTCTTATGTCGTCTCGGTGTCCACATCTACTCATGTGCTCCAACACATCGCTGTGCCGCAGTTCGACGCGAGCAACCCCACCCACACCCACCTGGCGGCACTGTCGCAGCAGGCGCACCGGTTGGCGGCGGGGCAAGACCTGCCAGGTCTCCGAGACCTGGCAGGTCTGGAGGCGCAGGTGGACGAGGCGGCGGCAGAGTTGTGGGAAATCACGGACAGGGAGTTGATGGAGATACGGCGGTCGTTGGAGGAATTGGGTTAAGTGATACAGATGCATCGAGCAAAGCAGGGAGGAGACGAATGACAACCCTGATCGGCACCAGCGGTTTCAGCTACAAGGATTGGGTCGGGCCAGTCTACCCGCAGGGGCTGGCCAAGTCGGAGTGGCTCTCCTTCTACGCCCAAGAGTTCCCCACCTGCGAGCTGAACTTTAGCTACTACCGCATCCCAAGCGGTCGCACGTTAGAGCAGATGGCGGCCAAAGTGCCTGAGGGGTTCCTGTTCACGGTCAAAGCGTTCAAGGGCATCACCCACGAGCGGGAGGAACCAGAGCCGCAGATGGAGCAGTTCGCGGCGGCGCTGACCCCGCTGATCGAGGCGAAAAAGTTCGCCTGCCTGCTGGCCCAGTTCCCATACTCTTTCCACGCCAACCAGGCCAACCGCGACTACATCAAGCGCGTGCGCGAGGGATTCGAGGGGCTGCCGGTCGTGGTCGAGTTCCGCTCCCGCGAGTGGATCAACGAGCGCACCTTTGACGAGCTGCGCGCGCTGGACCTGGGTTTCTGCTGCGTGGACCAGCCCCGCTTCGAGAACCTGGTGCCGCCAGTGGCGGTCGCGACCGGGCCTGTGGCCTACGTGCGCTTTCACGGCCGCAACTACCAAAAGTGGTGGCAGCACGAGGAGGCGTGGGAGCGATACGACTATTCCTACGGCGACGAGGAGTTGCTGGAATGGTTGCCCAAGATCCGCCAGTTGGACCAAGAATCTCCGCTGACGCTGGTCTATATGAACAACCATTGGCAGGGGCAGGCCGTGGGCACAGCCAGACAGTTGAAAACGTTGATGGAGGAGACAGATTAGTGGCAAAAACAACGCGCGTCAAGTGGGTCGAGAAAAAGCAATTCGTCGGCACCGATAGCAGCAAGCACTCGGTGGTGATGTCCTCGCAGGACGAGGAGAACAGCACTGGGATGAGCCCGTCCCAGTTGCTGCTGGTGGCATTGGGCGGATGTACCGCCTACGACGTGGTCTCCATCCTGGAAAAGAAGCGCCAGCGGCTGACCGGGCTAGAGGTCACCGTCACAGGCGAGCAAGAGGCCAACCCACCCTGGCCCTACCACAAGATCCACATCCACTACGAGGTGCGGGGCCAGGCACTGGGCGATAAAGCCGTGCACGATGCGATCAAAATATCGGAAGAAAAGTACTGCTCCGTCGCCGCGACGGTGCGCGGCGTGGCCGAGATCACCTACGACTATACCATCATTGAGGATTGAAGAGCGGCAATTTGGACCGCCAAGGCGCCAAGGACGCGAAGAAAGAATCAAAACTTGCGTCTTTGCGAGGGATTTTTCGCCCAACAGGGTTAGAAGAACACCTACTCAGCCTAACACAATTCAGACCTCCGAGGTCTCAATTGAGCTATTTCAAGTGTGAAACCCCCCACCAACCATTTTCGGCAACAACGGTGGGTGAAATGGCTGTCCAAGACCTCGGAGGTCTACTTGTAGAATCACTAATCACAAGATCAACATCGCATCGCCGAAACTGTAGAAACGATACTGCTCCCGGATCGCCTCGGCGTAAGCCCGGTCGAGCAGTTCCTTACCCGCAAAGGCCGCCACCAACATCAGCAGCGTCGAGCGGGGCAGGTGAAAGTTGGTGAGCAACACATCCACGGCGCGGTACCGGTAGCCAGGGTAGATAAAGAGATCGGTAGGGCCATCGAACCCGCTTACCGCCTGCCACGGACAGGCCTCCGCACACGCTTCCCCACCCACTGCCGCCAGCGCCGTCGCCTCCAGCACCCGCACGCTCGTCGTGCCCACCGCGACGACGCGCCGCTCCTCCAGTTTCGCCTGATTGACCTGCCGCGCCACCTCTGACGTCAGCGAGCAGTACTCGGTGTGCATGTGGTGCTCTTCGATCCGCTCCTCGCTCACCGGGCGGAAGGTGTCCAGGCCGATGTGCAGAGTGACAAAGGCAGAGCGAACGTTCATCCCCCGCAGTTGCAGCAACAATTCTGGCGTAAAGTGCAGCCCGGCGGTCGGGGCCGCTGCCGAGCCTGGCGCGACTTGACTACGGACCAGAGACCGCTGATAACTGTCACCAGGACTGGGTCAGTAACTTCTGCGCACCTCAAAATGAACCGGGGAAGGAGCCGTGCTCCTTCCCCGGTCTGTGTGTGCCCGACTGGTGAGGCTATTCCAGAGCTAACTGCTACTCTTCAACCGTTAGCCATTCCTCATCACAAGCGGGAGGAAGATCTGGTACTTTTCTCTGATGACGGTGACCAGCGCCTCAGTGCTCACAGGGCTAGAGAAGTTGTTGTATTTGAACGTGGTTGTGACAATCGTCCCCGGCAGCTTGAGGGTGCCGGCGTCCACCGTCATACTGGCGACCAGCGTAAAGTCCAAAGCCGTGTCTGGCGGCACCGTGCCGGCCCACTCGTAAGTAGGATACACAAACGTCCCCGTCGGCACCCAACTGGCCGAGATGTAAGCCAGACGAGAGTCTAGGGTGAAGGTGAACCAGCCATTCTGTGGTTGTATACTATCATTGTCGAGGGAGACCGTGTAGGTGAAGACGTGCGTGCCCGCTTCAGTGATCTCTGCGGGCTCGTAATCCACATCGTACATCGCAAGCCGGATGATGCGCCCCTCGATCTGCGGGGTGACGGGCGAGAAGGCCTTGAAGTAGTCGGCCAGTGCATCGTCCAACGCCGGCCCAAAGTCGTAGGGTTTAATGGCATAGTCGCGGAACACCGTATAGTGGTCACCGCCCCTGCGCATAAAGTCGTTGGTCACAACCTTGTACACCGCGTTCGGATCGAGCGGCACATATTCAGTCCCACTCAACACCTCTACGTGCGTGATGCGGGAATTGGCGGGCTGCATCGGATCAAAAGTGTAACGCATGCCGGAGACCTGTGGGAAGCGGCCGTCCTGCGCCGGGTAGCGGCTCACGCCGTTCTCCAGCGCCGTGATCACGTGCGTGCCGGTCAGCTCGAAAGTGGCGATGGCGTTGCCAAAGGGCAGCGTCTCCAACACGTCACCCATGGTGACCGTCCCGCTGATGATCGGCGCACGCAGGCCGCCGCCGTTCTGGAAAGCGATCTGATAGCCAGGCTCGACCTCGTTCGCTTTCCACAACATCGCATCGGCCACCAGGTTGCCCATCAGGCACTCGCCGACGCGGCAGATGCGCACGCCGCCCACCGAAATGGGCAGATCCACCGTCGAGGTGCCGACCGTGGTCGCGATCAACGTCTCGATGGCCGGACGGTACTCGTCGAGCAGCGTCTCCATCGCGACAGACTTGGTGATCGCGGTGCTGACGTAAATCGGGTTGCCATCGTAATGGGTAACGAGGCCTTCGGCATCGAAGGAGACGTCCAGCCGCCCCAGGAACGTGCCCCACTGGTACGCCGTCACGACGAGCACCGGATTTCCATCCAGGCCCTCGATCACAGTCGGATAAGGCCCGGCCGGCGTCAGGGGATCGTACTGCGGGAAATCGGGCGGAGTGAACTTGAGCGGCGCGGTGGGCGTATAGATAAAGGTGTGGCTGTGCCCGCCGATGATCACGTCCACGCCGGAGACAGCCTCCGCCAGCGCCAGGTCCTGGTCGTAACCCTGGTGCGTCAGAGCGATGATCTTGTCCACGCCCAGGTCCGTCAGCTCGTCCACGGCAGCTTGCAGACTGGTCACCGGGTCCTCGAAGACGACATTGACGCCGGGGCTAGAGATGTTCTCCGTTTCCGGCGTGGTCACGCCGACGATGCCGAAGGCCTCGCCGCTGATGGTGATGACGGTGTGAGCCTTGACCTTGCCGTCCAGCAGCGGTTCGGCGCTGACGTTGAGGTTGGAACTGACGAGCGGGAAAGTCGCGCCGGCGATCAGACGCGCCAACTCCGCCGGCCCGTCGTCGAACTCGTGGTTGCCGACGGTCATCGCATCGTAGCCCAGGGCATTCATTGTATCAGTGATAATGTTGGCTTTGAAGCGATTGTAGAACAGCGTGCCCTGGAACTGGTCGCCCGCGTCCAACAACAGCACGTTCTCTTCCTCGGCGCGGATCTGCTCCACCAGCGTGTGCAGGCGCGAGGAGCCACCGATGCACAGGCCGGCGGTCTGGTCGGCCGCTGTGCAGCGGGCGCCGTTCCGGTTGTACTCGTCCACCCGGGCGTGGAAGTCGTTGGTGTGGAGGATGGTCACATCAATGGCAGCGCTGGGCGCTGCCGGGGCCGCTGCCGCTTCGACCGGCCGGGCGGCCGGCGGCTGCGCCAGCACGGGGATCGCCGCGATCACGCTCAGCGCGACGACCAACACAACAGTTTTGTACCACATACGAGACATTTTTCTTCTTCCTTTCCATATTTGGGTGATCTGATTCTGGCCCTTGAACACAGTGCGGAGCTTTCAGTGGTCGAACACGCGATGACCGAAACTGGAGAGTTTGGCCCACATTTATCCACATGCGTTGACTGTGCTGACAAGGCCAAGGATCCAACATCGAACGTGATATTCTTCGGGGACATCACCTCCTTAATACCATTGGCTTGCATCTTCTCAATCAGGTGATACGCGATCACCCCTGCCAGGCTTGGCGAAGGGCTCAATCCAGTTCCCAACCAGGGGACAGCCCCATATAGAGACGAATTGTACACCAATCTGCAATTCTTGTCACGTCTATCATACTGCCACTGCTGTCACCCTCTTACTCCTCCAACACCTGGGCAATCAGCCCGGTCAGTTCTTCGATCTGGATGGGCTTGGAAAGCCAGCCTCTCAGGAGTGAGCCTTTGCCCACCGGTATATCGCTCAGCCTCTGCTCGAATGAGTGACCGGTCAGCAGGATCACTTTCACATCCAACTCTCGCTCTTGCATCCCTCGCAACAACGGAATGCCCCCCATCACCGGCATCACCACATCGCTCACCACCAGGTCCACCTCGCCACGACGATCTTGCAATATAATCAGTGCGGCCTCACCATGATGGGCAGCCAGCACGTGATAGTTGAGCGCTCTGAGACTCTCCACCAGGGCATCTCGCGCAGCCAGGTTATCCTCAACGACCAGGATGGTCTCTCCCTTTCCCTGACCAGATCACGCATATCCTGATCCGCCTGTTCTGACACCGATGTGGATAATGCCGGGAGATAGATGGTGAAGGTGGTGCCATAGTTCAACCAGCTTGCCACGTCTATGTGCCCTTCGTGCGCTCCGACAATGCCATGCACCTGGGACAAACCCAGGCCAGTCCCCTTGCCAGGCTCCTTGGTGGTGAAGAAAGGCTCAAAAAGATGGGCTAATGCGTCCGGGCAGATGCCGGTGCCCGTGTCAGAGACCTCAATCCGGAGCCAATCGCCAGCGGCCATTTCGGGCAACGGCGCCGGGCCGTGCTTGGCGATGCAGATCCGCTCCAGGCCAATTCGCAACGTGCCCCCATCGGGCATAGCATCCCGCGCATTGAGCGCCAGGTTAGTCAACATCTGCTGCATCCGTGTCGGATCGGCGTTGGCCGTATACTCATCGGCCCCATAGTCTAATTTGATCTCGATGTCCTCTGACAGTGTGCGTTCCAGCAGCCTGACATGCTCTTTGAAGAGTGGCAGCAAGTCGAAAGGTTGTCTCTCCACCACCGAGCGCCGGCTAAAATCGAGGATCTGCTGGATCAGGCGGGCCGCGTGCTGGGCCTGCTGGAGGGGATTTGCCAACCGAACCTGACCAACATCGTCCAACAGGATCACACCTTCAGGCACGGTATCCATGATCTGCTGCACACTGTGGGCCTGCTCCTGGATTTCTTTCATCAAGCGTTCTCGTTCTTGTTCCGCTCGTACCCGCTCAGTGATATCCTCGGCGGTGCCCTCGTAATACAAAACGTTCCCCTGCTCATCACGGACGACCCGGGCATTCTCGTACACGAGGAGTAAAGACCCGTCCTGCCTCGTCCAAGCCGCTTCAAAACCGATCACCTGGTCATCACGCTCGACGCGCTGCATAAAGTCCGCCCGCGAACAATCGGCGAAATGCCCGGGGTTTTGCAGATCGCGTTGGGCCAATTCTGCAAAAGACGAACATCCCAGCATGTGGACCAGGGTCGGGTTTGCCATGAGAATACGTCCATCCGGCGTGGTCTGATAGATGCCAATCGGCGAGTGCTCAAAGATGTTTCGGAAACGTTCCTCAGAGATACGTCGCGCATCCTCGGCTTTCTTGCGCTGAGACACCTCTTTCTCCAGTTCCACAACGTGCCCCTGTACCTCTTGATGCAAGAGCGCGTTCTGCAAACCGATGGCGACCTCGGCAGCTACAGCCCACAGGAAAGCGGCCTGCCGGCCAAAATCGCGCTCCTCGGTCGAAGCGAGGCCCAGCACACCCAGGATAATCCGAGCCTCGGAATAAAGGCAGCGCGGCAAAAGAGCGCATCCCCGCCTTTTTGCACTCCAGCAGCGTGCAGCGGGGATCAACGTCTATATTGGCGGTATAGACTGGTTCACCCTCGCTGACAGCGATTCCACAAAGGCACTCACCTACCCTTTTTGCGTCGGGCATTTGGCTCTCAAAGGTGTCTGGATATACGCCTTGCAAGCATAGTTCATCCTCTTGACGCAGATAGAGCATCACCAGATCAGGAGCGACGGCCTCGACGATCTCTTCCAGAGCGGCTTCCACGACCTGGGCTGGCGACAGGCTGGCGCTGACCCTGCGGCTGAGCGCGTTGAGCTTGTCCAACTCCTCGACGCGCTGCTGCAAGGCCCGTTCCGCTTGCCGACGAGCCCGTCGCACCTCCTCTGCCTCTTGCAATTCTCGTTCGACAGCCGGGGCCAGGCGCGCCAGGGCATTCTTCATCACGTAATCGTGAGCCCCAGCCTTCATCGCCGCCACTGCGGTCTCCTCGCCAATAGTTCCGGATACCAGGATGAAAGGCAGGTCGGCGCCGCTATCCCGCAGCAACTGCAGGGCCGCCATCCCGCTAAAACGCGGCAGCTTGTGATCGGAGATGACCACGTCCCACACCTGACGGGCCAACGCCGCGCGCATCGCATCGGACGTTTCGACCCGTTCCACGATGGGGTCGAAACCCCCCTGGTGCAGCTCCCGCTCGATCAGAAAGGCGTCATGTTCCGAGTCTTCAACGAGTAAGACGCGCAATGATTCTTTCATAGACTCGCCTCCCACATTCAGCTCTCGCTTCCAACGAAAGCCAGGGCAGTATTATCGCTCCCCGTTACCCATGGGTGTAGCCATCAGATAGTGCAAAGCGGTGCACACGGGTCGTGCTAGACCTTGTCACGCCTCGGTCTTGACGGATGTGGATGTCGGCCCGTCCCAGGACTCGTCGAATATGCGAGTCCCTATTCGTACTGAACCAGGCGATCCCTTCTGATTCTACCCCTATTTAGAGTTTGAAGCAAATGGGGCTTGGAAAAGCCCTCGCCCCGTAGATATCGAGGACAATGCTCCAGGGAGACGAGTGACAACCCTTGCGTCGGCGCAAGCTCGGCTTGACAGTCTAGCAGAGAGAATGTACACTTTGACTACGGCACCTTACCGGTGAAATTCTTGCACGACTCGACTGAAAAAGCTAGATTTACCGACACAGCGTCTGGGCGACGAGATTTCGAGTCTTTTCAGGGGAGCCTTCCCAGTGACTCTGATTTATCCAGGTCAGGTTTGACAGGTGAAGATTAAACCATTCTACACAGAGCGGTTCTTTGCCGCTCACGAATTCAGCGCCCCGTATCTCTTGTGCGCTTCTGACTGCGAGTCACTGACCGCGGCAGAGCTGCTCCAACTGGCCGATACCACTTGGGAGACGTTAGGGCAACTCTGGCTGGGTTATACCGAGAGCCAGGGCGATCCCACACTGCGGACGCAGATCGCTGACCTATACGCGGCCGTCGGCATGGAGCAGGTGATCGGCCCCGTGGCGCCCGAGGAGGGCATCTTCTTGACCATGCACGCCTTGCTGGAGCCGGGCGACGAGGTGGTCGTGTTGACGCCGTGCTACGATTCGCTGCTCAACCTGGCGGCATATCTCGGGGCGCGCGTCGCCCGCTGGTCGCTCGTCGAGAGGCCGGAGTCGCCGGACGCCATCGGGGGATGGCAGCTCGACCCCGACGCGCTGGCACGGCTCGTCACCCCGCGCACCAAGCTGATCGTCGTCAACTTTCCGCACAACCCCACCGGCTGCCTGCCGACTCGGGACGAGTGGCGCATGGTCGTCGAGACCGCTGCGCGGGTCGGCGCGTGGCTCTTCTCCGACGAGATATACCGCGGATTGGAATATGACCCCGAATCCCGCCTCCCCTCGGGGTGCGACGAGTACGAACGGGCCATCACGCTGGGCGGACTGTCCAAGACGTACGGGCTGCCGGGGCTGCGCGTCGGGTGGCTGGCGCTGCAAGACCGCCCGCTGCGGGATCAGATCCTGGGTTGGAAAGACTATACCACCATCTGCGCCAGCGCCCCCAGTGAAGCGCTGGCTCGGATCGCGCTGCAGATCGGCGACCGCCTGATGGAACGAAGCCGGCATATCATTCAGGACAACCTGACGCTGGCGAACTCGTTCTTTCTCCGCTGGCGCAGCGTGTTTCGCTGGAGCCGGCCTCAGGCCGGGCCTGTAGCTTTTGTGGAACTGCGGAACAGGTCAGCGCGGGCCTTTTGCGAGCGGCTACTGGTCGAGCAGGGCGTGCTCCTGCTGCCCGGTGCAGGGCTGTCCCCCGATGACCAGCACGTCCGATTTGGATTTGGCCGGCGCAGTTTCGAGGCCGGCTTGGCCCAGTTAGATCATTACCTGATGCAGCAAGGAGGATCTTGATGTTTCACGGCTGGAATCCGACGTATTGGTTGTTCGCGCTGCCGGCCCTCGTTCTGGCGCTGATCGCGCAGGCCTGGGTGCAGAGCGCGTACCGAAAGTATCTGCGGGTGCCTAACGCAGCCGGAATGACCGGCGTCCAGGCCGCGCAGCGGTTGATGCAGATCGCCGGTCTATATCTGCGCATCGAGGGCGCGCCCGGCGAACTCTCCGACCACTATGACCCCCGCAGTCAAGTGCTGCGCCTCTCCCAATCCGTGGCGACGCGGGCATCAGTCGCCTCGATTGCCATCGTGGCCCACGAGATCGGTCACGCCCAGCAGGACGCCCAGTCCTATCTGCCGTTGCGCCTCCGCTCCGGATTGGTGCCGGTGGTAAACTTTACCTCGTGGTTAGGGCCGATTCTGTTCCTGATCGGGCTATGGTTGGAGATCACTGAATTGGCCTGGCTGGGCGTGATCGCCTTCGCTGCCGCGGCCGTGTTCGCCTTGGTGACACTGCCAGTGGAGATCGACGCCAGCCGACGCGCTCTGAGCCTCCTGGAGGAGAGCAGCATTCTGACGAGTACGAAAGAACTGCGCGGTGCACGGCAGATGCTCACCGCCGCTGCGCTGACCTACGTGGCAGCGCTGGCCCAGGCAGTTTCGACCCTGCTTTACTATGTCTTTCTGCTCAGCGGTGGCCGGAGCCGCCGTCGCCGTTGACTACACGATACAAGGAATATATGAATGGACAATAAACAGCGTAAGCAGACACAATTTTCCTTGATCTATTTCCTCATCGCCCTGGTAGGGATGTGGTTGTTCCAGGAATTGATCTTTCGACCCTACATCATCCGCCAGACGGAGGTGCCGTACAGTCAATTTCGCCAGGACCTGATCGCTGACAATATTGCCGAGGTCACACTCGGCGGCGAGCGCATCATCTACACCTGCTGCGCGGCTGCTGGCGAGGACCGACTCGGCAGGACCTACAACGTCGTCGCAGTGGAGGACCCCAATCTGATCCAGGACCTGGTGGACGCCGGTGTACAATTCCGCGCCGAACCGCCGGCCAGTAATCTCTTGACCGCCCTGCTGGGATGGATTCTGCCCCTCCTACCCCTGGCGCTGATCTGGTATTTTCTCCTCCGGCGTATGGGACAGGGCGGCGCCAGCGTGATGTCCATCGGCAAGAGCAAGGCCCGCGAGATCGCCGGCGAACTGACGGGCGTCAAGTTTGCGGATGTGGGTGGCGTGGATGAGGTCGAAGTCGAGTTGAAAGAGATCATCGAATTCCTCAAAGACCCGCAGCGTTTCACCCGCTTGGGCGCCAAGCTGCCCAAAGGGGTATTGATGGTCGGGCCGCCGGGCACGGGCAAAACGCTGCTGGCCCGGGCTACGGCGGGGGAGGCAGGGGTGCCTTTCTTCTCCATCAGCGGCTCCGATTTCGTCGAGATGTTCGTCGGCGTGGGAGCGGCCCGGGTGCGCGACCTGTTCGAGCAGGCCAAACGCCGGGCGCCCTGCATCGTCTTCATTGACGAGATGGATGCCATCGGCCAGGCCCGCTCCACGGTGGGTGTGATTGGCAGCAACGACGAGCGGGAGCAGACCCTCAACCAACTGTTGGCCGAGATGGATGGATTCGAGGCGAACCAAGGCGTAGTGATCATGGCCGCCACCAACCGGCCCGAGATCCTGGACCCGGCGCTGCTCCGTCCTGGCCGCTTCGACCGCCAGATCCAGGTCACGCTGCCGACGGAAGATGGCCGGCGGCAGATTCTCGAGATTCACACCCGAGAGGTCACGCTGGGGGAGGACGTGGACTTGGGTCGGTTGGCACAGATCACGTCGGGTTTCTCGGGCGCCGACCTGGCCAACATCGTCAATGAGGCGGCCCTGCTGGCCGTGCGTCGCGACAGCAACGCGGTCTCGATGCAGGATTTCGACCTGGCGATTGAACGGGTGATCGCTGGGCTACAGCGCAAGATGCCACTCAAGGATGAGGTAAAGCGCAAAGTCGCGTACCACGAGGGTGGGCATGCGCTGGTGGCGCAGCTTCTACCTCACACCGACCCGGTGCACAAGGTGAGCGTCATTCCCACGGCCAAGGGCGCCCTGGGATACACGATGCAGATGCCGGAGGAGGATCAATACCTGCTCGGCCAGCAAGAGTTGGAAGAGCGCATGACCGTGATGTTGGGCGGCCGGGCGGCAGAGCTGTTGGTCTTTGGCGAGCCATCCACTGGCGCCGCCAATGATCTCCAACGGGTGACCGACCTGGCCCGACGTATGGTGACCGAGTTCGGCATGACGGACAGCCTGGGGCCGGTGCGCTACGCCGCCCCAGCCGGTTCGGGATATCTGCAAACGCAGATCAACCTGCGGCAGGAGCTCAGCCCGGAGACGGCGACGCTGATTGATCAAGAGACACGTCACCTGGTAGAGACTGCGCAGCAGCGAGCTACCGATTTGCTGCGCACGCACCGGGCCGCGCTCGACGAAGTGGCGCGCGTCCTACAAGTGCGAGAGGTCATCAACGGCGACGAAATCCGCCGCATCGTCGAAGAGACCGCGCGCGAGTAATGTCTTCACAGGCGCTGACTGCTGAGTGGTCTGCATCACGACTACTTCTGGCAAACCGCAGACAGCGTTCAGGTGCGACGCACTTTATCCCGTGTTCTGGGTCATTGTCATACAGGGGATTCTCAATCGATTTGGGCTGGATTGAGAGTGGATGTGCTTTTCGGCCAGGACAGTGCAAATGACCTTACCCCAGACCGTACCCATTCGAGAGATTCGCGAAGAAACCCGCACCATCCGCACCTTTGTCCTCGATGTCCGGCTGCCGCAGGCTGAGCCGGGCCAGTTCGTGATGCTGTGGCTGCCCGGCGTGGACGAGAAACCGATGTCCATCGCCCACCCCGACCCCCTGACCGTCACCGTGGCCCGGGTGGGGCCCTTCAGCACCGCTCTCCACGGGCGCAAGGTGGGGGACGCGCTCGGTTGGCGCGGACCCTATGGACGCGGTTTTTCCCTGCCGGAAGCCGGTCCGGTGCTGCTGGTGAGCGGGGGATGCGGTGTGGGGCCGATCTATTTTCTGGCCCAGCAGGCAGTGGAGCGCGGGCTTCCTACAACCGTCGCCCTCGGCGCCCGCACCGGCCTGGACCTGCCCTACGTCGCCCGGTTCCGGGTTTTGGGCGTGGAGCTGCACCTCGCCACCGACGATGGCTCCCAGGGAGAACGGGGATACGTCACCGAACTGGCGGCCCACCTGGCCGAGCGTGCCACCGAGCCCCCCACCCTCTACGCCTGCGGCCCCGAGCGGATGCTGGTTGTCCTGCACCGGTTCTGCCGCGAACAGGGGATTTCCGGGCAACTAAGCCTGGAGCGGTACATGAAGTGTGGGTTCGGCGTCTGCGGGCAGTGCGCCATGGATGGGTTCCTGGTCTGCCAGGATGGGCCGGTGTTCGACGCTGCCCAGTTGGACGGGCTGCGGGATTTCGGCGCCGCCCACCGCAGCGCCACCGGCCGGCGGCTCCCCATCCGGTAGCCCTAGTCCTCGTCCAGCCTCAGCACCGCCAGAAAGGCGTCCTGGGGGATCATCACCTGCCCAAACTGCTTGAGCCGCTTTTTGCCGGCCTTTTGCCGCTCTAACAACTTGCGCTTACGGGTCACGTCGCCGCCGTAGCATTTGGCCAACACGTCCTTGCGCAGCGCGCTGACCGTCTCCCGCGCGATGATGCGGCTTCCCAGCGCGGCCTGGATCGGCACCTTAAACTGCTGGCGAGGGATGACCTCTTTCATCTTGCGCACCAGGGCAGACCCCTTCTCGTAGGCCTGCTCGCGGTGCACGATCAGGGCCAACGCGTCCACCGGCTCATAGTTGACCAGCACGTCCAGCCGTACCAGGTCCCCCGGCCGGTAGCCGATAAAGGTGTAATCCAGCGAAGCGTATCCCCGCGTGACCGATTTGAGACGGTCGTGCAGGTCCACGATCATTTCGGAAAGCGGCATCTCATAGCTCAGCAACACCCGCTGGGCGTCCAGGTACTCGGTGGTCTCGTACACCCCCCGCCGCCGCGTGACCAGATCCATCACCGGCCCGATGTAATCGGAGGGAGTAAAGACCTGGATGCGCATCCACGGCTCGTGAATCTCCTCCACCGTGCTCAGGTCGGGCAGATCGACGGGGCTCGAGATCTCGAGTAGCTCGCCAGCGTGGGTCATGACCCGGTAGGCGACGCTGGGAGCGGTGGCGATCAGGTCCAATTCATACTCCCGCTCCAACCGCTCCTGCACGATCTCCATATGGAACAGCCCCAGGAAGCCGCACCGAAACCCGAACTGGAGGGCCTGGGAGGATTCCGGCTCAAAGATCAGGGCCGCATCGTTCAGTTGGAGTTTTTCCAGGGCGTCCCGCAGCGCGCTGTACTCCTCTCCCTCGATGGGGTACAGTCCGGCAAAGACCATCGGCTTGACCGGCCGATAGCCCGGCAGCGGCTCCGAGGCCGGGCGGGTTGCTGTGGTAAGAGTCTCGCCAACCTGGCACTCGCGCACTGTCTTTAATCCGGTGGCAACGTATCCCACCTCCCCCGTGCCCAACCGCTCTGTCGGCGTCATCTGCGGGGTAAAGATGCCCAGGTCAATCGGCTCGGTCGTCACCCCGGTCGCCATCAGCAGCAACGGCTGGCCATCCACCAACTCGCCATCCACGACCCGCACGTAGGCCACGACGCCCTTGTACGGATCGTAGTGGGAGTCAAAGACCAAAGCCCGCAGGGGCGCCTCGGGCTGGCCTCGGGGCGGGGGCAAGTGCACGACCACCGCCTCCAACACCTCCCCGGCACCCCAGCCCTCCTTGGCCGAGACACACAACACGTCGTCGGGTTCAACGCCCAGCAGGTCCGCCAGTTCCAGCGTGATCTCGTCCGTCCGGGCGGCGGACAGGTCTATCTTGTTCACCACGGGGATGATCTCCAGGTCAGCTTCCAGGGCCAGGTAGAGATTGGCGAGCGTCTGAGCTTCGATCCCCTGGGCGGCATCCACCACCAGCAGCGCCCCTTCACAGGCCGCCAGCGTCCGGCTGACCTCGTAGGAAAAGTCCACATGCCCGGGCGTGTCTATCAGGTTCAACTCGTAGGACTGCCCGTCGGCGGCGGTGTAGGCCATCCGCACCGCCGAGGCCTTGATGGTAACCCCTTTCTCCCGCTCCAGGTCCATCGAGTCGAGCACCTGGTCGGTCATCTGGCGCTCGGAAACGGTGCCGGTCAACTCTAGCAGGCGGTCGGCCAGCGTGGACTTGCCGTGATCAATGTGGGCGATGATACAGAAATCCCTGATCTGAGATTGATCCACTGATGTGCTCCGCAAAATGACTAGGCCAGAAATGGCGACATTTTCGACGGCGCGACGTCGGACGCCGCGGTCCGCAGCGGCAAGCGGACGATGAACCGACTGCCGCGCCCTGGCACGCTCTCGGCACAAACCGCGCCACCGTGCAGTTCCACCAGCCCCCGGACGATGGACAGTCCCAGGCCCATCCCGCCCTGCTGACGGGTCATGTGGTCCTCAACCTGGTAGAAGCGATCAAAGATCCGCCTCAGGTCGGCCTTGGGAATGCCCAGACCTGTGTCCACCACCGAGATTTCTACCTCATCTGGCCGTTCACACAGCGAGATCCGCACCCAGCCCCCGGCCGGGGTAAATTTGACCGCGTTCGAGAGCAGGTTACCCAGCACGACCCGCACCTTTTCCTGGTCCGCGTAGACATAGAGGGCGTCGGTGGGCAGATCCGCCCGCAACATCACACCTCCCGTCTCTGCCAGGGCATCGTAGTCGTCGCAAGCGGCCCGCACCTCGGCCGCCAGGTCGAAGCGGACGGGTGTCAGGTCCATCTGGCCGGTCTCCAGATAGCGCAGGTTGAGCATGGTCTCGATGATGTGCTTGAGGCGCGTGGCTGCTCGCAGCACCGCGTCCAACTGGGCACCGGCCGCCTCGTCCAGGTCATCCCGCAGGACGGCAGCGTAGAGCAGGATCAGGCTCAAAGGTGTGCGCAGTTCGTGAGACGCGATGGAGATAAAGTCCGATTTCAACTTGTCCAGTTCACCCAACCGCTGGTAGGCCTTGCGCAACGACCCGACCAGCCGGGCGTTCTCGATGGCCACGGCTGCCTGGGCCGCCAGCGTCATCAGCATATCCACGTCTTCTGAGGAGAAGGACGCGTCTTCTCGCTTGTTTAGCACTTCGAGCACGCCGATGCATTGATCCTTGATCTGCAGCGGCACGGCCACCAGCGACCGGGTTTCGGTGCCGACCTGCTGCCCCACCCCGCCAAAGTGACGCGGGTCCGCCTGGGCGTCATAGATGACCATCGGCTCCCGGCTCGTCAGGACGGCGCCGGCGATGGAGCCTTCGATGGGCACGGGAATGTCGGCCAACTGTTCAGCCCCTTGGCCCGTCGCCGTGCGAAAGCGCAGCTCCCCGGTGCGCACGTCCCGCAGCAGGATGGACGCTTCCTCGCAGTCAGTCAACTCGGCTGCTGTGTCAACAATTTTAGCCAACAGCGGCCCCAGGGCCACCGTGGTCGTCAGCTCACGGCTGATTTCCAGAATGCACTCTGTCCGTTGCAGACGAGTTCCCAAGTCACTCATTCCCCACCCTCCATTTCCGCCATACAGGCCGTAATGATGGCTTCGTCCTGGCTCTCCCACTGCCCCGCCGTCTCCCATCCCCACCAGGCCAGGAACTCGACGTTTCCGGCCGGCCCACGCAGGGGCGAAGGCATCAGACCATGTAACCACAGCCCCTCGGCGGCGGCAGCGCTCAACACCCGCCGCAGCACCTGGCGATGGACCGCCGGGTCCCGCACCACGCCCCCCTTACCCACGCTGCGCCGTCCCGCCTCAAACTGGGGCTTGATCAGGGCTATCACTTGCCCCTCCGGATGGAGCCAACCCGGCACCATCGCCAGGATCAAGGCGAGGGAGATGAATGAGACGTCAATCGTCACCAGGGCGACCAACTCGGGCAGATTTTCCAGGTACCGGGCGTTGACCCGCTCCATCACTATCACGCGCGGATCGTTCCGCAGCCGCCAGGCCAGTTGGCCATATCCCACGTCAATGGCATAGACGCGGGCCGCGCCGCGCTGCAGCAGGCAGTCGGTGAAGCCACCGGTGGAGGCCCCCACGTCGGCCGCCACGACTCCGGTCACGTCCACCCCGAAACGCGCCAACGCCGCATCCAACTTCTCCCCGCCCCGGCTCACGAACCGGGGGCGCTCCTGCAACGTGATTTCGACGTCGCTGGCAACTCGCGTGCCGGGTTTGTCCATCACCTGGCCCGCTGCCTGCACCAGGCCGGCCCAGATCAAGCGCCGGGCCTGCGAACGGCTCTCCGCCAATCCCCGCTCGACGACCAACACGTCCAACCGTTCCTTGGATACTGCCATGCTTTGTATCATACCGCAATAACGAAGCAAACGCAAGAGGCCGCCCGTGAGCCATCAATCACTATGTTGTAGAAACCAGTGGTTTCGTCCAGCCCAGGGGTTGGATAGTTGAATGAATACCTGGCCTATGTCTTTAAGAATTGCGCAACGTCGAGCACCAAGATCACTGCGCCGCCTACCTCCACCTCGGCAGTGGCCAAAACGTACAGCTCCCCGGATTCCATCACCGGGGGCAAGGAACCCACACTCTCGACACGGGTGTGACAGTTGTCCTGGATCAAACGGACCACGTCATCCACCTGCTGGTCTTCCACGATGATAAAGAGTGTCATATTCTCTTTGCGTAGAAATCCCCCCGCAGAGTTGAGCGTCGTGACCCTATATCCGTTTGTGACCAGGACATCAACCAGCGGCCAGGCGTCATCCTTGTTCACCACGCTGACAATGCATTTCATCAACCCTCTCCTTCAATGGCACGAGTGCTCATAGTGCACGCTTTAGCGCATCGTTTAGGCGATAAATCGCCCACTACAAACCGGCCGTAACTACTACTCAAGCCCCAGTCGTACCGGTCCGAAAGAGCCGGTGACGGATCACTTTTTAATCCAGCAGGGTCTGTTTTTAGCACCAGCACCGCCCGCTTTACGACGCGGCAGCCCAAACCCCGAACCAGCCTGGGCCATTACATTTTGCATCTCCAATACTTCCTGGGTAATGCTCTCCTGACGGATAGCATGGTAGCGGAGCTGTAGACTTGCCACGCGCTCGTCCAGGTTGCTTATGGCCGCGTCCATCGTCTGTAGGCGCGCTCCCTGCTCGCTGACCATAGATTCGATCAGCGCCAGGTAGACCCGCACGGCCAGGTGTTCCCACAGCAGGAAATCCTGGAGATTCCGCGGCGGGGTGCCCAGGATCAAATCCTCCGGCGCAGCAACCTTGGGAAATCCGTTTTTTTCTGAAAAAGCGGGTTGCTGGCTGCGCCAGACAGCGGTCAGGTCAGGCGGCAGCAGGCGCACCTCGACCCGCCGATAACGGCCAAATGAGACAAATTGGTTATAGATCATGTAGAGGGTGTTAAAGGTTTGGGCCTCGTACAAGTGCTTGATCCGAGCTACAATGTCCCGCGCTTCAACGAAGGAGACAGCATGAGTAAGGGGAAAATACTGCGTGTGGAGCAATTCGCAGTCAGCGCGCTGGAAAAATTTCTCCCCATATCCTCCCAGAGCAATGACTTTGATCTCTTTTCCCATCCCCCGTTCCCGCTCGATAAAGTCTAGCGCATGGGCCACCAGGCCAACGTTGAATGGGCCGCATAACCCCCGGTCAGCGGTCAACGCGATCAGTCCTACGCTCTTTCCAGCATCAGGGGCACTTTCCCGACGAGACTGATGCACGCCTTGCGTCAGTGGGGTGGGAAAGGTCGTGACCAGAGCGAGCTGCCGGTCCACGGCGCTGGCGTACCGCTGCGCCGATTGCAACCGCGCCCGCGCCCGCCGCCAGCGGATGGCCGACATAGCCCGAATGGAGCGCAGCAAATGACGAATGTCCTCCAGGCTATAGAGCTGCTGTTGAATTTCGCTGGCTACCTGCGCCATACGTACTCCTTGAAACGGACCAGCGCGCTCTGCAGATCTGCCTCCAGGTTGGGGTTCCAGTGACCGGTAGAGAACTCGGCCAGCAGGCCAGAGTACTGCCGCTGTAAAAAGCCAAGCAAGAGGGTCTCGAAGCGATATACCTCCTCAATGGGAACGTCGTCCAGGTAGCCCTGCCCGGCAGCGTAGATGACAACCACCTGGTGTGCGACCGGCATCGGCTCGTACTGGGGCTGGGTCAAGATGGCACGCACCCGCTCGCCGCGCGCCAACTGCTCGCGCGTTGACTTGTCCAGTTCAGTCCCAAAGCGGCTAAAGATCTGCAGTTCGAGGAATTGGGCAATATCCAGCGCCAGGTGGCGCGATACGGCACGCATGGCGCTGTTCTGCGCCGCACCGCCCACGCGAGAAACGGAGAGCCCTACGTCTATAGCCGGGCGGATATTTTGATTAAAGAGCTGTGTCGTCAGGTAAATCTGCCCGTCGGTGATCGAGATGAGATTAGTGGGGATGTAGGCTGCAATGTTGCCAGCCTGGGTCTCGACGATGGGCAGGGCCGTCATACTCCCCCCGCCGTACGCTGCGGAGAGACGGGCGGAGCGTTCGAGCAGGCGCGAGTGCAGATAAAAGACGTCGCCGGGATAGGCCTCGCGCCCGGCGGGTCGCTGCAGCAGCAGTGAGAGCTGACGGTAAGCGATGGCGTGTTTGCTCAGGTCATCGTAGACGATCAACGCGTGCCGGCCGGCGTACATGAACGCCTCGGCCATGGCACAGCCGGCATAAGGGGCCAGATAGGCCATGGAGGGGGGTTCCTCGGCGCTGGCGACCACGACTGTGGTGTAATCCAACGCCTCGTGTTGACGAAACGTCTCCACAATCTGCGCCACAGTGGACATCTTTTGCCCGATGCAGACATAGATGCAGTAGACAGATTGGTCACGCTGGTTGATGACCGCATCAACAGCGATGGCGGTCTTGCCGATCTGACGGTCGCCGATGATCAACTCGCGCTGCCCGCGCCCCAACGGAATGACCGAGTCAATCGCCTTGATGCCGGTCTGGAGCGGTTCGCTGACTGGCGCGCGTTGGATAAAGGTCGCTGCCCGGCAGTCCATGGGGCGACGCGCGGTTTTCTCTGGGCCCTCCAGCGGTCCCAGGTTGTCAATGGGCTGCCCCAACGCGTTGACCACGCGTCCCAGGAGCGGTTCGCCCACCGGCACGTCAATCACCCGCCCTGTCCCTTTCACAATATCGCCCGCGTAGATGTTTTCGTCGGCGCCCAACAGCACACAGCCCACATAGTCGTAGCCGAGGTCCAGCGCCAGGCCCAATGTGCCATCGGGAAACAGGACCAATTCGTCCGCCATCACGCCACGCAGGCCCGAGACGATAGCCACGCCATCGCCCACCTGTCTGACGGAGCCCACGCTCTGCGCCGACAGGCGGTAGTGATACTGGTCAATCATCCCGCGCAAGGCCGAAACGTGATACTCGGTCTCGAGATTGTGTGCCAGTTCAACCTGGCGGAGTTGGTACCGGTGTTCTTCACCCAAATGAGCGATGAGATCGAGCAGGTCGGTCGTGTGTAGCAAAGATTTGGTGGACTCGTTCACGGGCTTAGACAACTTGCGCCTCATACCGGCTGCGCAGTTGTTGGAGCTGTCCTTCCAGGCTGCCATCAATCAACATGTCGCCGAGACGGACCATCGCCCCGGCAATCAGACCCGCATCGACACGGCAAGTCAGATCAATCGGTTGAGACGTCATTGTCTCTAGCATAGTCACGATGCGCATCTTGTTTTCCTGGGCCAGGGAGGTCGCCGTGATCAGTTCGGTCGAAATAGCCTCCCCATTGTCAGTAAAGATGCGTCCTTCCAGGTGCACCGAGCGCAACCGATCCAAAAAGATATCCAGATAAGCCTGATGTAGTTGCGGGTTGAGAATGTCTCCCAGCATGCGCCGGGTGAGCACAGTCACCAGTTCGCCAATTTTGCTGCGATGCAGGAGCAACGCGTCGGCGCGCTGTTTCTCAATCTCCTCCTGGGCGCGTGCACGCATCGCCTCGATTTCCTGGTAGGCTTCCTGGAGCATCTGTTGCCGCGTTTGATCAATGACGATACGGGCTTCGTTCTTGAGCGCCGCCATCTCTGCGTCAATGTTCTCACGCTTCTTTTCGTACTCTAGTCGCAACCCCTTGGCCTCACGGGCCGCCCTTTCCGCCTCATCCACTGCCATGGCCACCTGATTCGCGCGCTTATCGAGCGTCTCTTGCAATGGCTTGAAGAGAAAGCGAGTCAGGATATAGGCCATGATGAGAAAATTGGCGACCTGCAGAAGTAGGGTGCTCGGGTTAATTGTCAGCATAATCACCTCACACGCGATCGTGCGCTCCCTCCTCCAATCCCCTCTGGGGGAAAGACGAGGGGCACGGCGGAGCTACACCTATTCCACCCTGACAATGTACTTGAGCATCGGGTCTGCAAAGATCAAGATCAAGATGATTGCCAGTACATAGATAGCCAGGGATTCCAGCATAGCCAGAGAAAGCAAGACGATACTGTTGATGCGGTCGCCCGCTTCGGGCTGCCGGGAAATTGCCTTCAGCCCGGCCGCAGCGACGATGGTCTGCCCGATAGCTGGCACCATCACACCTACAATGATGCCGGGCCCAGAGATCAAGACCGTCAAAACGACAAAGATTTTATCCCACGGCAAATTGTTCCAATCCATTTTACTTCTCCTCGTTGTGATTTTATCCATCGAGGAACCAGGTTTTTCGGAAAGACCCGGTTCCCGGTCATCACCGGTGCGCTCTAACCGCTCCGCCGATGTAGACGCAAGTCAGAAGCGCAAAAATGTATGCCTGCAACAGGCCGGTAAAGATGCTGAACAGCATCATCGGTACCGGCACAAAGAGCGGCATCACGACAAACAGGACGCTGATAATGATCTCCTCTCCCATAATGTTGCCGAACAGCCGAAAGGTGAGGGACAAGGTGCGCGCGATCTCACTGGCGATTTCGATGGGCAGCATCAAAAAGATCGGTTCGACATAGTGCTTGAGATACCCCCCCAGTCCACGCGTGCGGATCCCAAAGTAGGGCACGCTGAAGAAGACGACCACTGCCATAGCCAGCGGTGTGTTGATGTCGGGTGTGGGGGATTTCAGGCCCGGGAGCAGGCCGATCAGATTCGCACTGCCGACGAAAAAGGCGAGTGTACCGACAATGGGCAAAAAGATTGCCGTGTCCTCGAACTCGACCATCTCACGGATCAACTTTTCGATGGCCTCGACGATCCACTCTAGCATGTTCTGCACCAGGGCCGGTCGCAGCTGGAGATTACGCCCGATCAGGTAGGCTCCCACGCCGAGCAGGAACATCATAGCCCAGGTGTGAGTGATCGTCGAAGTGACCTCCAAGGGACCCACGGTAAAGACCACGTACGGCGAAATCTCTTTAGCGACGTTAGGCTCCGTTTCGCCAGCCGATCCCCCAAGCAGGTTGCTGACTATGGCCAGACCAATGACCAGTGCGATGAGAAGCACCAGAGTGAGGGGACTATATATTCTGTGCATAGTTCTCGCTACTCCCCACTATTTATTATCTACGTACATAGTGTACAGGTTATTGAACGCCACAGCGACGCCCATCAGCAGCAACGTGAGAGTCCACGTAAATTCCTCGTCGAACCGCTGGTCCAAATAGTGTCCCAACAGCACACCGCCCGCGATGGGTATCGCCATGTTCCAGCCCAATTGGGACGCCTGAGCAACCAGACGCCAAAAGTTTTCCGGCTTGCCCCCCGGCTGTTGGGGTCTTGGCTCTGATCGTTCATCGCCCATATTGTTTTCCCACAACGGTTGCATGACAACACGCTCGCATGCGACAGGATTCCTTCCCAATTGTTCAGATTACCACTCTCCCCAGTGGAGCTAGTTCTGCCGTCTCGCGCAGCGCTCGTTCCAGAGCCATCCGCGCCCGCGTGAATTCGATATGAGCCTCCTGGGCAATCTGGTTCCACCGGGCACGTTGTTGTTCCAGCGCACGTTCCAACGTCGCCAGGTCTTGGCCCTCTTCGATAGCAGCAGTCAACACCAGCACCTGGCTTGACCCGGCAGAGCGTCGTTGCACCTCAATTGTACCCTGATATAGGGCCACGTAGTGGGTGGTCCCCTGCTGGCGATAGAGCATGATACCGGCGACAATTTGTGCCAGAAAGGGCGCGTGCCCCGGCAGGATGCCCCACCAACCATCCGAGAGTTGCACGCGAATTGCTTCCACGTCGGTGTGCAGGACAATCTCATCGGGAGTGGCAATCTCCAGGTGCATCGTTTTAGCCACGTCCTCGCTCATGCTTGCGCAATACGCTGTCAATGTCGCCAGTCATGTAAAATGCCTGCTCGGGGACATCGTCAAACTCGCCGTCAATGATCATTTTGAAACCGCGCACTGTATTTTCGAGAGACACAAAGGCCCCCGCCTGCCCGGTGAATTCCTCAGCGACAAAAAAGGGTTGGGTGAGAAACCGCTGCACCTTGCGAGCGCGCTGCACCAGCAGCCGGTCTTCCTCAGCCAGTTCCTCGATACCCAGAATGGCGATGACGTCCCGCAGTTCCTTGTAGCGTGTCAGTATCTCGCGCACGCGGGTGGCTACCCAATAGTGATCGTCGCCGACGATACGCGGGTCGAGCAGACGCGAATTGGATTCCAATGGGTCAACAGCCGGATAAAAGCCCTGGCTCGCCAGTTGGCGCGAGAGCACCACCGTGGCGTCGAGATGTGCAAAGGTCGAAGCGGGAGCCGGGTCAGTCAGGTCGTCGGCCGGCACATAGATCGCTTGCACAGAGGTGATGGCGCCGCTGGACGTGGAGACGATGCGTTCTTCCAACGCCCCCACTTCGGTGGCCAACGTGGGTTGGTAGCCCACAGCGCTGGTCAGGCGTCCCAGTAGAGCTGACACTTCGCCGCCGGCCTGGATGTAGCGAAAGACATTGTCAACAAAGAACAACACATCCTGATGCTCATCGTCGCGAAAGTACTCGGCCATAGTCAGGGCCGTGAGCGCGGCTCGGAAGCGGGCCCCTGGCGACTCGTTCATCTCTCCAAAGACCAGCACAGCATCGTTGAGCACCCTGGTTTGCTTCATCTGCAGATAGAGTTCGTTGCCCTCGCGAGTACGCTCGCCCACACCGGCAAAGACCGAAACACCCCGGTGCTCGGCCGAGGTGTGACGGATCAGTTCCATGATCAAAAGGGTCTTGCCCACGCCAGCGCCACCCAGCAGGCCAACTTTACCACCTCGCACATAGGGGGCCAACAAATCAATGACTTTTAACCCAGTGACAAAGATCTCTGTCGAGGGCTGCTGTTGGACAAAGAGGGGCGCTGGTTGGTGGATGCTCCGCATCTGCACATCACCCAGGAGCGGGCCTTCGTCTATGAGCTCTCCCAACGCATTGAACACACGCCCCAGAATCTCTTTCCCTACTGGCACCTGTATACGAGCGCCGGTATCCTCAACCGCCATATAGCGGCGCAGCCTGGCAGTCGATTCCATCGCAATGCCCCGCACCGTGTGGCGGTCGAGATGTTGCAGCACCTCAATGGTGACCTTGTCCTGACCACGGCGAACGACCAACGCACTCAGCAGTGCCGGCAGCTCGTCACCCGCAAAAAAAACGTCCACCACGGGGCCGATGATACGCACAATGGTGCCAAGCCTGGGTCGCGGCTCGACGCTGTCCGCTACAGGCTCTACGCCCGGTCGTATGCTTTGTTGCGTACTCATGGTTCCTGCACCAGTCGGAGAGAAATCAGGTTTCTTGTCAGGGGAGTATGAATGCAGCGCGCAATGCCTGGATGGCTTCGTCCAGGCGATAGGCATCAATGACACAGGTGATGGTCGAGAGAGAGGTGCTGATAGCGCGGATGTTGATGTCGCAATCGCCCAGTGTCTTGCACATCAGGCTGGCAACACCGCGCTGTTCACGGAAATCCAGACCAAAGAGGCTCACCGATGCCACTTGAGGATTACTGGTCACAGCTTTTCCCCCCAGATCCTTTTGCACGTCCTCGATCACTGCCAGGGCCTTGTTCAAATCGTCCCGATCCACACACAGGACAATGAGGTCCTCTCTTTCCAGGTCAATCAGGTGCACGATCAATTCGACATTGATCTCCTGATCGCTTAACGCAGAAAAGAGCTTGCTGCCCACCCCTGGATGTGACGGAATGTCCATTATGCCGATCATAGCCAGGTGGTCATTCTGAACCAGACCACCAGCTTGAAGTTTATCACTGCTCATCGTTCTACCTCCACACTCCCACCTTGGCAGGTTCGGTTAGCTGACCACCTGGCCTCAGGCGCTTACCGGCCCCCACACCCGGTACATAAAGAATGCCGCTGCAACGTCGGGCTGACGGTGCTCGGCGGCAGGAGGATTGTAACACTTGGGTTGGGTATTGTCAAGATGTTGCTGGATAATTGGAGGCCCTTTCGTAACTCGGACACCCCGTGTGGATTTCGTCAACATCTATGTACTGCTCGTCTATATGATATTCAACTATATACCATCCCACTATTGACATTTTACATATAGTATGTTATACTGCGGGTGATAGGGGTCTAGCGCCCCCGTGTGGGAAGAAGAGAGGCACACGAGAAAAATGGGCAAAGCTCAGAGCAGGCAAATACGTGGTTGCCGGGCGACCGGGATGCGAGAAGCAGCACTGCTTCTGCTCCTACACCGTGAACCTGCTCATGGGTACACCTTGCTGGAGCAGTTGAAAGAGTTCGGTCTGAGAGAAATCTCTTCCAGCGTCATATACCGGGCATTGCGCGATATGGAAGCGCGCGGCTGGGTCGCTTCGATGTGGGACGAGGAACAGACACAAGGCCCGCCCCGAAGAGTCTACTGCATTACTAACCTGGGTGGCCAGGTGCTTGCCTTGTGGGTGCAAGACCTGGAGGAAAGCAGGAAGAGGATTGATTACTTGCTGAGGGCCTATGACCGACACGTGGAAAAGAGAAAGAATGGGCATCATTGATACGCTACTCACAAGCCTGCATACCGACGCACCTACCCGACAGGTGTTAGTAGGCGCCTTTTGGACAGCGGTGGTATTGGACACAGACCCACCCCGCTGCGGTCTGGCCTCGACACTGCGTCCAGCCACCCACCCTGGCGGGCCGCCAGTGCCACGCGCTGGACGACTCTTGGAACACAGTGGACGGGAATTGGCTGAATTACTGCGCTCCTCCAGCACCCTGGAGGCCAGCATCGGGATGGCGGCGTTCAACGCACTGCTGGAAGTAGACGGGGAGACTGGCATCGAGATCAACGCCGAGGATGTCATTCTGGACAAAGGGACTGGAAAACGGATAGCCATCGTGGGGCACTTCCCTTTCATCGAGCGGGTGCGACGGGCAGCAGCCGAGTGCTGGGTGGTAGAGCTGCATCCCCGTCCCGGTGACCTCCCCGCCGAGCGGTCGGCCGAGGTGCTGCCTCAGGCAGACGTAGTCGCACTGACCGGCACATCGTTGATCAATCACACTTTCGACGACTTGATCGGCCTGTGCAACCCCGACACCTTTGTCATCCTCCTGGGCGGCAGCACCCCCCTTACACCGGTGCTGTTCGATTACCGGGTGGATGCCGTTGCCGGGACGTGGGTGGTAGACGTGTCGGCCGCGTTACAGACCGTGGGGCAAGGGGCGACCTTTCCACAGATACGGGGCAAACGACTGCTGACCCTCGTGCGTGAGGAACAGCTATGAATTGGAAATGATCAGATTGGAACGACAGCCACACTGCTCGTCAATCATATAATCAAAGGAGAAAAATGATCACAAACTATATCTTTTCCATAGGAGGAATATAATGAAAGTAGTTGTCACAGCCAACGGCACAAGCCTTGAAGCACCGACCAGTCCGGTCTTTGGGCGCTGCCCGACCTATGTCTTTGTGGACACGGAGACAATGGAGTTCAAAGCTGTAGAGAATCCGGCGATCAATGCTGCCGGAGGGGCAGGCATTCAGGCCGCCCAGTTCGTCGTCGAGCATGGAGCGCAGGCGGTGATCACCGGTAACGTGGGACCCAATGCCTCCAACGTGTTCCAGCCCGCCAATATACCCGTCTACCTCTTTAGTGGAGGGACGGTACGCCAGGCAGTGGAGGCCTTCAAGGCTGGGCAATTGCCCTCTTCTGGAGGCCCGAGCGCCCAGGCACACGCCGGAATGGGAATGGGAATGGGACGCGGGATGGGACGTGGCATGGGGCGGGGAATGGGAATGGGACGCCCCACTCCCCCCGTTCCTCCTCCTGCTGCCCCCCAAGATTCCCGCCAGCAAGATATCTCTGAACTGAAGGATATGGCCAGCACGTTGCGTGAACAATTGGCCGAGATGATGGAGCGTCTCGACCGGCTGAACAAGGAGGGATGAGTCATGCGCATCGCGGTTTCAGCAGACAACGATAACGGGTTGGACAGTGTGGTCAGCCCCCATTTCGGGCGCTGCGCGTACTACGTTCTGGTGGATCTTGACGGTCGAGAGGTGAGCCAGGTCAGCGCGGTGTCAAATCCCTACTATGGCCAGCATCAGCCTGGACAGGTGCCCGGCTTTATCAAGGACCAGCGGGCCGACGTGATGCTCTCCGGCGGCATGGGACAGCGGGCCATCGGGTTCTTCCAACAGTATGGCATCCAGGCGGTGACCGGGGCTGCCGGCACGGTGCGGCACGCGCTGGAACTGTACTTGGGTGGGGCGTTGCAAGGAGCCGCACCATGCCGCGAAAGCACTCAGCACGCTCACCAAGAGACTCCCGCTCAGGATGATTACGAGAAGGATGAAGCTGGCCGACTGCGGGAAGAGGTCGAGATATTGCAGCAGCAATTGGACCAAGTGATGAAGCGGCTGGATGACATGAACGCCGATGAAAAAGAATCAAGACGATTTTGACCGCCTGGTGGCGGAAATCCAACGAGATCACCGAGCAGGAACAGGCGATCTACTCGGCCAGGGTCATCGAGGAGGTTTACAACCCCAAGAACGTCGGTCGGATGCCCCATCCTGATGCTCACGGGATCGTTCATGGCTGGTGTGGAGATACGATGGAGATCTCTGCGGCTGAATGGAGAGAGCATCGAGCAAGCCAGTTTTGTGACCGACGGCTGCGGGCCATCGGTGGCCTGTGGAAGTATGCTCACCACGATGGTGACGGGGATTTCACTCGAAAATAACGGCGTCGAATTACTTCTCGCCGAGGCCACGGACATTGATTGTGAGGCCCAAGTCTTGCACACGACCCAGGGCGACGTAGGCTACGAGCGATTAATCATCGCCACAGGATCGCGGCCCGCTATGCCGCCGATCCCGGGATCCGACCTCGACAGCGTGTATGCCATAGCAGCAATTCCCGTTATGGAGTTCGTAGTAGCGACTTTAGTCGCTGTTTGCGCAATAGAAGCGACTAAAGTCGCCACTACGAACGTCAAATGTGTGACGGCGATGCTAAAACGGGAATTG
>DSDT01000376.1 GCA_011048615.1 Chloroflexota bacterium | reverse complement strand
GCTCGCCCAGCGCATCGTGGCCCACCGGGACGAGAACGGGCCCTTCCCTCACCGGACGGCCCTGATGGCCGTGCCAGGGCTGGGCGCCAAGACCTTTGAGCAGGCGGCCGGCTTTCTGCGCCTTCGGGATGGCGACAATCCGCTGGACGGCAGCGCCATCCATCCAGAGAGCTATGCCGTCGCCGAGGCGGTGCTGGCGCGAGCCGGGCTGACCGTCCGCACCACCCCGGCCGAGCGGGCGCCGACCCTGGCCCGCCTGCGCGCATCCCACCCCCTGGAGAATCTGGCCGCCGAGCTGGAGGTCGGTCTGCCCACCCTGACCGATATTTTCGAGCAGTTGGTCCGCCCCGGACGGGACCCGCGCCAGGACCTGCCCGCCCCCATCCTGCGCAGCGACGTGCTGACGATGGAAGACCTGCGGGTGGGGATGCGGTTGAAGGGGACTGTGCGCAACGTGGTGGACTTTGGCGCATTCGTGGACGTGGGGGTCAAACAGGACGGCCTGCTGCACCGCAGCCAGATCCCCGTCGGCGAGCGGCTGCGGGTGGGGGACGTGATCGCCGTCGCCATCCTGAACGTGGAGCCGGAGCGGGGCAGGATCTCGCTGGGCTGGCCGGGAGGGGGATGAGCGGGATGGCCCGGTATCCCATTCCCGCCCGGCAGACCCGCGTCGAACTCCAGGTGGTCAACTCCCGCTTCATCGCCACTGCCGCCCCGGTCTTTTCCGTGGACGAGGCCAGGGCCTTTGTCGCCCGCATCAAGGCCGAGTTCGCCGACGCCACCCACAACGTCTCCGCCTACGTGATCGGGCACGGAGCCACCGTCGTCGCCCACTCCACCGACGACGGTGAGCCGGCGGGCACGGCCGGTCGACCCGCGCTGGCCGTGCTGCGCGGCAGCGGCCTGGGCGACGTGGCGGTCGTCGTGACCCGCTATTTCGGCGGCACCAAGCTGGGCAGCGGCGGACTGGTCCGCGCCTACGGCGACGCGGTGCGGGCGGTGCTGGACGTCCTGCCCCACGCCGTCAGAATGCCCACCCACACCGTCACCGTCGTCACCCCGTACCCCTACTTTGAGCGGCTGCGGCTGCTCGTCCCGGCCCATCGCGGCGTCATCCTGCAGGAGGAATTTGGCGTCGAGGTCACGGTGACGGCCCAATTCCCCGTCGAGCGCCTGCCGGCCTTTCGATCTGCCCTGCAAAACCTGTCCAGCGGAGCCCTGCAAGCCGAGGTCGTGGAGACAAACGAAGAGACCATCCTGCCCCTCCCAACGGCATCTGCGGGAGCCAGTTGGACGAATGGGCAAGAGGATGTATAATACGCCGTGGAGACAGGCAAACACGAAGGAAAACGAGGTGACGAGTGCACGCTCTAGCATACGCCCAGGCAAATTCGCACAAATTTCTGGACGAATTGATCGAATTTCTGAGCATCCCCAGCGTCAGCACCCAACCGGAGCACAAACCGGATATCCAGCGCGCCGCGGCCTGGCTGCGAGACAAGCTGCTGCTGTCCGGTTTCCCCCGCGCAGAGGTGATGCCCACCCAGGGTCATCCCATAGTCTATGCCGAGTGGCTGGACGCCGGCCCTGATGCGCCCACCATCCTGATCTATGGTCACTACGACGTGCAGCCCCCCGACCCACTGGAGCTGTGGGATACGCCGCCGTTCGAGCCGACCATCGTGGGCAACGACATCGTTGCTCGAGGAGCCGCGGACGACAAGGGCCAGTTGTACATCCACGTCAAGGCCGTGGAGGCGCTGAAGGAAACGTCCGGCTCGCTGCCGGTCAACGTCAAGTGCCTCTTTGAAGGGGAGGAGGAATGCGGCAGCCCCAACCTGGCGCCGTTCATCCAGGAACACTCCGCCCTCCTGACCGCCGACGTGGCGGTCGTCTCCGATACCCACATCCTGGGCCCAGACACCCCATCCATCGTGTACGCCCTGCGCGGGATGTGTTACGTCGAGGTCGAGGTAACCGGGCCGGACCACGATCTGCACTCGGGCATCTATGGCGGGGCCGTTCACAACCCCATCAACGCCCTCTGCCAGATGATCGCCCAACTGCATGACGAGAACGGGCGCGTCACCATCCCCGGCTTTTATGACACTGTGCGGGATCTGTCCCCGGAAGAGCGAGCCGAACTGGCCAAAATCCCCTTCCAGCGCGAGGAATGGCTCCAAGAGACCGGCGCGCCCACCGATTGGGGCGACCCGGCCTACACCATCATCGAGCGTACCACTGCCCGGCCCACTTTGGACGCCAACGGCATGTGGGGCGGCTACATCCAACCGGGAGTCAAGACGGTGCTGCCCAGCAAAGCATACGCCAAACTATCCATGCGCCTGGTGCCAGACCAACAACAAGACGAGATCGCTCAACTGATCCGCGAATATCTGGTCAGCATCGCGCCGCCCACCGTCACCGTCGAGGTACACTACCTGCACGGCGGAAGCGGGGCCATCGTCCACCGGGATAGTCCAGCCATGCAGGCCGCGTTCCATGCCTACACCGCCGGATTTGGCCGGGCGCCCATCTTTGTCCGTGCGGGGGGATCCATTCCCGTCGTCGCTATGTTTCAGAAATTCCTGGACATCGAGACTATTCTCCTGGGCTTTGGACTGCCCGACGACCGCTTGCACTCTCCCAACGAAAAGTTTCACCTCCCCAATTTTCACAAGGGGATCGAAACAGTCATCCACTTTATGACCGACCTGGGAACTCGAACCAGCACCGATTGACCTGGATACGTTCGGCTCACGTTCCGCAGTGTAGGAGGAGCTCACATGTTCAACCTTCAGCTTCTGGCGATCAAACAGTTGGGACGTGATCGATCTCTACATCCAGGATGCGCTGGCCTATCTGCGCATCACCCACCAGGGCAAGCTGTGGATCGCCAATCTCCAATCTCACGTCTTTGACGTCGAGCACCAAACCACGTCACAGACCACTGTCAACGAGGTGTAAAATGTCCCCACAAAATCAACCATCAGGAGCGCGCATCAGCGCCCAGGCCTTTGTCCAATCCCTCCTCATCCTGTTCGTCCTGATGATGGCGGCCGGCATCCTCACCCGCGTCGTCCCGGCCGGGAACTATACGCGCGTCACCCAGGCCGGCCGGGAAGTGATTGACCCCGCCTCGTTCCGCTACGTGGACCAGCCCACCTATCCCATCTGGCGCTGGTTCACCGCCCCGGTGGAGGTCCTGTGGGGACCGGACGGGCTGACCATCATCGTCATCCTCATCTTTTTGCTGATGGTCGGCAGTTCCTTCGCCGTGCTGGATGCGTGCGACATCCTCAAGGCCGCCCTGGCCCGCGTCGTACGGGCATTCGGAGAGCGCAAGTACCCGCTCCTGTTGGTCATTTCCCTGCTCTTTATGCTGATGGGAGCCTTTTTCGGCATCTTTGAAGAGGTCGTGCCCCTCGTCCCGGTCATGATCGCCCTGTCCTATTTCCTGGGCTGGGATTCCATCGTCGGCCTGGGAATGAGCATCCTGGCCACCAACATGGGATTCTCGGCCGCCATCATGAACCCCTTTACCATCGGCGTGGCCCAAGAGATCGCCGGCCTGCCCCTCTTTTCCGGCGCCTGGCTGCGCGTCTTGATTTTCCTCGCCATCTACGCCGTCCTGGCCGTGTTCCTCCTGCGCTACGCTCGACGTGTAGAGCGGCGCCCCGAGACCTCCCCCGTATTCGAGGAGGACCAGGCCGAACGGGCCAAGTACCACGACCTGCCTCTGAACGACCTCGCCGCGACCGATCCGCGGATGAGCCGGGGAATGGCCTGGTTCCTCGCCTTCTTCGCCCTGATCCTCCTGGTGCTCTTGACCGGGCCCTTCGTCCCCGCCATCTCCGAGTACGCCCTGCCCATCGTCGGCCTCCTGTTCCTGATCGGCGGCCTGGGCGCCGGGCTGGTCTCCGGAGCCGGTGGTCGCCAGGTGTGGAAGGCCATGGTCGAAGGGGTATCTGGCATCGCTCCCGGCATCCCCCTCATCCTGATGGCCGCCAGCGTCAAGTACATCGTCGCCCAGGGTGGGATCATGGACACCATCCTGCACGCCGCCGCCCAATCATTCTCCGGCGCCAACCCCTTCCTCGCCGCCCTGCTCGTCTACGGCCTGGCCCTGCTGATCGAGTTCTTTATCAGCTCGGGCTCCGCCAAGGCCTTTCTGATCATGCCCATCTTGATCCCGCTGGCCGATCTGGTCGGCATGACACGCCAGGTCACAGTGACCGCCTACTGCTTTGGAGATGGGTTTTCCAACATGCTCTACCCAACCAACCCCGTGCTGCTGATCTGCCTCGGGCTCACGGCCGTCAGTTACCCCAAGTGGCTGCGCTGGTCCCTCGGCCTGTGGGCCTGGGTCCTGCTCGTCACCGTGCTCTTTCTGGGCATCGGGGTCGCGATTAACTTTGGACCATTCTGAGCGCCATGACCAACTCGACGCTGTTACCTCCCACCTATGAGGCCTCGCGGGACCGATTCCGCCGCCAGATTGACCGGGTGCGGCTGTTCTGGCCCCACGCCCAACCAGACCACCACCCCGTCGGCGGGGATGAGGACCTGACCATAGACTGGATCGAAACCCCAACAGGGAGCCGCGACCGCCTCCTGATCCTGACGACCGGCGAGCATGGGATCGAGGGGTACGTCGGATCCGCTGTGCTGCAGCTCTTCATAGACGAGTTTCTCCCTCACCTGGACCCCCAGACGACCGGCCTGCTGCTCATCCACGCCATCAACCCGTGGGGTATGAAACACCGCCGCCGCACCAACGCCGCCAACGTCGACCTGAACCGCAACTTTCTCATCGCCTCCCCCACCCCCTACGACACCGTCGCCAACCCCGACTATGGCCGCCTGCACGCCTTTCTCAACCCCCAGGGAGCGGTTCGCCGTTCTCCCTGGCGCGACCTCGGCTTCCTCCTCCAACTGGCCCGCCACTTGGTCCTCACGGGGCCGAGCAGGATCCGTCGGGCCACCCTGTTGGGCCAGTACCGCTTCCCCCAGAGCATCTACTATGGCGGCCCCGCGCTCCAAGAGGAGACCCAGGTGTTGATCAATCTGTACCAGCAGCGCATCGAAGCGTACCCGCGCGTCCTCCTCATGGACATGCACACCGGATACGGTCCCCGCTACCAGATGAGCCTGGTCAACTCGCCCCTGGAACCGACCCCTTCCGAAGAGCTGGCCCGCCGGTTCGCCTATCCCCTGGTAGTCAAGGCCGACCCGTCCGAGTTCTACAGCATGCAGGGGGATATGCTCGACTTTGTCTACACGCTGATACAGAAGGAATATCCAGACCGACACCTATACGCCACCAGCTTTGAGTTCGGCACCCTGGGAGATTCCCTCCCCGCCACCCTGCGCAGCCTGCGCACCATGATCGCCGAAAACCAACTCTACTGGCACGGCGCGCAGACCCAGCGCGTGCGGGAGGACGTCGCCCGCGACTTTGAGGACCTGTTCGTCCCCTCGGAAGAACGATGGCGGGTCAAGGCCCTGGCGGATGCCCGGCAGGCCATCACGGGCATTCTCCGGGCCGAAAGATTCATCTGATCTCCCATGGACGTAGATTACCTGACCCTGGCCTGTCTGCGCGACCGCCTCGACGGGCTGCTCGGCGCCCGCGTCCAGCGGGTGGTGCTGCCCGACCGCCACTCTGTCGGACTGGAACTGTACGCCGGTCGGCGGTTCCGACTGCTGATCTCGGCCCATCCGCAGCAGGCCCGCATGCTGCTCGTGCCCCACCAGGTGCGCCGGGGCGTGGAGACCGAGACCCCGCTGCTGCTCCTGCTCCGCAAATGGGTGCGCTCCGCTCGCCTGGTCGACGTGACCCAGCCGGAGTGGGAACGCATCCTGACCCTCCATTTCAAAGGTCCCGTCGGATCCTGCCGCCTGGTGGCCGAGTTGATCGGACGGTACAGCAACCTGATCCTGGTCGGGCCGGACGGAAACGTGCTGGAGGCCGTCAAGCAGGTCGGGCCGGACGTGAACCGCTATCGGGTGACGCTGCCGGCCCATCCATACCAGCCGCCACCCATCCCACCGGGCCGCCGGCCCCCCATCCAGATGACGGCCGGCGAATTCGCCGCCCTCCAGGCCTCCACCGCCCCCGACGAACCGCTCCACCGGCTGTTGACTCAAAACCTGTTGGGCGTCGGCCCGATGCTGGCCCGCGAGATCGCCGCCCGCGCCGCGGGAGACCCTCAGGCCCCAGCCCGTGCCGCGCCGCCAGCAGCTGTCGTCGCCGCAGTGACCGACCTTTTCGCCCCCGTCTTTGCCCGGTCAGCCTGGCATCCCCACATCGCGCTGGATACCGGGGGAGACGTGATAGCCTTTGCCCCGTACCGCCCGCGCCAATTCGAGCGGGTCGAACCAACCTGCGACATCAACGAGGCCCTGGGGCGCTATTTCGAGGCTCGATTGACAGCGGACCCTTACGCCGCCGCTCGTCAGCGCGTGCAGGAGATGATAGACGCCGCCCGCTCCCGCATCCAGCACGCCCTGGACCAGGTCCAATCCCAGCGCGTGGACAAAGCGGCGGTGAACGAGCTGCGGCAAAGCGGGGAACTGCTGCTGGCCTACCAGAACCGGGTGACGCGCGGCGCTCACCAGGTGACCGTGCCGGGCCATGCCGGTCAGCCGCGCACCATCCCGCTGAACCCGGCGCTGACCCCGGTCGAAAACGCCCAGGACTATTTTCGGCGCTACCAAAAGGCCGCCCGCTCGGGCGAGGAGATCACCGCCCGCACGGCCGAGCTGACCACCGACCGGGCCTACGTCGAGCAGCTCCAGGCCGACCTCGCCCTGGCCGAGTCCCGCCCAGAAATCGACGCCGTGCGCGAGGCTCTGGTCGAGGCCGGCTGGGCATCCAGGCCGCGCCGGTCCGCCGGCGGGCAGGTGCGAGCCGAGGGGCCGCGCCGCTTCGAGATTGACGGCTTTGCCATCCTGGTGGGACGAAACGCCCGCCAGAACGAACAGATCACCTTTCGGCAGGCGGCGCCGGACGACCTGTGGCTTCACGTGCGGGGTCAGCCCGGCGCTCACGTGATCCTCAAGCGCGGGGGACGGGACGTGCCGGAGGAGGTGCTGCTCCGAGCGGCGGAACTGGCGGCCTACTACTCACCGGCCCGAGGCGAGGCCAGCGTCAGCGTCGACGTGACGGAGCGGCGACACGTGCAGCGCATCGCCGGCCAGCGCCCCGGCCTGGTCTCCTACCGGAATGAGCGGACAGCGACGGTGTCGGGTGGACTGGACCCGGACCAGTTCCGCAGTGCCAGCGGCAAATAGACCGACCGGGCGGTGAACATCCGGTGCGCGGCGACGCCCACGGTCCGGACGCCACCGCTCATCCCCTCCGTCACCGTGACGACCACCGCCTGGCGACCGAGCGTGGTCCAGGTAAAGGCCGCCGTCTCACCGCTGCCACTGAGGGTCGCAGACGGTCCATCGGTGGCCCACCAGGTATAGGTGACGGGCAGCGTCACCGTGCCCGTGAGCAGGTGGATGCTGGTCGTGAACGAATACGCCCGGCCGGGAACGCCCGTCGCCGGGCCGACGATCTCCACCGGGCCGCGCACCCCAAAGGTCGCCGTGCCAGTATAGCCGACCCGATCGGCGATCTGGAACTGGATCTGGTTGGACGGCGTGCGGGGCAGTCCAAAATCCACTGCCCGGGCCGTCACCGTCTGTACCTCGGTGCTGCCGCCGACGCCGGTGCAGGTGGCCGTCAGCCAGCCGCCCCACGACGCCCCCCCGTCGGTCGAGACGCGATAGCGGGCGCTCTCCACGTCCAGCCCGGCGCCGGTATCCGAGACGCGGACCGTGCAGGTGGGCGGCTCCCCCCCATCCCACTGGGCCGGTGCGAAACCGTGCCAGCCGGCCGGCGGACTGACGTCCAGGATGACGGGGCGCTCCAGGTCGGCCGAGACGTTCCCCGCACCGTCTATCAGCTTGATGGTGACCACCTTGTACCCCTCACCCGGCGTGAGCCGCCACTCGGTCCCCTTGGCGAAAGGGACCGGATACCTGACCACCAGCACCCGGTCGAGGCACAGATCGGCAGCCGCGCGGAAGGCGGTGCGAAATTCGAGCCCGGCACTCCCGGCAGCGGCGTAATTCAGATCCACCGCGAACTCTTGATACGTATCCGCAGCGCGAAAATCGGTCCCACGCAGGCGGCGCAACCCCAACAGCCGCTCGCCGCCATCGTCCACCACGTCCAGCAGAGCGACCTCGGCCGGGGTATCCGCCTCGCCCACCTTGAGGCGAAAGTAGGCCCGGTAAGCATATCCCGGCGGCAGCACCTTGGTGTACGGGCCATACCAGACCCCGGCGCTGTGGGTGCCGGAAATCCCACACCAGGCCTGGCCGTTCAGCGCGTCGGCGGCAGTGATGACCTGCCCCGATCCCACCTGATGGGACAGGTCTTCCCCCTCCCAGGACCACCCCTCGTTGCTGAACGCCATAGCCTGGACCCCGCTGCCGGGGCCGGGATCCGTCCCGGTGATGGCAGAGATGGTGACAGTGAGGGTGTTGGTGTGTCCATCCCCGATGTTCGCCCCCGTGATCGTGGGAGGACGGCGGTCCAACCCGATCTGCACCGGCTGCGTGCTCGCCTGGACGGAGCCCACCCCGGTGGTCACCACGACGGACAGGGTGATCCCACGGGTGAAGGCCGTATCGCTGAGAGCCGAGACGTCCCATACGGCGGACCAGCCGTCGCTCGCTACCCCGTCGGTGGCAATCCGGGTGCGGGTGAGGGCGTCCGTGACGGCGTAGAACCCGACCTCGCGCACCTCCTCGTCTCCGGCGCTGGCGTTGGCGACGATGTACACCCGGTCTGAGGTGACGAAATGGTCGGACCAGGGGCGCGTCACGCCGCCGAGGGGGGACAGCGCGCCGCCGGCGGGCAGTTCAACGGTCACGCCGGTATAGTAATGGGCCAAAATCTGCTGGTAGCCCCAGCCGTGCCAGGCGGCCCAGCGATAGGCCCCCCACTGGGACATGCCCCAGCCGTGGCCCCACCGTTCGTCCCCAAAGCTGACCGGATCATCCACCGCCTGGATGTAGGGATAGCCAGCCGCGCTGCGGGTGGGGGAACCGTTCCTGGCGCTGTAGAACGCCTTGATCACCTCCCCCTGGTAGGCGATGTACTGCCCTGTCGTCTCGTCTGTCGCGGCGTCGCTGCGCGGGTGGCGCTGGTCTTCCCGCCCCATGACCTGGTAGTCGGTCCAGTCGGAGACGTCCCAGTCCCCATCGGCGTGCACGATGGTATAGTACCAGGCATAGGTGCGGGCGGCCATCGCCTGAACCTTGAGAGCCTCGATCGGCCACAGGGCCGGCACCTCGACCGGCACGCACCGCCGGACGTATTCCTCGAAAGGCAGGACGTCGATCTGCCCGACTGGCACATCCCGGTAATAGTTCTCCGCCCGGTGGATGATGCGGATGGTGAGCGGCGGCGTCTGCTGGCGCGCGGCAGAGGACGCCCCTCCCTTCTCAGCGCTGACCGGATCGGAATCGTCCAGGGCCTGCGTCAGATCGAGCAGCCAGACGTCGCCGTCCCGTTCAAAGGCCAGGCGGCGGCCATCGGGCGACCAGACGGGGTGACTTTCCTCGCGCTCGTTCTCCAACAGGGGGTGCAGATTCCCGCCGTCGGCGTCCACCAGCCAGAGATCGCTGGCCGACGCGGTCTCGGCTCCCAGGGGGGTGCGGGAAAAGGCCAGCCGCCGCCCGTCCGGCGACCAACTGGGAGCGGAAAAGACCTCCGCCTGCCCCACAGCCAACAGCACCGGAGACCGGCGGCCCGTCACGTCCACCACCCACAGGGCCGGCGAAAGGTCATCGGCCGTGGTGACGTAAGCGAGCTGTCCTCCGTCGGGGGACCAGGCCCACACCAGGACCGGCGCAGCGGGCGAGACGACGCCCGTTTTCCGCAGCCACGCCCGGCCGTCCAGGGCGATGGATGGCTCCCCATCCATCCACGCCAGGGAGGACCACCCATCAGCGCTGGCCCACGCCTGCTCCCGTCCGTCCTCCAGGTCCAGCAGACGGGCTTCCCAGCGCCCATCCTCACCATACGCCAGGTAGGCCAACCGCCTCCCGTCGGTGGAATAGATGGGCCGGACCGCGTTCTGGCTGAGCCTGGTGGAGGACCCGCCTCGCACGTCCACCATCCACAGCTCGCTGAGCGCCTGGTGGGTCGCCTTGCCGTCACCGTGGGGGACGATCCGGCCCCAGCGCTGCACCAGCACCGCGCGGCCATCGGGCGACCACCCAGCGACGCGGGAGCGACCGTCCGTCGTCAACGGCCGTGGGTTGCCGCCCTCCTGCGCCACCGTCTGCAGAGCGCCCAGTTGGGAGAGCAGCAGCAGCCATCCCGCCAGCGCCAGGGTTACCGCCAGAGCGGCCTGCCCCTTACCTTCCCATCTCATCCTCGACCAGCGTGACCATCCGTTGATATCCATCCTCGATCAGTCGCTCCAATTGACCGGCAGTGTACGCATACTCCGACCGGGTTCCGCCATACGGGTCCTCGATGTCGTACTCCTGCTCCACCATCTCGCTGAGGCGATGGACCTGGTGAGCGTGCTGGGGAAATGCATGTCGCAGCGCCTCCCCGTGCTGACGCGTCATCACCAGCACCAGGTCAGCGTGGTCCATCATCTCGGCCGTCACGTTGCGCGAGCGATGATCCCGCAGGTCAATCTCCCGCTCTGCCATCTCTTGGATCGCATACTCGCTGGCCGGGCGTCCGTCCACCGTCCAGACTCCCGCCGATGCCACGCGCCACTCCCGCCGTGCTTCGTCTCGGGCGAGGCGCGCCCGCAGCAGTCCCTCCGCCATTGGAGAGCGACACAGATTCCCGGTACAGACCATCAACACAGTCGGCATGAGTCTTCCCCCCGCGCTTCAAAGGCCTCGACCAGCGCCATCAACCCACCGGACACGACCGCATGCCCTCCCAGCACTACCGGCACCCGCGCCTCAGCGGCTGCCTGAGTAAACCGCCGCAGGAAGGGATCCTGCACCTGCTCCCAGCGATACAGGTCCGAGTTGAAACGATCCGCCGCCGAGGGCCACAACCCGCGCGCAGCCAGAATGACGCGATTATCGAACAGCACGCCGTTCGCCAGATCGGCCAGCCGGTCGAAGAAGGATTCAAGCCCGGCCAACTCGATATAGTCCGCCAACAGGGAACACACCTCTCCCCACGCCTGCCGTCCACTGGCTCGCATGCCACGCTCTTCGGCAAAGACGCGAATCCAACACCGGGTAGCCTGTTCCAACGCCATCCAGGCCGCCGACGACACCCGGCCCGCCAAAGCCAGGCGTCCGCCCTCCCGCGCCATCTCTGCCAACACTCCGTCCACCCCGGGCGTTTCCCATCCCAGTTCATCCAAAAAGGTCCGCAAATGAGGGCCGATAGCCGGGTGCTGCTGTGCGATCAGCAGATCGGCCGGCGTATCCAGGTCGAAACGCGTCGCCGCCGACACGGGCAAACTCTCGGACGGCCAGCCGCCCTCATTTGCCAGCACCCAGGCGATCCCATTGTCACTCGTCTGTGAAACGACGTGCGGGATCATGTCCGCGGCCGGGGTAAACCCGACCCAGTCGCACGAGTGCAAGTTGTTCGTGACCACGAGCCGGTCCGCCTCTGCCAGGCGGGATAACACCTGGCCCCAGTCTTCAAGGCTTGCCAGCGGGGCCGAGCCCCCCCCACTGCACAACACCCGCCGCGCCCCATACCGCTCGATCAGCCCGGCCAGCCGCTGCCCAAAGTGAAACGGTTCATCCAGGGGATCAACGTCCAGGTCCACCGCCAGGCCGGTCAACGCCCCGCCCCAGTCCGGGTCATCGGTGGCTACAACCGCTCGCTCGATCAACCCCGTGCCGAGCAACCGTTCCAGCAGGTCGCGGGCCGCGGCCCGATGCGCATCTCTCATCGTGCGCTCTACCACACTTTGTCCTCCCCCACCGACCAGGAGAAACAGCGTCGTCTTTTCCGTCATCCAGGTCTCCCCCTGATTCCACAAGGAGGCTTGGCACTGACCAAGCCTCCCTGTGAACACGTCACGGTCAAGTCCGTGACAGGCTCAGTTATCTACTGCCGTCAGACCTCTGGCTGCAACAAACCATAGTTGCCGGCACCTCGCTTGTAGACGACGTTGATCGAGTCATCCTCCACGTTCAAAAAGATGTAAAAACTGTGTCCCAGCAGTTCCATCTGCTCGATGGCCTCTTCCGGTGGCATAGGTCGGACGTCGAACCGTTTGACACGCACGATCTCGCCCGCTGTCTCTGTCACCGGTTCTTCCAGAGGGGGCAGCTCTACCCCGGTCTGCTGGCGGTCCCGGCGCTTGCCCTTGTAGCGCACGATTTGACGGTACATCTTGTCCAACACTGCGTCAATCGAGGTAAACATGTCCTGGGTACGTTCCTCGGCGCGCAAAATCGTGCCCCGTACCCGGACAGTCAGCTGCGCGACCTGGCTGTGGGCCGCGTTACGCGTGTTCTCCACCGACAAATCCATCCGCGCCTCGTCAATCGAAGGGAGATAACGATCCAGCTTTTCCACTTTCTGATCCACATAATCGTTCAATCGAGGGGTCATTTCCATGTTGCGGGTAAAGATAGAGACATCCATAAACTACCTCCTTAACAAGTGTGATATCGGGCCAACCATCCCCGTGAATACCGAACAGGGGCTGTCAGCGCGCCCGGGCCAATGTCAGCGCATGAACGCTGCTCGCCCCCCCCTCCTGCAGAGCCACGGCACAGGCATCCAAGGTAGAGCCGGTCGTGCACACGTCGTCAATCAACAATACCCGTTGACCTGCCAGCGCTGGGCCGACGCACTGAAATGCGGCCCGCACGTTCTCCTTCCGCTGCTCGGCGGTCAGGTCGACTTGGGACGCCGTCGCCCGGCGTCGCACCAACGTGCGCTCATCCAGCGCCAGTCCGGCTTGACGGGCCATCTCTCGCGCCAACAACGCCGCTTGATTGTACCCGCGCTGGCGTAAGCGAGCCGCGTGCAGAGGGACAGGTACGACTACATCAGTCGGCGTGGGATGTTGCGTCCAGTAGGCCGCCATCATCCCTCCCAGGGGTTCTGCCAGCACGGTGCGCCCACGATACTTGAGATGATGCATAGCCTTGCGAAGCACACCCTCAAAGTGGAATACAGACCGGATAGACTCGATGTGCAGCGGAGAGGTGTAGCAGCGTGCGCACAGCCCATCAGACGTTACCCTGTCCCCACACTGTTTGCAAAATGGGGGCATCAAGCGAGGGATTTGATTCAGGCAGTCATCACACAACAAAACGTCCATACGGTGACAACCAACGCACCGCGGAGGGAAAAAAAGGGCGAGACACTGCCCGCAAGTACGACTCCAGCGGAGACCAACCGCCTCAATGATCGGTATAGGCACAGAACCTGATCTCGGACGTTATCCAAACATACCCAATTGACCGCTGGTGTACATCACAATGATCTGAATGACGGCCGGCCCCAGCAGGATGATGAAAATGGCGGGAAAGATCAGAAACGCGATCGCCGGCAACATTTTGATGCCGGCCTGACTGGCCATTTCCTCAGCCCGCTGCCGCCGCCGCACGCGCATCTGCTCCGACTGAATGCGCAGCACCCGGGCGATACTGACGCCCAGTTGATCCGCCTGGATGATGGCAGCCACGAACGTGGATACGTCCGGTACGTCCATCCGATCCGCCATATCTCTCAACGCCTCGCGCCGCAACTTGCCCAACTGCAGCTCCTGAATCACCCGGCTGAATGCCACACAAAGCTCGTTGTCCCACTTTTCCGCCACTTTGGCCATCGCGGCGTCAAAGCCCAATCCCGCCTCCACACAAATGGTCAACAAATCCAGGGCATCGGGGAGGGATTTTTGAATTTCTTTCCGACGTTTGCTGGTCTTGCTTCCCAAAGACAACACCGGCAGATAATAGCCCAGCCCGGCCGCTGCCGGAGGCATCACAATGCGCTGGATAAAGGACAAATCCTTGGCCAAAAAGTACCCGGCCAGGCCCAAGCCACCCAGCACAATCGCTGCCAGGATTTGGGTGCCCTTGAACTTGGTGATGTCGTACGGATTGCCGGCTAGGTCGAGCTTGTGCTGCAGCGCTTCTTGAGACTGCTGCGGCGAAAAGCGCATCGCGAGCTGGGCCAAACCGGAGAGCAGCGGACTGATCACCCGCTCGCTGAAGGGTTGGGACAGCTCGATCTCCTCCAAAGTCACCGGGCGATCCAGAGTCCCGAATTCTGCCATGCGGTCTTCGATGCTAGTACTAGGGCCTTTCTTACGCGCCATTTCCAGTCCTCCTAGCTTACACTCCCGCAATCAACCTACACGTCAAGTTGCATCACCCTGTTCATCACAAAAAAGCCGGACGCAATCCCAATACCGGCGCACGCCAGCATCATGTACCCACACACGTGATCCAGCAATTGCTTCATATACGTGGGGTTGATAAAATAGAGAAACACCGCCAAAGCGACCGGAACCATACCGACCATGTAGCCAGAAATACGGCTCTGTCCGGTCATGGCCATCAACTCGCCCTTGATCCGCACTCGTTCGCGAATGGTAAAACTGATTGAATCCAGCACCTCGGCCAGGTTACCACCCACCTCACGTTGGACGTTGATCGCGGTGATCATCATATCCAAGTCATCACTCGGCACCCGGCGCAGCATGTTATTCAGCGCGTGCTCCAGCGTGAGCCCCAACTGCACCTCTCGCACCACGCGCCCAAATTCGTCCGAGATCGGCGGCCCCATCTCGTTTGACACCGCCTCCATAGCCTGCAAGATGCTGTATCCGGCCCGAATGCCGTTGACCATCAGATTGATCGTATCACCCAGTTGATTTGTAAACGCTTTCAGCCGCCGGCTGCGCAGCATACTCACATAGAACCGCGGGGCCAAAAAGCCCACGACACACGCAATGACCGCAAGGAGAACGTCCCGTCTCAAGAAATAGGCCACTCCACCAGCGACGATGACCATGATGACGGTGACAGCCATAAACTCGCCGACGGTGATTTTAAGGTCTGCGCGGGCGAGTTGAGTCGCCAGATCGGACCCCACACCCCGCTGAGCTAACGCCCTGTTCAGGGCATCCCCCAAGGGCGTCTTGCGCACTGTCTCTCCCATCACATCTTGCTTCTCGATCCCCAGGCGCTCTTCTAAAAATGATTGACTGGCCCGCCGGGAAACAACGAGTCCTCCCAGCATAGCAACCAATCCCAGGCCTGCTATCCCTATCACTATCCACAGCAGATCCATTATTCGCCAACTCCACCTAGATCATAGATGCGCATGTCAAACGCGTCTAGCCCAGGACCAAATGACTACCGTCCACGTTGCTGTCCCAAACCAAAAACAGAAGGAGGCAGACGAATACCCTCCGATTCGATTTTTGTCATAGACTTGGGACGTAACCCCGTAGGACGCAGCGAACCGATCACCTTTCCATCCTCAAAACCCACCATCTCGAACTTGAAAATGTCAGACATGGTGATGACGTCACCCTCCATCCCCTGAATCTCGGTGATGGCGACGACTTTACGGCTGCCATCGCGCAAGCGTGATAATTGACAGACCAGATCCACCGCTGAGGCAATCTGTTCACGAATGGCCCGGTGGGGTAGCTCCATCCCTGCCATCAAGATCATATTCTCCAGGCGAGAGGTCGCCTCGCGGGGGTTGTTCGCGTGAATGGTAGTCAGACTGCCCTCGTGGCCGGTATTCATTGCCTGGAGCATATCAAAGGCCTCCGGCCCTCGGCACTCGCCCACCACAATCCGATCTGGACGCATTCGCAGGCAGTTGATCACCAAGTCCTGGATGGTAATTTCACCACGTCCCTCAATGTTGGGGGGACGCGATTCGAGCGTCACTACATGCTCCTGACGCAACTGCAACTCGGCAGCATTCTCGAGCGTGATAATTCGCTCGTCCCCTGGAATGTAACCGGAAAGGACATTCAAAAAGGTCGTCTTGCCGCTACCGGTGCCTCCGGAAACGATAATGTTCAGTTTACCCAGCACAGCTGCCTTCATGAACTGCATCGCCTCAGACGTGACACTGCCATATTCAATCAGTTTTTCGACCGTCAGGGGTATCTTGAAAAATTTACGGACCGTGAGCACCGGCCCCACCAGGGAAATGGGGGGGATCACTGCATTTACACGGGATCCATCCGCCAAACGAGCGTCTACATAGGGCTGACTCTCGTCAATCCGTCTCCCCAACGGGGCAACGATTCGCTCGATGATACGCATCAAATGTTCATCCGACTCAAAGACCAGATTCACGCGCGTCAGTTTGCCGGCCCGCTCGACATAGACGTTCTTGGCTCCGTTCACCATAATCTCGGTCACTTGAGGGTCTGCCAACAGCGGCTCCAACGGTCCCAGGCCCAAAATCTCGGCGACAATCTGTTCAAACAGTCTTTGTCGCTCCGCCCGGCTGAGGACAATGTTCTCCTCAGACAGGATGTTGTTGTACATCTCCTCAATGTTGCGTCGAACCTCGTCCGTCTGGGTAACATCCATCGTCGGATCCAAGCCCGCAATCAGCTTGTTCTGGATGCGGCTCTTGATGTCCATGTAGGCATCGCGGGTAGGAGAGGCAGGTTGCCGCCGGACACGCATCTCAGTTTTCTGGACAGGTTGTTCCCCAGTCGACTGCCTTTCCCTCTCAATACGCTTCAACAAAGACATACTTTATCCTCTCCTCCTCCAGGTCTCTACGGATTCCCTCAAGGTTCAACTAGCCAAAAACACGGCTCAACCGCAGCCGCGTCACTGCATCCTCTTCTCGCTCTTCCTCTTCCTTCTCTGCCTGCTCCGAAACCAGAACTCCCCGGACGTGCTCGGCCAACTGTAAAACGCTCTGCGAGATGGGACGATTTTCGTCCCGCAACACAAACGGCACCCCATGGTTGACGGCGGCAATGGCCGTCTGTTCTTCCAACGGAATCTGGGCCACGACCGGGATCATCGCCTGCTCAATCTGCTCCACGCGAATCCCCATCCGTCGGTCCACGCCGTTGACGACCAACGCGATCTTTTCCCGCGGGTAATTGAGACGATCCGCCACTTCGAGGAACAGCCGAGCGCTCTTGATAGATGGAATGTTGGGCATGACGACGAGAATGATCAGCGTCGCGGCGTCAAAGATGGTCAGCGCGATGTCGTCGATCCAACTCCACATATCCACGACGATGAGGTCGAACTCGGTACGCATCAGCTTTAGAATCTCGCCGACTGCCGCCGCCCCCCCTCCATCCTCCGGGGACACCCCGACCAACACACTCTCCGCCTCCTCCGGATTTGGAGGAGCTAACAATACTTTGAGTCCTGAACCATGAGCAGACATGACGCCGCGCAATATTTCCACATCCATGTCGCTCATACGCTGCACCAGGTCCACGATGCTCCGATTCGTCTGCAAGTTGAGCATCACACCGACATCACCGAACTGGATACTGGCATCCATCAACGCGACTTTGCGCTGGTTAACCAGGGCTTTTTGCAACGCAACCGCCAGGTTCACAGCGACGGTCGTGCAGCCCACTCCCCCCTTGGGACTGAACACGGCGACGATATCCCCAGCAAGATGGGCAGCCGCTCTCCTGGCCTCTTCCTGGACAGCTGCAGCTGGCTGAGTCACCACCCGGTCTTTGCCCATCTCATAGACCCGCCGGATGGTGCTCATCAACTCGTCACCGCTGGACGGCTTGGTCAGAAAATCCCTGGCCCCGGCCAGCATCGCTCGTCGCAAGTAGTCGGTCTCTCCCTGCACGGAGAGCATCACGACCTGCGTCGCAGGAGCCTCCTTCAGCACGGCCTCTGTAGCAGCAATCCCATCCATGCCCGGCATGTTGATGTCCATCAGGACAACGTGAGGATGGAACTCGCGCACCATTTCGAGCCCCTCGAACCCTGATGCGGCTGCCCCGATCACTTCGATGTCGGGATCGAAGGAGAGCAGTTTGCGCAGGTTTTCCCGCGTCTCTGCGATGTCGTCTATGAGTAGAACTTTGATTCTTTCACCAGATTGAGGACTCACGCGACGCCTCCATTAGGCACGATATTCTTACCTCTATGAACGTTCAGCACCAATCAGGGGCCGCCACTCGGTTGCACGATCGAGCCTCCGTACTGGGCAGCATTTTCGCTGCGGGCGATGCGTTCCAATTGAGAAATGGATGGCACCACCCCGTACGGCAACTTGGCGGGCAGTTCGATGCGATACGCATTCATAATATAGTCCAAGGTGACCGGTTCCGTTGAGAACCGGCTTCTGTTCTGAGCATCAGCCGCCGAACGGAGCACAAAGTTGACCCTGGCACCAATCGCCTGGACGTAATCCAACACCAACGCCTCTTGTGGGGTGACGGCCAGCGTCACGGGCTGGATGTCGGGCCGGGCGGGTTCCGCTGCCTCTCCTTCGGGAGCTGGCCGTCCTGCTTCAGTGGGGGGCTGCTCGCCCTCCAGCGCAACCGCCGCCTTCCCCGGTTCCGGCCAGTCCCCGACCTGCAGCACCATCACGTTCTGCACTGTCAATTGGGTCACCAATCGCGGTCGTTGGCCCTCGCTCGGCGTCAGATTGACCAGGAAGCCGTTGGGGAGAACCTCCAGCCGTCCCATCACTCCCCCCCGACACTCCTCGCCCTCTGGCGGCGATACACAGGCGGACTGGTTGGGCAGTAGGGATTGAAACTCTTCGTCCAGTTCTGCCATAAGCAGAGAAATGATGACATCCACGTGATCCCCTGGCTGCAATGCCCACGCCACGCTAGAGTAACGGCCCACCGGCATGGCGTAGGCCCCCATGCCCGCAGGAATCTGGAGCGCGACGTCGGAGCCTTCCGCTGCCAATTCTCCGGCCGCCAGCGTGAGCATGCTATCGAGAACCGGCATGCCCAATGGGATTTCTACCCGGGTGGTGTGCTCGTAGACCTTGTCCAGCTCATAGATCGCCCCCTGGGGGACCGCATCCTTGGGCCAGTTCTGCGTAACTACCGCATCGAGGTCGCTGGTGATCAACGTACCACGCGGAATATCCTGCGCCGATACAATGATACGCGCCAGATCTTCGGGCAGGGGGGTCGGCTGGGGCGTCCCCTCGACAACCTCGGGCGGAGGCTCTTCCCCTCCCCCTCCTCGGAGCATCAATAGGGCCCCCACAGCCAGCGCTCCGACGACCAAGACAATTCCACCTATGAGCAATATTCGGCCACCACGCATTGTCTCCCTCCTTTTTGTGCCTTAATAATACCCTGTTCGCGACGGAATGTCAAGAATTTAGATGCACTCGCAACCGGTCCTTATAGACCAAAACCATCGACCTCTTTCATAGATCGATGGTTTCACTCTCTCAGGCCCCAACTGCAGGCAAACGTCCCCTCACTCCTCACCATGGAAACCGCTGCGCATAACCAGGGGCAAAAATATGCCCGCCAGCCGATTGTCAAGAATTCCAAGATTGTTTTGCTCCTCCGGACAGGTGGGAAGGTGGCTCTCGTCCAACCCGCAATCCAGCCCCTCCGGGTTGTAGCCGAACCAATCGTAGGATTCGCCCAACCCCAGGTAGGTCGGGTCCACTTTTGCCCACGCACTACAGGGTTCAGCAGCACATTTGTCAGGCCAGGTCAGGACGGTGGAACCGGTGATCACCTCACCCGGCTCCAACACCGGCCACCAGTGATCCGATCCCTCCCACTTGAACAGCGCGTCCATGGCATAGTCCAACCATCCTCCCACGTGGTCTGTCAGAACCGTGGGAGCGCCCAGGGAGAGAGGCCGCACGAACAACTCGGCCAACACCCCCCGCGTGCGATATGCTCCCTGGTTGCGCACTGTGATGGTGTAGCGCACCAACTCGTCAACCTCTGGACGGAGATTCCCCACCTCGAAATGATCAATCACCAGGTCAGACCCCAACAGCGGCTCGGTGATGGTCACGCTGAACTCGATCCGCGAGGTATCGGTATACGTCCAGCGCAGCTTCCGATTGGCCTCATCGTAGTCGTACCCCTCCGGGCTGGCGGAGGCCAGTTGCCATTCAGGATGGAGCTGAATACCCCGGCTGAAGAAAATAGTGTTGGTGAGACCAATCGTCTGAGTCAACTGGAAGAACCCCACCGGGTAGGAAAGCTGAACCAGGGGAGAATCAGCGCCTCGGGACGCCCGGCTCGCGGTGTCGTAGGCCAGGTAAACCGTGTCCGTGCCCGATCCCGTAAAGTAGATCACCGGATACCCATCGACCTCCCCCCATTCGACACCACATAGGGGATTTGTGCCACAGGTCGCCGCGATGGTGATGGCGTCGGTGGGCATTCTCAACCAACCCCACCCCAACTTGTACCCCTCGATCGTGGTCTCAAAGGTCGTCGTGAAAACAGTGGCATAAATGGCTGATAGGTCAGGGGGGCGGAGAGTCACGGTCTGGATGCGGTCGTAGATGTGAAACGCCGCCTCGGAGGGACCGGATGGCGCCCGCTCCTCCGCAGACCAGGCAGGAGGCGCGCCCTCGACGACCGGGGGCCGCACTAGATGCAGCAACCCGGTCGTCAGCGCGCCTCCCAAAAGCAGCGCGATGAGAATACGAGAGCGTACCGGCATCCTATCAGTCGCCACCGCCGCCGCCCGTCGTGGGAGAAGGAATGGGAGTCGGTGTGAAGGTGGACGTGGCGCCGGTGGGCGTGGGCGTAGGCGTTCTAGTCGGCGTGCGGGTCGGTGTGCAGGTGGGTGTGGACGTGTGAGTCGGCGTCGGGCCTTGCGTCGGCGTGCGGGTCGGCGTGCGAGTCGGCGTATGGGTCGGCGTCGGGCCGACGGTGGGTGTGCGGGTGGGCGTCCAGGTCGGGGTGGGCACGGCTGTGGGAATGGGGGTCGGCGTCGGGCCGGGGTCGCCGCCCGGAAAATCTATCTCGAAAGAGCTGACCAGCAGCGTGTACAGCGGCTGGTGGGGGATACCGGCCGCGGTGGTATAACTGTCGTCGGTGTCCATCGCCCGGACATAGATGTAATGGCGTCCGTTCACCACCGGCCGGTTGGTGCCGGGCCACCTGACCCCAGCCCCCAGGCTGGAAATCAGTGTGACGCCATCGTCCAGGTCACCTACCGGCGCGTAATACCAATCCCTGGTATCGCCAGGCGCCACCAGGTTTCGGTATCCATACTTGCTGTTGGGGCCGACGATATAGATGCCCACCTCCTGGATACCCGTCCCGCCGGCTGTTCCAACCCCGCCAAAGTCCACGTCCCAGATATCCGCCTGCACGATGATGGCGTCGCCCTGTCCGTACTCGTTGTTCGGATTTGGCGGCGGGGCGTAACTGAGAGCTTCGGCGCTGGTCGGGCGCACGTGGTAGGGATACGGATAGTTGTGGGACAGGTAGTAGGGTGGGTAATAGGATAACTCGTCGGCCACCGGTTCAGGTGAATAGAGGCGGATGGCTGGCCCAGCCCGCCGCTCGTCAAAAGTGAGCCAACAACTCCCGAACCCAGAAAAGTCCATCCGCAGTTCCGTCGGGTCGAATGAGGTGGGATGGACGATATTCCCACTCATGCTGTACCGCCGCCGCCAGTTGTTGTGGAACCAGTTATTGGGCGAGTAGGAAACAAAGATATCGTAAGGCGCCATCTTGCGCAGATCCGGATCCCACGGATTGGGCGGGATATCCAGAATGTACCCGATATCCACATAAGTGAGATATTTCATATAGAAGGCGTAGAGGTTCGTATCGCCTGGAGCAATCTGCCGATTGGATTCGGACTGCCAACCGCTCGTCACGTGCCAGGGGCTGGAGAATCCGTCTCCATGGTGGGCATAATTCCACGAGCCGGACAGGAAGAAGCGCTTGATGTTCTCCACCCGCCGCTGGCCGTCGTACAGCCCGTATGCGTCATCCGGCCAGTAATAGATCGCCTCATTGAGGATCGCCGGGTAGATGGTGTTGTTGGTGATGATGCCGGTCGCAGCGTGCCGATAGGCATCTGAATCGTATATGGCGGGAAAGTACAACTCGTTGATGTACGCCAGATCGTCACAATCAATCCCGGCCGTGTTCACCTGGAAGGGCACCACCAGCAGGGTAAAGAGCCGCTCCAGGTCATAATCCTCTTCGTCCCGATCCATAGCCCGCACGTACAGGTAGTGCGTGCCGCTGATGACGTAATTCCCATCCGGCCACACCCCGTTGCTGAGATCGAATGTGACCTGATACGGTGGACTGGTCAGATAGTACCAATCCCGGGTGCGGTATGGCCGCAAGAGGTTATAGTCCGCGCCGTCGGAGCGGCCATAGTTCTCGGGCAGGTTCTCCGGCCCCTCGATCCAGATAGCGACCTCACGTATCCCGGTGCCACTGGCGGCGCTGTCTCCGTAATCCCGGTCAAAGGCCGATATGTCGATGACCAACTCCCCCTCCACAGCGTCGCCGCTATCTCCGAGAGTGACCGGCACGCCCACCGCGTCCACCAGGTGGGAGGGACGGATCTGGTAGCGCCCCAGGCCGCTGGGCAGTTCTCCCACGGCCGCCGGCGAGTTCAACTGGATGTAGGGCCCCTTTTGGAAATTGGTGGACTGGATCAAGCAGTGGGTGTCGCCCCCGGGCGTCTCAAAGGTCCACCAGGAGCTAATGCCAAACTGGTCCGGGTGAAGCAGGTTATCCCGCAGGTTACCGCTGGAGCTGCTGGGATCGTACCCAACGAGGTTCGACTGCATGATTTCGCCCCGCCGAGGCGCCAGGTCTATCCAATTCCGCAGGTCAGGCGTCTGCTGATTGTTGAAATCAACGCTCAGCATGGCGGGATAGCCCCCATACATCGTGCGGTACGAGTGAGGGCCGGTCCAGGATTCAGTCCACGGACTGGAGTAGGAATCTCCGCTGTGGATGCCGCGTTGGCCATCATATTCACTGGTCTTGTAGGCATAGTTGGCGTACACTGCCGACGAGCCATACATCTCGCCGGGCCAGGAGAGCGTGAACTGGTCCAACCAGACACGATAGCCGCTGCTGTTGAGCACGTAGGAGGAGTAGATGTCGTCCTCGTCCCAACCGGTGATTCCCTGGTAGCCAAAATGCACCTTGCTGTCCGGGTCCTCGCTCAGCGCGTCGCAGGTAGCCGGCACGTCCGGTCCGCGGGCCGTCACGACACACTGGTAGGCGAAGGGCGTCTCCAACGTCACGTCCAGCACAAAGTCGTGCGGATTGTAAAAGTAGACATTGTCGGAATAGTCAAAGCGAATCCGCCGGGGATCGCTGTTAGCCCCCAGGGTGCGGATGTTGGTCGTGCCGCCGTTGAAGGACGTGATCTCGGCCGGGGGATCGTAAAAGTTGCCGTCGTGAATAGCGACCCAACTGCCGCCCAATTCCTGCATCCAGGCGCTATCCACATAACGCGGGTAGCCACTTATCTTGGGCCAGGCATAATCCATCCTCACGATCTCGAATTGGTAGTTGGACGTGTTCTGGATCAGGTAATCAACATCATCGTTACCACTGGGGAACCCCTCCCACTCCAGGGTGAGCAGGTCACAGTCCGGCACGATGCAGATCTCGAAATTGCGCGTCACCGTCGTCTCCTGGTAGGGGTCGTCGCTGTCGCGGGCGGTGACGTAGAGAGTGTGAATGCCCGGAATGACAACCGCACCATTGGGCCACCGTCCACTCGATAGATCGATGGGCGGGCAGGGATTCTCATTGCCGCTCCCACCACAGTACTCGATCTGAGACTCGATCTGGTCGTGCACGTTTTGGCCCAGCGGGTCCTGAACCCAGAAGCGAACGCGCTGGATGCCCTCCCCATTTTGGGTGTTGGTGTCACACGTTCCAGACGGAGGGCTTTCGTCGGGATCGCATGCCCGGGCCTGGATGACCACCGTGCTGGTGATGCAAGGATCGCCCACCATCGGGCTGATAATTTCCACGATGGGCGGTTCAGGGGGCAGCGGGGTGGACGTGGGGGGGTCAGGAATGTCAAAAGCGGGCGGTAGACCGATGACGCGAGCGGTACGGAAGCGCTCGATCACCATCTCGCGCAGAGCCATCAGGGGGATAAAGTTGCCCTCGTTATTGGCGATCCCCCGAATGGGCGTGATGAGGGGATGGTTGAATTTGACGACGATGATCACCCGGTCGTTCGGCGCCCCGGCGTCATCCCGAATCACTTCATCGCCGTTGGCAATGTCGGCCGGCGTTTCGTCACGGACACAGGTATACGATCCGTGCCCATAGATGTCGTTTCGATCAAAGACAAAGGGGGACCGGGTGCTGCACAGCGTGACGTGAAAGTAACTCCGTCTGGTGGGATCACCGCCGATGCCTCGCGTGATATCTCCCGAGACAGCCGGGTCGATGGAGAGAGTGCCGCAGGCAGCGCGGGCCACATCGCGGACGGAGTAAAGACGAGCCGCGTCCTGCAAACGGGCCGTAATGTTCTGATAGTACCAGTAATCGTCGGGATTGGTCGTGTTCACGCCCTCAGCCTCGGCAGAGACAACGCAGTCGGCCAAGCCATCGGCCAGATCCATCTCCGAATAGGACGGGTCGTGAGGGTCCTCCGATTGGAGGATGCTGGCCACTTCGGGGCAATAGGTCGTGTTGTACTCGCCGCTGACAGCATACCGGGCGGCCTGTCGAGCACCGCTCTCCACGGTGAGCCAGGCGTGAAAGATCAGCCCAAACTCGATGATGCCGAACAGCAGGAGCAGGAGAAGCGGCAGGATCAGCGCGAACTCGACCATCGTCTGACCATGGCGCACCCCGTCGCTCTGGAACGCTTCACTCCCTCGTCTCATTCGCCACCAGGTTTTCATACGCTGCCAGGTTTTCATAACTCACCTTCCTTCTTCCCGCTTAGCGAGTAAGCCGGCTAAAGATGCGGGAGGCAATATCCTCGAACACATTCTGCAAGCCCGACGCATCCTCGGTGTAGTAATAGTTACCGCAATCCTCGCCCGGAGCGGGCACCGGGTCCACGACCACATCGTCCCAGTAGTAATCGCTGCCGCAGGGGGCGGTCTTCAGGTCGCCGTCGTCGCCCACATCGGCGATGTAACGCAGCAGCCGCTCACCGGCGTCCGGACGGCCGCGCGACTCGGATTTCACATAGGGCCCGAAACCGATGGAATAAATGGCAATCCCCTGAGAAGAGGCCAGGTCAGCGATGTCGCGGGCATAGTCATCGGCGTCGTACAACCACTCGTTGTAGACGTGGCCCGGGTTGGTGTACCAGGGGTCTCCCCGGTCGCAGATCTCTTGCGACGGGCAGTGACGCGTGACCACACCGTCGCTCTCCGGGTCACGGCAGAAGGGAACGGGAGGCGTGCTGAGATAGTTGCGATAGTTGGGGCCGCCCTGGCCGGCCAGAGAGGGACAGCTCCACCAGCCGTTGCTGTCGGCCATCTGGTCTGTCGAGTTGGCCGCGCCGTCACTGAGAAGCACAATGACCCAGACCGCCGCATCGGTGCTGCCGTTGTTGACCAACTCGGAGATCGCCTCGCGCAACCCCCCCCCAATATTCGTGGACGCCCAGCGATAGCCATATCCCTGCGATTCTGGATAGCCGGTGTCCTGCCCATAGCTCCCGCCCACGTGGGACGGAATGGCACAACTGACCCCCGTGGCGGGGTCCTCCGCCTTGGGACGGATGTAGATGTTCAGCGGATCACTGGGGTTTCCCTGGCCCTGATCAATAGCATCCAACACCAACTGCTTGTTCGTCGTGAGAGAGATCACCCGACCGCTGGAGGGAGTGACAGTGACCCGAACAGTGGCCGTCAGAGGCCAGGCACACTGAAAAACCTCCACCGACTGCTCGGCTACCGGCACCTTGTCAAAATGATAGACCGCCACCCGATCCACTCCATCCCGCATCAGCGACTCTACGAACTTGGACGCGGCCCACCGCACCGAAGGCTCGGTGGGCGCGGTGGTCGAGTCGAAGGGCTGGCAGTTGCCCGTTGCCCGACAGGCTTCGAGACAGGCAAAAAAATCAGGCTCTAGCAAGGAGGGATCGCAGCTATCATACGCCATAGACTCGGATGTATCCAGCAACAGGACCAAGTTGAGCACCGCGGCCTCAGATTCGGCCGAAGCGCCGAGCATCACCGGGTCCTCTCCTAGCGCAATCCGCAGGAAGGCTAACTGTACTTCCAACTGGCCCTCGACGCGCATCCGTTTGCGCGGCAGGTGGTTCTCGTTGGAACAAAGATCGGGGTCGTGAGGGTCGTAGCCTTCCCCCTGCATATCAATGACGGTATCGGCACCAGCGCCCTCCCGATGGTTGCACCAATAGACCCGGACGTTGTGCACCCCGCCCAACTGCAGTTGGACGGTTTCGACGGCGGCGGTATACAGCTCTTCGATGCCGCGTCCCTCGCGGTACTGATTGGCCGCGCTGATGGCCGCTGCGTCTATCGCACGCCGCAGGTGACCGTAATGAACATAGATCAGCCCTCCATCCGTCACCAGGCCCACCAAAGCCAACAGCCCAATGATCGAAAAGGTGAGAATGACGAGGGTCTGCCCCTGTTGCTGTTCAGGCTGCCGGCCAAACTGGACGGCGCGGAGATACCTAGCCTTGAGCCACTGCGCCACTTTTTTCACGTCCATACCATTCTCCTCTCGACACCTGTCGCTCATCTTGGTTCAGCAGCCGGCACCGGAAAAATAGTAAAGGGTCTTAGCTGGATGGGATTGGGAATAAATTCGCCGATGGTAAAAAGACTGGTAAAGTGAGGATGAGCGTGATAGATCTCGACGATCACGAACCCCGTAGAGGGAGCGCTAGTATGCAACGCATTCACAATGGCGGCGTTGTCAATCGTCGAGGTCCGATTCCCATACAACGACCAACTGCGGCAGTTTTCCGTGTTGGTGATGGTACAACTGGCATTGGCCGGCCCGTCGTTAGCTCCTTGAAAATGATAATCCAAATCGTTGGGGTGGCCCTGATCTCTAGTGGGCCAGCGATGCTTCAGTTGTCCATCCTTTACCCCGATCACTGTGATGACAATGTCATCCCCCGCCTCCATCTTGAGCGTGCCCGACGAGATGTTCTGGATCGCCAGGCAGGCCACCTCGTAGTAAAAGTTGGTTGATTCCCCGTTGTTACAGACACTGTGCAACTCGGCCGTTGACATCAGCCGCACGTCGGGAAAGGGAGCGCCGTGCATATCCAGGGGATACTTGGCGGTCAGCGCCGGGTCGAGGTTAGAGCCAAAACGGGCCGCCTCACGACTGGCGTCCAGCACAGACATATACTTGAGAGCATAGACTCCAACCTCAATCGTACCCGCGACGAACAACAACAGGATTGGTAGAAAGAGGGCTGTTTCCAAAAAACTCTGACCGCGGTTCGAGAGAAAGCCCTCCACAGCCGTGAAACACCTGATCCATCGTTTCATCACTCACCTCACGAGATCCTATCGCACGTGCGGGCATGGTCATCCCTTCAGAGTGGACACCCGCTCACGTCGCTTACTTTCATTATAACGGATATACCCTCTATTTTGCAAGTGTACTTTGGTACTAGTTGGAGCCCGAAAACAGTAAATAAATTCCTAAACTTGCGCCAATACGAACAAAGCCCCGTTTGGCGGGGCTTTGTTCGATAATGTAAGCGACTATGCTACAGTGATCGCTGCTTTTAGATGTTGCCGACGACGTTGCTGAAGATGTTGCCGATAGAAGGGCCCAGAATGGCCAAAATAACGATCACCACGATGGCAACCAAAACAAGAATCAACGCATACTCAACCAAGCCCTGTCCTTCCTCACGCGGTAGATACAGCATCCCTATTCACCTCCCTTCTACCTTAGATGAACGTATTATACCGAATTTCTATGGATAATGCAATAGGACCTTTGTACTATCAAGCCCATTTCTGGTGAACAATACGTTACACCGAACAATAGAGACGCAAATCGTAACTGCTCAGCCCATTTGTTACACAGAGCTTCACAGAGCATTTCACAGAGGCGCACAGAGGATTTTCGCTGATTCTCTGCGAATCTCTGTGCCTCCTCCGAGGTCCTCTGTGTCCAAGCG
>DSDT01000084.1 GCA_011048615.1 Chloroflexota bacterium | reverse complement strand
TGGTAGTACGCCAGCCACTCGTCTGCCAGCGCCTTGTTCAGCATATCTATCAGATTGTCTACGTTCTTGCCTACTAGTGCTCTTCCTTTTGTACCCATGTGCTAATTGTTCTCCTTTCGTCTATGCTATGTGATCAATCGAAATTTTTCTCGTCCGGCCTGACAAATTGGACATTGGTCGGGAGGTTCCCGCTCGGCGACGTGTCCGCACACGGAGCAGACGTAATAGTCGTGTGTCTCGTCGCGCAGCAGCGCGCGCAGTGCGTGTTTGTAGAGCTTGGCGTGTCCCTCCTCCACGTCTCGGGCCTGGCTGAACGTCAACACGGCAGCTTTTTCCCCTTCTTCGCTGGCCTCGCGGATGAACTGCGGATAGTAGACCTCGTTGACGGTGGTCTCACGCTCGAAGGAGGATTGGAGGTTGGTCTCGGTATCCTTGACCACTGCCTCTCCCAACAGCCGCAGGTGACGCTCCACGTGGACTCCCTCAGCGGCGGCGATGGCGCGAAAGAGCTTGGCGATTTGCGTCAACCCTTCCTCGTCCGCTTGGCGGGCAAAAGCCTGCAGCCGATGGTATGCCTTCGCCTCGCCCACGAAAGCGGTATACAGATTGTCGCGAGTTTTCTCACCCATGCTGGTTTCCCTATCCTCGTTGGAAAAGCGATTTCAGATCGAACGCGTCGTCCAGCAGATGGTCGGCATTGGCCGAGACATCTATCTTGCGCTCGATGAGCTGCTGGATCGCCTGTGTTCGCTCCTGATCGTTCAGCAGAATAGCGCCCACGATGCACCCATCTCGAAGCGCCAATTTGCGATAGCGACCGCCTTTTGCATCCACACGCCGCAGCGGAACGACCTGGCTGTTCTCGACGGTGCATTCTCCCAGCGACATCAGCTCTGCCCCGGCCACCTTGAGGGTGGTGGATGGGATGGTGCCGGCGTAGGCGGCGCTGCCCGGGGTGACCATATTGGCTGCCGCGATGCGGGCCTGCTCGATAGCCGGAGGGATGATCCCATAAACTCGGCCCTCGAACTCGGCGACATCGCCAGCGGCCCAGACATCCTCGGCGCTCGTCCGCAACTCCTCGTCCACGACGATGCCCCGGTTGACGTGGATGCCGGCCGCCTGAGCCACCGTCGTCTCGGACTGGATGCCGGTCGAGAAGAGCACCAATTCCCCAGGGATCGTGCGTTCATCCTGGAGCTGAATGCCAGCGACTCGCTCCTCGCCCAGAATAGCTTCCGTGACACCACCCGTGACGATGTGCAGGCCCTGCCCCTCCAACAGCGATTCGAGGACCTGTGCTCCTTCGGCATCCAGTTGACGGGGGAGCAAATAGTCGTAGAACTCGACCACGGTCACGTCCAGCCCGGCGGTATGCAGGGCCCGCGCCGTCTCCAATCCCAACAGCCCTCCACCGATGACCACCGCCGTGGCGACGTTCTGGGCGTAGGCTTTGATCGCCCGTGCATCCTCCAGCGTGCGCAGGGTAAAGACACCGACTTTGTCGGTGCCCTGACAGGGTGGGATGAATGACCGTGCACCTGTCGCGAGCAACAGGCGGTCGTACTGGACGGCGGCCCCGTCAGATAGGGTGAGGCAGTGGGCTTCAGGGTCGAGGGCTGTGACCTGGGTGGAGAGGTGGATGTGGATTCCCTGTTCGGCGTACCAGTCGAGAGGCCGAAAGTACACCTCTTCCTCCGTCACCTGTCCGGAGATGAATTCCCATAACATGGGACGGCGGTAGTAGGGGAAGCTTTCCTCCCCCAAGAGGTGTACCTGGGCATCCGCATCCGCCCGGACGATGCTCTGAGCGGCCGTTACACCGGCGACGCCGCTGCCAACAATGACGTGTTTCATCGCTTGGTTTGCTTTTCAGTCGCAATCGAGCTTTCCGGCCTGTTCTCTGGACAGGCCGGAAAGCCCAATGCCCGTCGAATGGCTAGCAGGTTACCCGACTTTTTCGAACATGTCTTTGCCAGCGCCACAATCGGGGCAGACCCAGTCATCAGGGATATCCTCGAAGGCTGTACCGGGCGCCACCCCATTATCCGGGTCTCCCTCGGCCGGATCGTAGACGTATCCACATACCAGACATTCCCACTTATCCATAGTTTTTCCTCCTGTTTAGATTTGAACGTGTCATAGGGTCTCAACTGAGCCGTCCGATGGACCGGCACAGGTTGGGCAGTAGCCACGATAGAACACTATTTGATCTATGATCTCGAACCCATAGGTGTACTCTGGTGAAAGCTCCAACGCTTGATGATTGTAGGGGACATTCTCAATCTGTCCGCATTTCAGGCAGACCAGGTGGGCGTGTTCTGTGGTGATGATATCGTACCGCCGCTCGCTCGATCTCAGGGTGAGCTCCTGCAGAGCTCCCATCTCTACCAGCTCGTGCAGGGTGTTGTACACCGTAGCTGGGGATATGTCAGGCATAACGTGTTTAACCTGGGTGAACACTTGATCGGCGGTGGGATGTGACCCGTTCTCTAGCAGCACCTGGATGATGGCCCTGCGCTGAGGTGTCACCCGCCGACCTCGATCTCTGAGTTGCGCACAGATGAAATTTAAAGAAATCATAACCTTATTTAGAGGGCATATTATTTTATAATTATAATAACATAGTCAAATATTTTGTCAAGCTCGGTTGGCACATAGTATACTCAATTGGGAAAAAGAGGTCAAGCGGCTGGTCGAGGATGACATGCCCGAGGGGGATCCGACCACGCCTGGAGGTGGAGTGGCGCGGCGACCAGCGGCTGCTTGGGGGCGGGAGGCCCGGCGTGCTACAGAGCCCCGACTAGCTCTCTGGGGAGGCGGCAACTCCCGTTATCGAGTTCGTAGTAACGATTTTAGTCTTTTCGACGGCATAACCAGCGACTAAAGGGGACTTTGCGGCTCTCGTCTTTTTTACTGCTTTCCCTCGTCCTGGGGCATCCGTCGTTCCCTAAAGCTCCTGCTGTTGGGGCTCTTGCGTGAACCGACAGTCCGGATAGCGGGAGCAGCCCCAGAACAGGCCGCGTTTCCCCTTCCGCTCCACCAGGTCGGCCCCGCACGATGGGCACTGGCCGACGACCCACGGTCCGCTCCATTTGCAGCGCGGAAAGTTGGCGCACGCTCGGAAGCGCCCGTACTGCCCCTCCCGCACGACCACGCCGCCGCCGCACTCGGGACACGTTTCGCCGATGGGCGCTGCTCCCTTCTCGTTCCTGGGCGCTGTCATAGGTTTGGCCTGGGCAGCCGCCTGGGCCTGTTCCACTGCCATCGCAAAAGGACTATAGAACTCGTGGAGCACGGTCGTCCAGGGCCGCTCCCCCCGCGCGATGCGGTCCAGGTCCTCCTCCATGTGGGCGGTGAACTCGACGGTGAACAGGTCGGGGAACTGTTCGACCAGGAAATCGCACACCACGAATCCCAGCGGCGTCGCCAGGAGCGACTTGTGCTGCCGCTCCACATAGGTCCGCGTGACCAGGGTGCGGATGATTCCCGCGTAGGTGCTGGGCCGCCCGATGCCCAAGCGCTCCAACTCTTTGATCAGGCTGGCCTCGGTAAAGTGGGGCGGCGGCTTGGTAAAGTGCTGCTCGGGAAACAGCCCGTGCAGCACCAGCGGCTCCCCATCGCTCAAGGGAGGGAGGATCTGCCCGGCGACCCCTTCTTCCTCCGAGGGGGCGGTGTCGGGGACCTCGTACGCTTTCAGAAAGCCAGCAAAGAGCAGCTCGCGGCCGGTGGCCCGGAAGAGATAGGGCAGGTCGCGCCCGTCTCGCGCTGAGGCGATGTCCACGGTGGTGACGTCGTAGACGGCCGGCTTCATCTGGGAGGCGATGAACCGCCGCCAGACGAGTTCGTAGAGCTGGGCCTGGTCGGGGGAGAGATACTCGCGCAGGCTCTTGGGCGTCCGCCAGGACGAGGTGGGGCGGATCGCTTCGTGGGCCTCCTGGGCCACCTTGGCCCGGGTCTTGTAGGTGGGAGGTTTGTCGGGCAGGTATTCGTCGCCCCAGAATCGGGCGATGACCTCGCGGGCCTCGGCCTGGGCCGGTTCGGCCACGTGAGTCGAGTCGGTGCGCATGTAGGTGATCAGGCCGACGGTCCCCTCGTCGGGCAGCGCTACCCCCTCGTAGAGCTGTTGGGCGACGCGCATCGTCTTGTCTGCGCCCCAGTGCAGCCGGTTGGCCGCGTCCTGCTGCAGGGTGCTGGTGGTGTAAGGGGGATAGGGGCGGCGGGATTGGCGGCGTCTTTTGACGGTCAGGACGCGGTAATCCGCTCCTTCCAGGGCCTGGATGATGGCCTGGGCGTCCGCCTCGGTCTTGAGCTCTGGCTTGTCCTTTTTGGAGCGGCCGACCTGCACCAGGCGAGCGCGAAAGCGGCGGTCGTCGTCCACCTTGGAGAACTCGGCCTCCAGGGTCCAGTATTCCTCGCGGACAAAAGCCTCGATCTCGCGCTCTCGCTCGACCACCAGGCGCAGGGCGACCGTCTGCACCCGTCCGGCCGAAAGCCCCCGCCGTCCCCGGATGGCTTTCCACAACACCGGGCTGACCTGGTAGCCCACCAACCGGTCCAGCACGCGGCGAGCCTGTTGCGCGTTCACCAGGTCCATATCTAGGGACGCGGGTTTGGCGAGGGCGGCTCGCACGGCGTCGGACGTGATCTCGTGAAAGGTGATGCGGTGGATCGGCCGGTCCTGAGCGACCTGGAGGGCCTGGAGGACGTGCCAGGCGATGGCCTCTCCCTCTCGGTCAGGATCGGTGGCCAGGTAGATGGCGGCGGTTTTGGCGGCGGCCTCCCGGAGCTGCTTGAGGGTCTTGCGACCCCCTTTGCGCAGGTGATAGGTGGGCCGAAAATCTCGCTCTACGTCCACTCCTAACTGCTTGGAGGGCAGGTCCCGGATGTGGCCCATGGAAGCGACCACCCGATATCCGCGCCCCAGGAAACCGCGCAGCGCCTTCGCCTTGGTGGGGGATTCGACAATGACGAGGTCCATTGGGAATTAGGTCGCCCGCCCCTCCTCCAACACCCATAGCCGTACCAGGTTGAGGGCGGCGTCGGCGGCCCATTCCTGCACCCGGATGCGGTCGCCGTTAAAGCTGAGCTGGCGGCTGGTCTCCCGTCCGTGGAGGTCTACCGCCACGTGCAGCGTGCCGTAGGGCCGTTCGGGAGTGCTGTCTTCGGGGAGGATGATCGGCCCGACGCCCACGCCGACGTCCGAGGCGATCGCCTGGCGGATGGAACTGGCCATCGTGAGGGCGTCGTCCTCGGCAGTCAGAGTGCCCGTGCGCTTCTTTCCAAAGGCCTCCTGGGGCGATCCAAAGATGATGCTGCGGCGCAGCCAACGCCCGGCGCCCTCCGGTTCGCTCAGGCGGGCGGCCACCAGCCCCCCCGTGCCCAGCTCGGCCGTGGCGATGGTCAGCCCGCGCGCCACCAGCAGATCGGCCACCACCTGGGGCAGCTCCCGCTCGTCCTCGCTGATGACGTACCGCCCGAACTCGGCCCGCAACGTCGCCAGGTCGGCCTGGAGCAGTGTGTCGGTCTCCTCTCCCGTGCTCCCGGAGGCGACCACCTCGACGGTGATGGTCCCGCGATGGGGCAGCAGTCCCAGGAGGGGGTTGCGCTCCCGCGTCAACAGGGGCCGGATGCGCTCGTTGATAGCCGATTCTGGCAGGCCGTACAACTTGAGGGCCGCCCGCCGGACGTAGTGGTCGGCGCCGGCCAGTTCTCGCAGCCGGGGCAGGATGAACTGCTCCAGCATGCCCTCCATCTCGTAGGGTATGCCGGGGGTGACGAAAATGTGCCTGGCGGACTCGGTCAAGGACGAGGCGGAGCGGCGGTTCACGGGCAGGTAAAAGCCGGCGGCGGTGCCCCGGTCGTTGTAGATGACGGTGCTCCCGACGGGTACCTGGGCCTGGATGCGATTGCTCGTCAGCAGCGCGGGCGAAAGAGTCCGACGCCCGTAGCGAGCGAACCGCTCTTGTATGCGCCGCAGGGCCTCGGCATCCTCCACCAGCGCCAGGTCAAAGTGGACGGCCACCGCCTGGCGGGTCAGGTCATCCTCGGTGGGTCCCAGTCCACCGGTGATGATGACGACGTCGGCGACGTCCAGTGCGATCTCCAGCCCCTGATGAATGAGCGCCAGATCGTCACCCACGCTGAGGTGGAGCACGACGTCGGCAGGCAGCAGTGAGAGGCGCTGGGAGATAGCCTGGGAGTTGGTGTCCAGCCGGTAGCCGCAGGTCAGCTCGTCGCCGACGGTGAGAATGGCAGCTTGCATGTTATTTGGCATGATGTGGTGAGAGTCCTCCTGGGCTGATTGCCGGGCACGTTTGCTCAACAATGGCTGGTTTCCAGCGCGTCAATTTCGACGGGGTAATGATACACGTCAATGGCCGAGTTGGCAAGGGTAAAAGCCATGGTCACCGCCGCGTGACCGGCATCAGGCGGCCAGTGCCAAAGGACTTGATGCTGACCTTGAGGACAATTCCCATCTGCCAGCGCTTGTGCTCGGAGCGCCGCAGGGCTGCGTCACTCCGATTTGCCTGCACCAACCGCTCCATCGCCGGTCCGATCACGTCATAGTCGAAGGGGTCCACCTGACCCGGTCGCAGCTCGGCCGAGGGTGGCCGCTCGAGGACGTAGGGAGGGATCAGGCCGCGGGCCGCCTGGACCCAGCGGGACAGCCCGTAGACCTGTGGCTTGGTCAGATCCGCGATGGGGCACAGCGTGCCGGTCATATCGCCGTAGAGGGTGCCATACCCCAGGGCGGACTCGGTCTTGTTGCTCGTGTTGAGGAGCAAGCCTCCGTGATGGTTCACAAAACTCGTCAGAATCAGTGCTCGCAGCCGGGCCTGAACGTTTTCGGCCGTCGTCCCGCCCTCCAAAAGGTGGCCGAGGGTGCGCTCCGCGGCGGTGTGCAGCGGCTCTAAATCGACCACCTCGAACTGGATGCCCAAACCATGAGCCAGCTCCCGCGCACAGGTCGTGGAGCGGGGGTCGGTGTAGCGGGAGGGGATGGCAACGGCCGTGACTCGCTCCGGCCCCAGTGCCTCGGCCGCGATCACGGCGACGAGGGCCGAGTCCACGCCGCCGGACAGCCCCAGGAAAGCGCGCTCCAGCCGGTTCTTGCGGGCAAAATCCCGCACCCCCAGCACGAGAGCCTGGTAGACCTCTTTTTCCGGTTCCCCCTCCGCCAGTTCGACCGGCGCAGCGGTTTCCAGATCCAGCACGTGCACATCTCCCTCAAAGCCGGTCAGCCGGGCGATCACATCGCCAGCCGCGTTGACGGCAAAACTCTGGCCGTCAAAGATCAACTCGTCGTTCCCGCCGCACAGGTTGACGTACACCACCGGGCAGCGCTGGCGGCGAGCGTGACGACGGGCCTGGACGAGCCGCTGCTCCAGCACCTGCTGGTGGTAGGGGGAGGCCGCGATGCAGACCAGCGCGTTCAGTTTGGCCGGGGGATCGAGTTCGCCCTCCTCGTCCCACAGATCCTCCCCCACCAGAAACCCGACCCGCCGGCCCGCGATGGTCGCTGGCGGCAGCGCGGGGCCGGGGACGAACCAGCGCGGCTCGAACGAGACGTCCCAGGTGGGCAGTCGCCGCTTGGCCGCGACTAGCGTCGCGCGGCCGTGTTCCAGGAGGAAGGCGGCATTCAACAATCCCGGGTGCTGGGGATTGGCCCGCCGGTCGTCACTGGTCGCCAGACTGCCGACGACGACCGGCGGGCCGTCACTGGCGCGGCGGGCCAGGTCGCGGGTGGCGGCGGCGATCGCCTCGGCAAAGCTGGGGTCGAACAGGATGTCGCGGGGCGCGGGGCCGGGGATCGCCATTTCCGGCAGGACGATCAAGTCCGCGCCCCCAGCGCGGGCCGTCTCTACCGCCGCCAGGCAGCGGGCGACGTTCCCCTCCAGGTCGCCGGTGCAGGGGTTGACCTGGGCGAGTCCGATTTTCAGGCCCATTCCCATTCCTCCGCCACTTTTTGCAGCAGATCGAGGGCCGAAAGCACCGAATCGCGCCGCAGGCAGACCGCATCGCCGAGCATGAACGTCCGGTAGCCCAGCGAGAGCAGGTAGGCCACGTCGCCGAGGTCGGCGCTCTCTGGGACGGGGTGGCAGGCCAGCGATTCCAGAATGCGGCTGGCGACCACGGCCTGGGGGTCAGCAGAGATGACGTCGCGCAGGGCGCCCAGGATGCGATGCGGGTGCAGCACTTCGATGTACAGGTCGCCGCGGGCTGCCATCAACTGGCCCTGGCTGGCGCCGTATTGGTGGGCATACGCCAGCCCGCGCGCTGTCTCGATCTTGAGCATGACCTCGGCCCCCGGCAGCAGATGCTGCACCTCCTCCACGTCGGAGGGCTGCTCGACGTAGGAGAGCATGACGCGGCCGAGCCCCTTCTCTGCCATCGCCGCCAGGTAGGCGCGGTCCGTCTCGGTGAGGGTGCCGGTGATCTCGAGGGAGGGGTGGACGACGTTGATCGACTCCCCCGGGCCGATGAGCCGGCGCGGCCCATCGGCGAGGATGATACGTTTGCCGTCGGCGGCCACAATCCGCACGCACTCGCGACCGTCGGAGAAAAAGGCGTCCACGGGCGTATCCACGCGGATGGGGTGGCTCAGCCGCACCTCGGTGTACGGCGGGATCGCCGCGCCGACCACCCGCAGCTGTCGGCCCTTGAGGTCGACCCACAGGGGCTGTCCCAGCCCGTGCAGTCGGTCGAGTGCTTCGGCGGGGCCATCTCGTAGCGGCATGACCGTGTTCAGCCGCAGTCCACAGACCAGCGGATGGGCGGCCACCTCGTCGAGGAAGGAGGCGTAGGGGGGGGCGGTCACGATGGCACGGATCATCATCTCCTCCGATCAGAGTTTCAGGGTGACGCCGCAGTAGGCGCATCCAAACAGGCCGGCGGCATCCATCGGGATGGGAGCGCCGCAGCGCGGGCATTTCATTTCGATCGGTTGGCTGACCTCGAGCACTTTGCCCTCGCTCTGGCGGGCGCGCATATTGTCCTGAAAATCCCCGACATGGCCCCAGGCCCGGGCGATCAGCCCCATGGCGTAATCCACGGCCCGCTGCTCGTCCTGGATGTGCAGGATTTTCTGCTCGCTGATGGCCTGTCCCCACTGTTGATCCACCTGGTCCCCCGACTTTCCGGTCGGCCGGCGCAGGAACCAGACGTTCCAGTTCCGGCAGACCTGCTGCCAGGCCTGAATTGCGTCCACGTCGCCGTTGCCCCCGTCGCCCAGGTAGTGGGTGATTTGCTGAGCGGGCACCCGAGGGTGCATCGGCGCGTCGCCGAACAGGATCAGGAACGGTGTCTCGTGGGCGTCGGGTGTCTCGACGTGGGTGTTGACCCAGTGGGCGAACAGGCCGTAGCTTTCGGGCGCGTCACCGCCGCCTCCCTCGCCGTACAGGGCGCCCAGGAGCTGTTCCAGGTCGTAGCCGCTGGCAAAGGTCGTCGTCTGGAGCGGCCAGCGGTCGCAGCCAGCGTCCCCAATGGCGGCAAAGCAGATCTCGAGGTCATCCCGGTACTGGGACAGGGTGTTGTAGAGCAGGGGCAGGCGGTCGAAAATCTCGAACGGCCAGCTCGCCATCGAGCCGGTCACGTCGACGGCCACGATGAGTGGATTGCGGGATGCGGTACGCACGCGCTTGCGCGGGTCAATGACTGCCTCGTTGGGGCCGCTCGTCCCTTCGTAGGTGCGCGGGCCGTGGGCTGCGGCTCTTTCGGTCGCTGCCTTTCGCATAGCGGCTCCCGCCGGGCCGTAGCGATACGCCCCATCGCCGTACCACGTGCTGGTATCTTCTGCCCAAGAATACATATCTCGCCTCCTTATGCTACGATAGTGTCCAATGCCAATGTGTACAATCCAAACTCGCGGCGGAAGCGGTCGTCGAGCCGCCAGGACGCGATGTAGCTGGCTACCTCGGCGGGGACCAGATCGCGCCACCCGTCACCTTGCGCCATCGCCCGGCGAACCATGGCGCCCTCGACAGCGACCCGGGCCGGCTCCGGGACGAGCGCGACTGGCCTGACGATGGGATAATCGGCGCACAACAGGCTCGCGACGTAGGGGTTGGCGGTCACGAACAGGTCGAGCGGGCCGAACAGTTGGATGACCAGCGCGCGCCAGCGCGGCCCGTCGTCGAGGTCGGGGACGGGGATCAGGGTGTAGTTGTCCCGCCCGGTCAGCGCGAGCCGTAGCATGTCCGTCCGCTCCGGCAGGGAAAAGGGGTTGCGCGCGTCACGCTGGTTGGCGCTGCCGCTGCCGATCAGAGCGTGGTCGGCGCGGTCGCACAGTGCGCGCAAGACGGGGACGTGGCTCTGGTGGACTGGCTGCCACCGCGCCACCATCCCGATCCGCGCCAGGTGGGTCGGGGCGCTGCTATATCGCTCTGGTGATGGTCGTTTATCGCACATTCAGTACGGCCTTCTCTTGACGGTTAGTGTATTTTATACACTAATTATACATTGAAAAACGAGATTTGTCAAGAGGCAGGTGGTCCAATTTCTCGAATTGGAAGTCTGGTTCGTCAGGGAAATCTTTCGTTCTAATTTGACAATGGCACATTAGCGTAAAACCATGCTTGTGGCGCAAACGCCCGGCGATAAAGTCGCCGGGCTACGGGCGGCGCCCGATTCATCGGGCTCGGGAGCCCCGTTCACGGGGCGAAAGCTCTGTAGCCGGGGCACTTTATGCCCCGGCGGGCCTTGCTGCACCCAAACACTATTCTTACCTGGTACGGTTGTGGCAGGAAGGCGATGCGAACCCCGCAGTTTGGCGGTTCGTCCTAGTGGGTCACTTGTCACGGATATAGCCATTTCGATTGTGCCCATTGTTTCCAGGCCTGTGCTCGAAATGGCGATTTTGGCGACAAATAGGCCTTCTGGAAGCAGTTTTCAAGGAAAATCTCTGTTCAAAGTGTAATGGCGATGCTCAAGACAAGTGACCCACTAGTGAACCTGATCCAGGGTCAGCGGCGGGGTTTACGAGTCAGGAATGCTTGCTGGCGTTTCTCCAGGAGCAGATAGACATGCTCACGCTGAACGACCTGGACGACGAACAGGACGTGCTGGAACTGTTGATGACGGCCGTGATTGACGACATCACCGGCAGAGCGAATGTGCTCGTACAGCGCCCGGGTTTCCTGGGCTGGTTCCAGCCCTAATTCTTGAGCCAGGATGCGGCGGCACTTTTCGTACTGCGCCAGGGCCGCGCTGCGCTGCCCACTGCGGGCCAGGATACGCATCAACTGCTGGTGGGCCTCTTCGCGGTAGGGTTCGATCTCGATCTGGCGCAAGCTCTGACGCGCTAGTTTGGGGGATTGATCGGGCCAGAGGAGAGCGGACAGCGCCTCCCGGCGGTAGGGGGCGTGCGCCTCCACCGCCAGATAGGCCAGCAGGGCGCGCACTTTCGTATCCAAAACCAGTGACCGGTGCTGAACTGAGGGTGACCTGACATGGCCCCAGCAGACGGATGGCAAGCTGTGACATAGAGTCACCTCATCTCCCGGGCGACTCTCCTTCCCAGTTCTACCCCATAGTTCGTGCCTCGGTCCCAGGGATAGACCTGGCTCATGTTCGCCATCCACAGGCCGGGGATGGGGGTTTCGAGGGGGGGAATGTGGTGCGAGTGATCGAGAGTGGGGACCGGCTGGGCGTACCGTTCAGTGAACATCCAGCTGGCGCGCACCCAATCGAGCTCAAAGTCAGGATTGATCTTGACCAGGCCGGGGCAATAGATTTCGAGCAGCTGTTCTTTTTCGATGCCAAAGTAGGGATGGTCGGGGGGCAGATAATCGCCGCAGTAGATCAGATGATCGCCGCCGTAATGTTCCGGGCCGATATAGTTGGTATGTTCAACCAATCCCATGAACGGGAATGAAAAGTCGCCCTCCCCTTTGGGCAAGTTGATCCAATAGTGCCCAGCGGTCAGGGGGCGGTCGAGGGCCAGAATGAGGGCGACCGCGCCCATGGACTTGAGGGCGTCCAGGCTGGTGGCATAGTCGGGGGGCAGTTCTGGCGTGCACTCGCGGAGTATGTGGGGGGAGCAAGTGGCGATGATCTGTTGGTGCGCAGCGTGACCGGTTTTCAGCTCCAGATGGAGGGCTTCGTCGGCTCGCTGGATGCCACGCACGGGGGTGTTGAGGTGTACCGCGCCGCCCTGTGCGCGCACTTGCTCGACCAACAGGTCCACAAGGGCCTGGAATCCACCCACAAAGTAGCCCAGGCGGGCCGAGCGTTTGTAGGCCCGGGCCCACATCCAGGCCATATTGACGTCCCGGTAGTTCTCCGCGCCGAATTTGCTGATGAGGAGGGGTTTCCACCACAGGTCGTAGGCGCGCTGACCGGCCACCCGGCGCATCCACTCGTCCACCGTGACCTGTTCCAGGGGTTTCCAGTTTCTGGTCAGCGTCAGGTAAAAAGTGGCCAATCCGACTCGCAGGCGATCGATGAGCGGCAGCGGGGTGAACTGGAGCACACGGATGGCGCGGTGCACCTGGGAGATGGGGACGAATGCAAGCCAGGGGATGGGACTGTCGAGGGGGTAAATCTTTCCCCGGTAGTAGAGGGAGGTAGTGGGCCAGGGGAAAAAGAGCCGGTCGCGGACGCCCAGTTCCTCGATCAGGCTGATGACGTCTTGATCGGTGGCGAACCAGTGATGGTAGAAGCGATCGAGATACCACTCCCAACGAGCGTCGTGAAACCCGGCTGCCAATCCACCGGCGTAGGGTCGGGCTTCGTACACGGTGACGTGGTGGCCTTGTTTCGTCAGCTCGTAGGCGGCCGTCAGACCGGTGATTCCTGCGCCGATGATACCAATGTCCATATTTTCCACCTCAAATGTGATAACTTGGCCTCTGCGGTGAGGATGGGCTTGCTAATCGCCAGTCTGTTCCGCCAGCGTGCGGTCCAGATCGGCTTTTCTGAGGCCGCTGCGCCACATGAACCACAGTCCGGCAAAGGTTTCTGTGCACCACAGTAAAGCGTGCAGGAGAGTCTGGTAACTGATAGCGGTGTTTTCGGGGATGCCTACCTGGGTCAGCACCAGGATGGCGGGGGCATCGAATGTGCCCAGGTTGCCTGGCCCCGATGGCAGCGCCGTGCCCAGGTTAGCCGCGCCGCTCATCAAGAGGAGTTGGTGCAGGTCTATATCGGCCCCAAAACCGAACGAGTTCATCAACAGGCGGTAACTGATCGTCTCGGCCGTCCACACCGAGATAGAAAAGACGAGCACCAGGGTGAGGGTGAGGACGGACTTGATGGAGGCGAATCCATAGATAAAGCGCTCGGCGACGTTGCGCACCCGGGGGCGGAAGTGGTGGGGGATGAGACGGGCGATGAACCATTCGGCCATCTGTTGGATGAGGGTGGGCCATAACACCAGGGCGTAGACCAATGCCAGCGCGGCACCGAAAACGATCAGCGCCATCCACACGACGTAGCGCAGGTAGGTGGGGATACCGCCGATGAATCCGGCCAGGATCAGGAAGAGGACCATGGTCAGGCCGTCAAAGACCCGTTCCACCAGAATGGAGGCCAGCCCGGCCGGGAGGGAAATATCGTTGCGCCGACGCAGCAGCAGCACACGCACGATCTCGCCGGTGCGGAAGGGGTAGATGTTGTTCGCACCCCGTCCCATCGCTATAGTGGGCAGGAGGGCTCGGAAGGGAATGCGACGCTCGGAGGAGAGAAGGGCCTGCCAGCGGGCGGTGCGGGCCAGGAGGGCGATCAGGTACAGCGCGACGGCCGGCCCAATCCACAGGTAATTCGCCTGTCTGAAGGCCAGCCAGACCTTGCTCAACTGGAGATTTTGAACGGCGATGTAGAGCGATACGCTGCTCACGATGAGACCGATGATGGCTCCCCCGTTGACGCGACGGTCTTGACTGGCTGTAGAGTGCTCGTTGTTCATGGTCTGTGTCTGTTGATGATCGGCGTCCCGCTACCGGTCCGCAGGGTCAGCGCGGCGCTGGCGGAGCACTTGGTAAAGCACGACCGACGCGGCGACCGAGGCGTTGAGTGAGGTGACGCGACCACACATGGGCAGTTGGAGCAGGAAATCGCACCGTTCGCGCACCAGGCGGCGCAGACCTCGGCCCTCGCTGCCCAGCACGATGGCCAGGGGACCGTCCAGGCGGACCTGATCGTACCACAGGGCTTGGGGCACGGCTTCCAGTCCGGCGATCCATACATGCTCTTCCTTCAGTTGGCGGATGGTGTTCGATAGATTGGTGACCTGGGCTACCGGCAAGTGTTCCACTGCCCCCGCCGATGCGTGCACGACGGCTGGCGTGATCCCGACCGCCCGGCGTCGCTGAATGACCGCCCCATGCACACCGACCGCCTCGGCGGTGCGCAGGATGCTTCCCACGTTTTGAGGGTCCTGCAGCAGGTCGAGCAGCAGGAGCAGCGGAGGTTCATCGCGGGTTTGAGCGATCTCCAGGATATTGTTGAGGGATGCGTAGGGGTATTCCTCGGCTTCCAGAGCCACACCCTGGTGGTTCACGTCGCCCAGTTGATCCAACTGCTGTCGCGGGGCCTGGTGGACCGGCAGACCGGCCTGTTGAGCCAGAGTGCATATCTGATCAATGGCTGCTGTCTGCCGGATCCCTGTGGCCAGTATCAGCTTGTAGTGCTGCCGCCGTTGGGCTTGCAGCGATTCGTGGACGGCGTGTCGTCCGTAGAGGAGTTCCCTTCGACGGTGCTCAGGGCGATCTCTCATCCTCCCCTGTGCTCCACGTGCCACGTCGGCCCCTCGGGGCGGTCGTCTACTTCAATGCCGATCTGGGCCAGTTGATGGCGCAGTCTATCTGCTTCCTCCCAATCCTTGGCGTCCCGGTACCGCTGTCGAATATCCAGGATGATCTCGATCAGCCCTGTGACGAGTTCACCGCCCACGTTCTGGGTCAGATCATCCGGTATGATGCCGAGCACCTTGCCGCCCAGGTCGCGGTAGAGGCCATCTATAGCAGAGAGGGTCCCTCGACCCAACGGCTGGTCCGCCGTCAGGAGTGAGTTGACCTCCTTGTTCAGGTCAAAGAGCGCTGCGATAGCCTGGGGCGTGTTAAAGTCGTCGTTCATAGCCTCGATGAACGCATCTCGATGCGGGTCGATCTCGGCGATGTAAGATAGGTCGGCCGTGCCGGAAGGCATGGCGTCCTCCATCCGCTTGCGCAGCATACGGACGGTATTGTGCAGCCGCTCCACGCCGCGCTCGGCAGCCAGGACTGCATCGCGTCTAAAGTCAACGGGGCTGCGATAGTGGCTCGACAGGATAAAGAACCGGATCGCTTCGGGGGTGTAGAGATTGAGGGCGTCCTTGATGGTGAGAAAGTTGCCCAGACTCTTGCCCATCTTGACACCGTCTACAGTCAAGGACCCGGTCAGAAGCCAGTAGCGGGCGAATGATTGACCCGTGGCGGCCTCCGCTTGAGCGATTTCACACTCGTTGTGGGGAAAGATGTTGTCCAACCCTCCGCCGTGGATATCAAAGGTCTCGCCCAGGTATTTGGTCGCCATCGCCGTGCACTCGATATGCCAGCCGGGATAGCCCCAGCCCCAGGGGGAGGGCCAGCGCAGGATGTGCTCTGGTTCGGCCCGTTTCCACAGGGCAAAGTCGGCCGGGTGACGTTTTTCCTCTCGGATTGTCACCCGCGCGCCAGCTTCTTGTTCCTCGACTTTTTGGCCCGAGAGTTTGCCGTATTCGGGAAACTGCTCGACCGAGAAGTAGACGTCTCCCGTTGGGGTTTCGTAGGCATATCCTTTCTCCAGGAGCATCTTGATCCACTCGATCTGTTCAGGTATGTGTCCACTAGCTCGAGGGGAGATGTTGGGACGCACAACGCCCAGGGCGTCCATATCCTCAAAGTAGGAGCGGGTGTAGGTCTCGACCACTTCCATCGGCTCGCTCCGCTCCCGCCGTGCTCCTTTGAGGATGCGATCCTCACCCGTGTCCAGAATGTGGCCTACGTCGGTAATGTTCTGCACGTAGCGGACCTGATTGCCCAGGTAACGCAGGTAGCGGACGATGACGTCCATAGCCACGTACGTCTTGGCGTGCCCCAGGTGGGGATGGTCGTATACCGTGGGCCCACAGGTATACATCGTCACCTGACCCCGTTCCAACGGTTTGAAAGGCTCCTTCTGGCGTGTCAAGTAATTGTATACGTGTAGTTTCATGCTGTCGTCCTTCCTTAATGTGTTAACCGAGCGAAAAGCATACGACCGGCGGCTGTCTGCAGCACTTTGGTCACCGTCACTTCTGTGCTTTGATCGATATATGGCTCACCATCCTCTATGACCACCATAGTGCCATCGTCCAGGTATCCTACACCTTGACCGCTCTCTTTGCCCTCCTGAACGATCTTGACTTTGAAGGATTCGCCGGGCAGGAGGAGCGCTTTCACGGCATTAGCCAGCTCGTTGATGTTGAGCACTCGAATACCCTGCAGTTCGGCCACGCGGTTGAGGTTGTAGTCGTTGGTCACGATGGCGCAGTGCAGTTGTTTAGCCAGCAGCACCAGTTTGTCGTCCACTTCTCGTACGTCTTCGACGTCCATATCGGTGATTCGCACCGGGGTGATGGATTCGTTTTGCAGCCGGTGGAGCATTTCCAGTCCTCGACGCCCCCGGTTGCGGCGCAGGGTGTCGGGCGAATCGGCGATGTGTTGGAGTTCGTTGAGAACAAAGCGCGGGACCAGCATTTCCCCCTCGATGAAGCCGGTGCGGCTGATATCGGCGATGCGCCCGTCAATGATGACGCTGGTATCCAACAGCACAGGTTTGGATCCATTACTGCCCCCGTCCGAGCCGTTGCCCCGGGCCGGTAATTGGCCCCGGATGATGTTGAAAATATCACGCTGGCGGGTGATCATCACGATGATGCCCAGGTAGCCAAAGAGCATAGCGGCGACGAAGGGCAGGATCTGGCTAAACGGCGGTGGAAGCAGCGAGATCGGGAATGAGATCAGCGCGGCGATGATGAGGCCGATGATCAGGCCCAGCACGGCGGCCAGTAATTGTTGCGCCGGCGCCTGCCGGATGCGCTTGCGCAGGGCCAGGAAGGGTCGCACGGTCACGTAGGGGGTCAATACCAGACCGACCAGTGCGCCAACGAGCAAAAAGATGGCTGCGTATTGGTAGGGTGAATCCGAGGATAGCGTCGCGATGTAAATGCCGAGAAAGATGCCACCAATGGATAACACGATCATGCCAATGATTCGAGAAATAAAATCTGCACTCATTATATCCTCCCATAATAAGACCTCGTTCAAAAAACTGGAGACAGACCTGGAATAAAAACAGGCGAGTACCAAGATGGCTCTCACCTGCCAGAAAATCCGTCTACCTGGTGTATAATTTGCCGTAGAACGGTGGTTTCAATTGGGCTTTAGGCCGCTTCGCGATACAGAATCCATAATCTATAATTGACAATAATTGCGAGCAACCATTATGCCATTGATGTGATGAGAGCTGGCTATATTACGTCACTATCTTAGCACATTCACGGTCAAAAGTCAATGGCGATTTATGGGATTGATGGCATGTGGAACGAATGGGCATTTTGGGGCTGTTGGGCTATAATGTAGAATGGATGGGTGTCTGAAGAGCAGTGCAGGAGGATGTGATGATGGATATAAAGAGTGAGGGATTGAATGGGTGGTAAGAACTCGGGCAACTTGTGGTATCTGGTCCTAATTGGGGTCGCTGGATTGGCGGCTGTGGTCGGTCTCGTCGCGGCTCGCCCTGAGGGCCGGCCCCTCGATTGGGGGATTCGAGGGACCGCTTTACTTGGATACGGCGCTGTTTTTCTGGCGATTCTGTCTGCAGCCTATATGCGCCCCTTGGTGAAATTTTTTGGTCAATCCTTTGTCAAAATCCACCATATTTTTTCTCTGACAGGGCTGGTCTTGGTCACGCTGCACCCTTTGGGCGTGGCCGTCAACGCGGCCAGTGTGAGCGTGTTCTGGCCCAAGTTTGACTCGCTGACCGTCTTCCTAGAGCTGGGTGGACGTCCGGCCTGGTATCTTATCGTGGTGGCCTCGGTGGTGGCGGCGCTGCGTCGCACCGTGGGGAAAAATTGGCGGACAATTCACGGGTTGAATTACGTAGCCTTTTGGTTGGGGACAGCCCACGCGATTATGATTGGCACTGACTTTCAATCGGCGCTGGCCCGGATCATGTCGTCGGCCATGGCTCTTGTGGTTGTCGGCGTTCTGGTTCAAAAGCGGCGGCGGGACCTACATCGGAAATGATGATGGGTTGAGATGGTGAAAGGTAGGATTTATGGCCAAGCGACCCGATCGCGAGACAGGTTCTCTGTGTGACGGTGAGGGTGGTGGCGAGGATGATCGCGCGTGGACATTTCGGGGGTATCGGTTGGACCCGAGTCACTTTACCACCGCGATGGTTCACTTTTACCGGGCCGAGGTGAGCCGCTCCAATACGTGGCGCAGTCGGCTGGACGCGACCACCAATTGGGCTGTCGTCACTGTGGCGGCGGCGCTCACCTTTGTTTTCAGTGCGCCTCAGAATCCGCACTTTGTGCTTCTATTGGTGTTTCTGCTGCTCCTGACGTTTCTGTATATTGAGGCGCGTCGCTACCGGTATTACGTGTTGTGGGCATATCGGGTGCACTTGATGGAAACCGACTTTTTTGCCGCGATGCTGGCTCCTCCCTTTCGCCCGTCGCCCGACTGGGCCGATCATCTGGTGGGAAGCCTGCACGATCCGACATTTCCCATCGCTCATTGGGAATCAATCGGACAGCGGTTTCGCCGCAACTATGTTTGGTTCACCGTGTTGTTGCTCGTCAGTTGGGCAGCCAAGCTGGCGATCCATCCGACGCAGGCGATCACCTGGTCGGTTCTGGTCGAGCGCGCCGGCATCGGCTCTGTTCCTGGCTCGTGGATTATGATCGCTGTGGGAGTGGTGTCCAGCGGGATGGTGGTGTTAGCTCTGGCGTCGGCAATTCCTCAGCAGTGGCGGCAGCGGCTGCCGAGCAGGCTACTCCAGTGGGTCCAGCGACGGCGGCGAGCGGTCGGACCCATGATGCCGATGCCCCGACATCGGGAGCGGCTGGCGACGATTATCACCAGCGATGGGCAGCGGGTGGCTCTGGGCCTTCTGACGGAGCTAGGGCGGGGCGTGACGGCGTTGCAGGGCACCGGAATGTATACCAGCGAGGCGCGGGATGTGCTCCTGTGTGCTGTGACCGACGTACAGATCCCTCAGCTGCAGCAGATTGTATACCAGGTCGATCCCAGGGCTTTTGTCATCGTGGGGGCCGCGGAGGATATTCGGGGCTGGGGGTTTAGGTCCTTCGAGGTTCCGAGTTGATGGGAGACCTCAATGGCTTTCGAGTTGCGTCTGGCCCTGGGTGACTGCAACATTGTCAAGATGCTAAACCCACTGTACAATTAGGGTTCCATGCTGTTCAATCCAGGTCTTGACGGACAGGCGAGGCGGATAGTCAGTTCGTTCTGGCCTGTGGTTGGGCAATAACGAAAGGGTCACGAGGGGGAGTGGAGAGGAATCAAGATGGCCAGGTGCATCGGTGTACTGAATTACAAGGGGGGTACGGCTAAAACGACCACTGTGGTGAATCTGGGAGCCGGATTGGCTTTGAGAGGAAAGCAGGTGCTCTGTGTTGACTTGGATCCCCAGGGCAGCCTGGCGACCTGCCTGGGGGTCCGGTACACGTATTCCCTGGCTCACATGTTGCTGGGGCAGGTAGACCCTCGCTCGTGCGTCGTTGAGGCGCGCAGAAACCTCGATATCATCGCCAGCGATAGCAGTCTGCTCCAGGTTGAGGGCGAGATGTGGCGCGCGGAGGATGGTCAGATGGCGCGAAAATTACTGTCCAGCAAACTACAGGGCGTAGATGGGAGCTATGATTACGTGATTCTCGATTTCTCCCCCTCGGCCAGTATTTTGAGCGAGAGCGGGCTTTTGTACGTGCAGGAGCTTGTGGTGCCGGTCGCCACCAGCTACCTGGCTATGGTGGGCATCCGGCAGGTGATTGGGACGTTGAAGAACGTCAGTCGGACCCCTGGGCATCGGGTCTGTCTCTACCTGGTGGTCCCTACCCTCTATTCTCGTCGCACGCGTCAGGACCGCGAGGTATTGGGAATTCTGCAGCGTCACTTTGCCGACCGGGTGACAGAACCGATCCGAGCCAGCATCAAGCTTACCGAGTCACCCAGTCATCACAGGACGATTTACGAGTACTCGCCGCGCAGTTCTGCCGCCACTGATTACAAGCGTTTGGTAGAGAGGGTTCTTCGTGATGGCTAAACGTAAGGGAGAGAGAAAATCTGATGCAGCGGAGCAGCCTGATCGCGTGCTGGGGGATGATCCGCTCGAAGGTTTGGATATGGAATGGCTGGAACGGGAGGAGGGGGACCTGGCCATCCAAGTCCTGGGTCACGATCCGTTCGAGAGTATGGGCACGGACTGGGTTGATTTTGGCAGGGAGGACGAGCCAGCGCCTGAATGGGCCGTCGAGGCGGAGAGCATTGAGCGCGAGTTCGTGTTGCCAGAGATCAGTCCGGTGCAGACTCAACCTCAGCCGCCCTCGCCGGCGCAACCGCCTGCTCACATTGTCACGCCAACCGTCCCAGCGTCCAGGATCTCGGCCACGTTTCACTTTCCCGCCGATTTCAGGTGGGGAGTCGCCACAGCTGCTCATCAGGTCGAAGGGGAGAATATCCACAACGATTGGTGGGCCTGGGAGCAAGAGGATGGTCGCATCCACGAGGGACACGTCTCTGGGTTGGCCTGTAATTGGTGGGATAATGCCGAGGCCGACTTTGATCGCGCCGCCGGGATGGGCCTGACCGGCCTGCGGCTTTCGGTCGAATGGTCCCGCGTTGAACCCCGCCCTGGCGTCTTTGACGATTCCGCTCTGGCGCGGTACGGCGAGATGCTGCGCGGCCTGCGGGAGCGGGGCATCGAGCCGCTGGTGACGTTACATCACTTTAGCAATCCCCATTGGCTGGTGGAGCAGGGCGGATGGGAAGCGCCGGAGACGATACCCCTTTTTGTCCGCTTCGTGCGCCGAGTCGTCGAGTCGTTGGGGCCCTACTGTGATCTCTGGTGTACCATCAACGAACCGAACGTCTACAGCTTTTTCGGATACCTGGAGGGTATCTTTCCGCCAGGGAAATCGGATCTCGGAACTGCACTGCGCGTCATCCGCCACATGCTGGCGGGTCACGCCGAGGCGTACCGCGCGATTCACGCCCTGCAGCCCCACGCGCGCGTGGGATTGGCGCACCATATGCGCGTGTTTGATCCGGTCAATCCCCGCTCACTGTTGGACCGACAAGCGGCCCGGAACACGGACCGCATCTTTAACCAGGCTATCCTGACCGCGCTGACCAAGGGGCGGTGGACGCTGCCCCTGGGATTCGGCCTGGCCTGGAAACTGCGATCCACCCTGGACTGGATCGGGCTGAACTATTACACTCGGGATCGGGTGGCGTTCGACCGCTCCCAACCTCAGATGATGTTCAGCCGCCGCCAGCGAACCGATGGGGCGGAACTGCTGGATGGGGGGTATGGCGAGTTCTATCCCCGCGGAATGTTCCGCTCCATCCAGCGCCTGGCCCATCTGGGACTGCCGATCTATGTGACAGAGAACGGCGTCCCGGATGACGACGATGACCAGCGTCCGCGCTATTTGCTGGCTCATCTGCATCAGATGTGGCACGCCATTCAGATGTGTTACCCGGTGATGGGGTACTATCACTGGACACTGGTGGATAATTTCGAGTGGGCCGAGGGCTGGTCGCTGCGCTTTGGTCTCATCGAGCTGGATGCCGATACCCAAACCCGTAGCCCGCGGCCCAGCGCCGATCTCTATGCCGAGGTCATTCGGGAGAACGCAATTACACCCCGGGTGATCGACACGTTCGCGCCGCACCTGCGGCCCAAGCTGCTACCTGGATAATGCATCAACGAGCGGTTTGTTGTAGATGGTTTAGTGAATACGTGTGATTGACTTACTGGCTCGGATGCGTTATACTGGCTGCAGATCGTGGCTCGCCTGGGATTCCTGGGTTACGAATTGACCGAAAGTAACGCGGATTACCACTCCGCGCTACGTGGGTGTGACGCGGAATGATATTCCGCCAGGGGGAGTTGGATGGACGACTCGGTGCTGTGGGCCGTGGCAATTGGAAGCGGGGTGCTCGGGCTGCTCCTGTTGAGCGTGGCTGGCCTGGTGGTGCTATATTTGAACGGTGTGGCCCGGCGGCCCCAGAAAGCCGCCTCTGATGACCGCCATCAATCCCAAGCTGAGGATGTCGCCGCCGAGGGGAAGCGCCTGCCCGTCCATTCTGTGCCCTCTCCTGGACTCTGGCTCAAGGCGTGGTTGTTCGCTGTCCTGCACGCCAGCACGGTCAGCATGGTGGTCGGAGGAATTACCTTTCTCGAGGACCTGTCCAAGGCCAGCGAGGAGATCCAGAACGTGGGCAGAGTGTCGTTCCCCAAGCAACTGTTGCCTGGCCCGTTGACCGGCGCCGCGACTCATCGGCAGCTCTCCGAGGCCACCGGGTGGGAGGTAGTGGATCGGGCCGATGGCGCTGGAGAGGACGGTCAGCCCGGGCCAGGCTAGCGTCGCTTTACTCCTCTGGCCGTGCCCACTTGATCGTCAGGTTCTCGAACCCTTCCGCCGTGCCCTGGATGACGTTTCCTTGCCCATCCCAAGTCCACTGCTGCACCTGTTCTCCGTCCAGGACGATGGCGTCGGGGCGGCGATCCACGCCGTGCACGATGACCTCAAAGTGCTGGCAAGCGGACGCATCCTCCCCCTCAACCTGGCGGCGAATCTCCAGGTGTGATGGAGGATCCCCTTTGGCCGTCAGAGTGAAGTGAGTGAGCTGGTAGTCGCCATCCTGAAAGGCCCAGGTCTGACCATCGTCTTCGTATAGCACACTCTGCCCGTCACCGGGATAGATGTGCAGGATCAGCCTCTCCGGCGGCCGTTCCCCGACGTACTGCACTGGCGGAGCCATGGGCACGACCGATCCTGCCCGCACAAAGAGGGGCAGGCGCTCCAACGGCGCCGCCGCCTGGATGTGCGCCGGGCCGGCATACAGCTCATCCGTCCAGAAATCGTACCACGCGCCCGAAGGCAGGTAGACCGTGCGGCGGGTGGCTCCCTCCTCGATCACCGGCGCAACCAGGAGCGCATCCCCGCACAACAGTTGATCGTCCAGGGGATGGGTGGCGGCGTCATCCTGAAAGTCCAGCAGCAGTGGGCGCACCATAGGCAGCCCGGTCTGGGCGCACTGCCAAAAGGTCGAGTACAGGTAGGGGAGCAGGCGGTAGCGCAGTTCGATGAACCGCCGATTGATGCTCCGGTAAGGCTCGCCCCAGCTCCACGGCTCCTGGTCTGGGCTGTGGATCTCGGTGTGGGCGCGCATAAAGGGCAGAAAAGTCCCCATCTGCACCCAGCGGGTGAACAGTTCGCCGGAGGCGAATCCGCCGAATCCGCCGATGTCGGGCCCGGTGTTCGCCAGGCCGCACAATCCCAGGCTCATCACCATCGGCATCGTCAGCCACAACTGCCCCCAGTCCGACCGGTTGTCCCCCGTCCAGCTCATCGCGTACCGCTGCACGCCGGCCCACCCGGAGCGGGTGATGCAGACCGGTCGCTCAGCGGGGCGCAAGCGGGTCAGGCCCTCGACCGTGGCCCGTACCATCTGCATCCCGTACACGTTGTGGGCCTCCACGTGGTCTCCGCCGCGTCCCTCCAAATCGTGGCGGGTGAAATCCGGAAAAGTCGTGCCCTGCGGCCCAAAGATGACCGGTTCGTTCATGTCGTTCCAGAATCCATCCACCCCCAGATCGGTCAGGGAGCGGTACAACTCTCCCCACCACTCCCGCACGCGGTGGGCGGTAAAGTCGGGAAAGTAGCAGTCGCCGGGCCAGACTGGGCCTTTGAGCAGCGTCTTGCCGTCGGCCAGTTTGCAGAACACGTCCTGTTCCAGCCCGCTCTGGCAGACCGGATACCCGGGGTCGGCCTTGATGCCAGGGTCTATGATGACGATGACTTTGAAACCCTGTGCGTGCAGGTCGGCGATCAGGCCAGCAGGATCTGGAAAGTGGACCGGGTCCCAGGTAAAGCAGCGCTCCCCGTCCATATAGTGGATGTCCAGGTGGATGGCGTCGCAGGGCACGCGGTGGACAGTGCGAAAGTCATCCGCCAGTTGGCGCACGCGGGCCTCGGGGTAGTAGGACCAGCGGCTTTGGTGATAGCCCAACATCCACAGCGGCGGCAGGTTCATCCGACCGGTCAGCTCGGTGTACCGCTCGACGACGGTGGTCAGGGCCGGGCCGTAGATAAAGTAATAGCACAACTCGCCTCCCTCAGCGCCGAAGGATGCGACGACGGGATCAGCCGCCCCCAGGTCAAAGTGACCGCGAAACGTGTTGTCGAACAGGAGACCGTACCCCTGACGCCCCTGGTCGTGCAGGCCCAGCAGGACCGGCATGCAGAGGTGGATGGGGTCCTGCCCCATCTCATAGATTTGGGGATCGGTCTGCCAGGTCTCGTACCGCTGCCCTCGCCGGTCCAGTCCCACGGTCCGCTCGCCCAGCCCGTAAAAGTGCTCGTCGGGTTGGATGCGCTTGTGGCAGATGACAGGGCCGCCGGGTTGGATGCTGGCGCTGCCGGCGTCCGCGCTGACGACGCGGCCCTCGCGATCCAGGAACGTCACCTGGCCCGTCGTCCTGGAGATCCGGCAGACGATCCGGGCGGTGCAAACCTCGACGTCGGTCTCCGTCTCGACTACGGCGACGTCGCAGGGGGGCCACGTGTCGTCCGGCTTGGCGATGGCGTAGGAATCGGCGGCCCGGTAGCGGCAGCCGGAGGGAGGGACGAGTTGGACACGCACCAGGTCGGGGGCCAGGGCGGTGATGACGTAGGCGGCGGTGCTGCCGGTGACGGTGACGGTCTGGGCGCAGCTCTCGACCTGTACGACCCTCCCCAGGGAGAGGGGCGCGGGCCGGGGGTTCGATGGACGTGCGAATCGCCAGCGGTGCAGTTGCTGACGGAGCTGGTAGGCGACGCTGTCGCGCGTGGCGGCGAGACCGGTGTCCCGGATGCCGCGCCAGAGCAAAAGCAGGGTGTTCATCGTGGACCTCCTTGTTGTGTGATTACGAATCGCATGACCGGGAGCGAATTCATGGCCCACCCCCATAGACGGCGGCGCCGGTCACCAGAGCGACGGCGGCGATGATGGCGAGCCCGTAGCGCAGCGAGGCGCGAAGCACCGGCCCTTCCTGGCCGCCCAGGTCGACCGTGCTGCATCCCACGATGATCTTGGCCGGGGCGAACAGCGAGCCGATGGCCCCGCCGGCCGTCTGCGCGGCCAGGATGACGAGGGGACTCGCGCCGATCAGGGTGGCAACGTGCTGCTGCATACTGCCGAAAACGACGTTCGAGTTGGTGTTGGAGCCGGTCATAAAAGCTCCCAGAGCGCCGATGAAGGGAGAGACCAGCGGAAATACTGGCCCAGCCGCGCGAGCCAATCCATCGGCCAGCCGGTGGGTCATGCCGGCGTGCTCCATGGACATCGCCATGCCGACCATTGTAGCGATCCCCAGGCTCGAGTTGGTCCCCTTTTGCACCACGGCCCGGGCGATGCGACCAGCGGCTCCTGGGGTGTAGCGGCCCTGGTGATGGAACAGGGCGTAGGTGATAAGGGCGGCGTAGAGCAGCAGCGCCCCGGCGTGACCCAAGAGGCTGATGGTGCGGCCCGGCCCGCCTGGCGTGGTCCAACCCTGGGCGGTCGTCAAGGGGGGGAACTCGACGCGAATGACGATGCGATTCAGAACATCGTGCAGGGGAGGAACCAACTGGGCGGTCAGCACGATCAAGATCAGGAGCGCGTAGGGGAACAGAGCCCAGCCGAGGGACATGGTGGGGGGAGCCGATGCGGTATCTCGAGGCGGCGAGCCTTCTGCCGGGCGGGCGCGTGTCATCCTGGCCCAGCCCACACCGACCGCCAGTCCAGCCAGACCGGCCACCATCCCGCCGAGGGACCATAGGCCGTTGACGACAGCCAGGAACTGGGCGCCGGCCATCGTCAGACCGATGAGGAGCAGGGCCGGCCATCCCCGTCTTAGGGCGCGTTTCCCGCCGGCGGCCCATACTGTCCCCAGGCCGCACGCCATGCAGCATAGCCCCAGCATCGCCGCTGACCAGGGGGCCAATTCCTCGCCGCTGCGCCCCGTCGCGCCGATGAGGGCGTAGAAGGAGGACCCCAGCGATCCAAAAGTCACCGCCCAGGAGTGACCCACCGAGGCGATGATGACGGCCGTCGGCGGCGGAAAACCCAATCCGACCAGCAACGGTGCCACGACGGCCACCGGCACGCCGAACCCGCTCACTCCCTGGAGAAAAGCGCCAAAGACCCAGCCCAAAAGCAGCGCCTGCAACCCCCGATCGGGGGTCAGATGGGGCAGCCTGGCCCCGATCGTCGTCAGCGCGCCCGCCTCGTCGGTGACGCGGTAGAGGACCAGGGCGGCCCAGATGATGTAGAGCACGAACCCGGTCAGCAGCAGTCCCTTCAGTTGGGCATAGGCCAGGAGCTGCCACCCGGCCCCAAAGTGGAGCGCAGCCACCAGCAGCGCCGCTGTCCAGCCGACCGCCCCAGCCCTGGCACCGCCCCAGCGGAAATGGAGCATCAAGACGAGGACGACCAGGATGGGCAAGAGGGATAGCCCCCAGTCCAGGAAGGCTTGGATGTTTATCGGCATCGTCGAGTTCTCCTGATTCTGCTCATTGCACGGTGACCGGTTGCAGGAGGATGGCGTCGCCGGCCTCACTCGCATCCTGAGAGGGCGCGGTGACGGGGAGGCGCGCGCCGTCCTCGGCGATGTACATCCCCACTTCCAGGCGGTGCTCCCCCGGCGGAGCGTCGGCTCGGACGGGTATGCGGTGGACGTCGGTGACGACCTCGCCGGCCACCCACAGGGGGGTGGGGTAGGATCCGTCCAGCGGGGGATTGTCTCGCTGCCCGCTGATGGAGCCGTCGGCAGCCCGTAGGTGGGTGAAGACGGTATACCCTTCGTCCATCTCGGTCTGGGCCTGCCAGTACATGGTCAGCGTCAGCGTTCCCCCGGGCGCGACGGTTTCGGACGGGAGGTCATAGCCCAGCAGGCGGACCTGGCGGCCCAGGGTAGCGCTGAGGGGGTGGGAGATGGGGGGGGCGTCGAAGGCGCGGGTCAGGGTCGGCACGGCGACAATGCCCAACTCGACCGTCTGGCCGTCCACGGTCAGCCTCAGGGTGTGATCGCCGGCCGGCATAGTCCGGGGCAGGCGCGGTCCGTACCGGTCCGCGACGATCTCACCGGCGGTCCATTGGGAGGTGGGGTACGTGTCGTGGACGGGAGCGCCCCGGTACAGCAGGGTCTCGCCCAGGGTCAGCGCGATGGCGTGGTCGGGCAGGGAGATGCTCTCGGCCTGCCCTCGAGCGCCATCGGGGCCCTGCCAGAAGAGGATCAGGAAGAGGGGCTCGCCGGGCCGGGCGGCGGTCGTATCCAGATTGAATCCCAGCAGGGTCAGCCCTCCGACGCGAGCGTCCAGGCGGCGGCGGATGGGCAGGCGGATGGTGTCGCCGGCGTACCGGCCGGCGTCGTCCAGCCGGGGCAGGCGGGCGTCGGTGCTGGGGGAGTAGAGTCCAAAGCGGACCAGGTAATCGCCGGGGGGCGCGCCAGGGATGACCGGGATTGTGAGGTGATCCACCACTAACTCGCCGGACGTCCACTGTTCGGCTGGGTAGTGAAAGGGCAGAGTTTCCCCCCACACTCCACCCCAGGGATCGGTGAGACGGGCGACGGGGCCGTAATCGCCCTGTGCGGGCCGGTTCAGCACCCGCCACCAGACGGCCACCCCGATGTGGGCGTCGTTGCGGGAGGCGCTGGCGACATCGTAGCCGAGCAGGTGGACGACGTGGGCCAGGTTGGCAGTCAGGGGATGGGTGGGCGTCAGGGCGGGGGTCTGCGCGACGCGGTAGGCGTGAAAGGCAGGCGCTCCGTCGGGCCCGGGGGGCGCGGTGACCAGGCTGTCGTCCGGCAGCACCGACTCGACCCAGGCCAGGTCGCCCGCGGTCGAGCGGGGCAGGATCAACAGCCCGTCATCGCTCGCTGGGGGCGGTAAGACGACGGTGTGGCCGCCGGTGAGCCAGCGAATGGCGTGATACTCTTGGGCCAGGAAGGCCAGGGTGGGGTGGCGGTAGTGGATGCTGGCGACGTAGGGGGTGGTGGTCGCCAGGTCGTTCTGGTTCAGGTAGGCAGCCACGTCGGCCAGATCGCCGTCGGCGGCGTAATAGAGGGTCGCGGATGGGGCCCAGTCGCGAAAGTAGGCGGCGGCGGTGGCCGGGGTGGAGAGGGCCAGGAGCAGCACCAGGATGGCGCCCGAGAGGGTCCGCTGTGGGAGGTGCAAGCGGCGGGACAGGGCGGACGTGAGGGTCGAGAGGCCGAGGGCGGGGAAGAGGTAGACCAGGGGCAGCAGGCCGACGGCGCGCAGGTTGCTGGGCGTGATTTCGCCGCTGGCCAGGGCGCTGGGCAGCAGCATGGCGGGCAGGGCGACGAGCAGAAAGACGGCGGCGGCCAGTCGGAGGGCGGGTGGGGGAT
>DSDT01000295.1 GCA_011048615.1 Chloroflexota bacterium | reverse complement strand
GGCTACGCCATCATCCGTCCCGATGGGAGTTGCCCTGCCTGCGACACGCTCCACGCTGTGCTGGGCACGCGCTGATGTGTACAGCGTCCTGCCCTGACGACGTACGTTTCTTCTGAGACGAGGGAAACAAGACGGGTGGGGGTTCGGTGGCCGCCGAACCCCTTTGGCCGTCACCATGCCATCGAGGAGGTCATTATGAGCTTTTCACACAGCAATCGCGGGTTGAGCGGCCAGCGGCTCTATATCGCTGCCGCTGTCTGGCTGTTGCTCGTCATCGCTGGAGGGTTCTGCACGTGGTACGGCTGGCTCGGCCCCGGCAGTGGGGATGAGACAGAGGAGCCGCCGGTCACGGCCGTGGCGGAGCAGCTTGCCACGCCCACGGCGGAACCGACCCCTGTTCCAGAACCCACAGTTGTCCCTACGATCCCGCCGGTGGAGGAGGTCTTTGGCTATGGCATCGCCACCCACGGCATTATAGGGGACGCCTATTACACGATGGGGCAGGTGGAGAGCCTGGGTTTAGGCTGGGTCAAGCAGCAGGTGCGGTGGGCCCCTTTCGAGGGCAACCCCGGTCAGATGGATTGGAGCGGTTTCGATTGGGTGGTGGAGGCCGCCAACAAGCGGGGGATCAAGGTGATGCTCAGCGTGGTGGATGCTCCCCATTGGACGCGCACCTACTTTGACGATAACGTCGAAGGCGCTCCTCCCGACGACCTGGCCCTCCTGGCTGATTTTATGGGGCGTATGGTGGAGCGGTATCAGGGGCGCATCCATGCCATCGAGGTGTGGAACGAGCAGAACCTGGATCGGGAGTGGGATACCGCGGGAGGGGTCGATCCCGAACGATACGTCGAGATGCTTCGACTATGCTACCAGGCCATCAAGAGCCGCGATCCGAATATCATCGTCATCAGCGGCGCGCTTTCACCGGTGGGCGCCACGGCTGTCGATCCCAACAATGCGAGTCGCATCATCTATATGGACGACTTTGAGTACTTTGACCGGATGGTAGCGGCCGGTTTTCTGAACTATTGTGACTGCGTGGGCGCACATCACAATGGGATTAACATGCCGCCCGACGTGGCGTGGGATGAGGGTTTCAACGATCCCAGCGCCCAGTTCCGGGGTCCGTTCGATAATCCCGACCACAGTTGGTCCTTCAAATCCACCCTGTGGGGCTACCACGAGCGCATCGCTGCTGCCGGCAGCGACAAGCCTCTCTGCGTCACCGAGTTCGGTTGGGCCACGGCTGAGGGATTCGACGGCTATCCGCCGGGTTTCGAGTTCGCGCTGGACAACACGCTGGAGGAACAGGCGCGCTGGAACGTGCAGGCGTTCCAGTTGATGCGTGAATGGGGATTTGTGCGGCTGGCCTTTTTGTGGAACCTCGATTTTGCACAAAAGGATGGCATTGGCCCTACCGATCCCAATGCCCCTTACAGCATGCTGGATTTTCAGGGTATCGCCCGCCCGGCCTTTGGGGCTATCGGAGTGATGGAAAAGCCCTGACCCAATCCATCCAACGAGCGACGTACAATGGAACAATCGGATTCCCGCCAGCGTCGTTTGGTCGTCCCTTTCGTGGTCGTGGGCCTGATCCTCGTGGGGTTCCGCCTGTTCGTCTGGTCCAGGATGGGAATCGCTCCCGCGCTCACCCCGCTCCCCACGCCTACCTCGTGGCCCCGCGCGCGTCTAGCCTCTCCGGAATACGGGATGCAGGCCTTTTTGTGGTGGGATGAGGAGGTCGCAAAGCGGGATTTGGGGTTGATCGCTGATGCGGGGTTCACGTGGGTCAAACAGCAAGTCAGTTGGCGGAACGTGGAGGGCATCCTCAAGGGGCACTATGATTGGTACTTTACTGATCGCATCGTCGCCGACGCGGAGCGGCTGGGCCTGGATATCATCTTTCGCGTCGACCGCCAGCCGGTGTGGGCTTTGTCAGAGTGTAGCGACTGCGGCCCGATCGGGGATCCGCAGGATTACGGCGATTTTTGTCACGCCCTGGCCGAGCGGTATCGCGGGCGGGTGCGGGCCTATCAGGTGTGGAACGAACCGAATCTATCCCGCGAGTGGGAGGGCTCTTCCCCCAATCCAGCCGCTTACGTCGAGTTGCTGCGGGCCTGTTATCTCGGCGTCAAGACGGCGGATCCAGGGGCGTTGGTGATCTCGGCCGGGCTTTCCCCCACCGGTAACGGTCCGCCCGAGGCCATGCCGGACATCGAGTACCTGATCGGCATGTACGAGGCCGGCGCAGCGCCCTACTTTGACCTGTTGGGAGTACACGCGCCCGGGTTCGCCTACCCACCGGACATCTCGCCGGAGCAAGTCGCCGCCCGGCACGATGGGCACCGCTTCTTTTGCTTCCGCCACGTCGAGGACGCCCGCGCGGTGATGGAGCAGTATGGGGACAGCGACAAACAGGTGGCGGTGCTCGAGATGGGGTGGACCACGGATCCCATCCATCCCAACTATGCCTGGTTTGCCGTCACTGAGGAGCTCCAGGCGGAGTATCTGGTGCAGGCCTTTCGATACGCCAGGGAGCACTGGTCGCCCTGGATTGGGCCGATGATCGTGCATTCTATCGCCAGTCCTCACTGGACCGAGGGGGACGAGCAGTATTGGTGGGCCATCACCTGGCCGGGTTGGCCTGAGGCGCAGTTGACCATGGCCTACGAGGCATTGCGTGAGATGGAAAAATAGTTCTGGTGAGCGGCGAGATGCGGGATTGGATAGAAATTGATGGCTCGTACGGCGAGGGGGGCGGGCAGGTACTGCGCACCTCTCTGACGCTGGCTGTGCTGACGGGACGTCCGCTCCGCATCGAGCACATTCGCGCTGGACGCAAAAAGCCCGGTCTACGGCCTCAACATCTCACCGCCGTCCGTGCCGCCGCCGCGATTTGTGACGCTCAACTCGAAGGGGATGTACTGGGTTCCCAGGCGCTTTCTTTCACGCCGGGCGGGCCAGTCCGCGCTGGGCAGTACACCTTCGACGTGAGCGCGGCAGTCCAGGGCGGCAGTGCCGGGTCCGTGGGATTGGTGCTGCAGACGATCTTTTTGCCCCTGGCTCTGGCTGATGGGGACTCTTACCTGACGCTGCGCGGTGGGACGCACGTGCCGTGGGCGCCCTCTATCTCTTACGTGGAGCACGTCTTTCTGCCTCAATTGGCGCGGATGGGAGCGCGCGCGCAGGTAGAGTCTGAGCAGTGGGGGTTCTATCCGGCCGGCGGTGGACAGGTGCAGGTGCGCATCGCCGGGCGCGAGGGGCCGCTCCGTTCCCTGCAGGTGGTCGAACGTGGAGCGCTTCAGTCGGTCTGGGGCATCGCAGCCGGGATGAACCTGCCGGCCCACATTCCACAGCGCATGGCGGACCGGGCGCATCGCCTGCTGGCTGAGGCCGGGCTCGCGGCGCGGGTAGAGCCGCGTCGCCTGCGGGGAAATGGCCCAGGAGCGGGCATCTTTTTGTGCGCGGAATATGACCGCGCTGCGACCGGTTTTACGGTCTACGGGCGCCAGGGGTTGCCCTCTGAGCGGGTGTCCGAGATGGCCTGCGACGAACTGCTGGCTCATCACCGTTCGACCGCTGCGCTGGATCCCCATCTGGCCGATCAGTTGGTGCTTCCGGCTGTGCTGGCAGAGGGAGAGACGCGGGTGAGCACCTCGCGGGTCACCCGGCATTTGCTCACCAACGTGTGGGTGGTACGACACTTTTTAGCGCGAGAGGTGCAGATTGAGGGAGCAGTGGAATCACCGGGCTGGCTGTGGGTCAAAGGAGAGCAAGTGTGATTGAAATTATTTTTTTGGGCACTTCGGCGTCGGCTCCTTCGATTCACCGGGGGCTGTCGGCTCAAGTGGTTCTCTACAAGGACTATCGTTTCTTGGTGGACTGTGGCGAAGGGACACAGCGACAGATTTTGCTCAGTGGGCTTGGTTTCAAGCGTCTCAATAGGATCCTTCTGACGCATGGTCATCTGGATCATATCCTGGGCCTGGGAGGATTGATCTCTACCTTTGCCCGTTGGGAGGCGGTGGAACACATCGAGATCTATGGCGGTGGTTGGGCTCTCGAACGGGTGTATGATTTGATCTATGGTGTGGTGCTGCGGGGCGGGGAAGCGCCGATTGACATTGATTTGATCGAGGTGACTCCCGGCGTGGTCCTGGAGGACGATACCTTTGAGGTTATCGCCTTCCCGGTCGTCCATCGGGGGCCTTGTCTGGGGTATCTGTTCCGTGAAAAGCCCCGCCGCCCGTTTCTCAACGATCTGGCCGAACAGTTGGGTGTGCCGCGCGGCCCGGAACGCCGTCGGTTAGTGGCCGGGGAGACGGTAGCGCTGGCGGATGGACGGGTCATTCACCCGGATGATGTGCTGGGACCCTCCATGCCGGGGGCGTGCCTGGTCCACGTGGGCGATGTGGGGCGGACCGATGATTTGGTGTCTAGGGTGGAGGGGGCCGATTGGCTGTCCATCGAGGCCACCTACTTGCGGACCGAAGCGGACCTGGCCCATCGCTTTGGCCATCTCACGGCGGCGCAAGCCGCTCACCTGGCCCGGGAGGCCGGGGTTCACCGGCTGATATTGACTCACATCTCCCGTCGTTACCGCGAGGTGCAGGTGCTGGAAGAAGCACGAGCGGTTTTTCCCGACACAATCGTTGCCCGCGATTTCGATCACTATCGCATCCTGCGCCGGGACGTGCAGCGCGAGGAGTGACCCACTCATTTTCCAGAGATGCTTGTCAGGAGTGGGTGGGCAAAGTATAATGACGCGAGACGACAGGAGGGAACTATGCCAGCGCATCGTAAAGCCAGTATCCGCGAGTTAGCATCGGTCGCTTACGAATTGGACCTGGGCATCGCCGAGGGACGTGTGCGTCGTGGCGCTGCGGACGGGTCTTGGATAGTGGGTGACCTGGAACTCGGCGCATGGCTGGCCAAGTACGAGGGACAAGAGGTCGTGCTGATCGTGGCATCGCTGGAGGACGACCGACCTATCCCGGTCAAAACGTGTCGTACCTGTGGGACCGAGTATCGAGGGGGCGCCTGCCCACGCTGCCGCGAGGCTCGTATTCGCCTGCGAGGCCGTTAGCTGGTATCATATCGTCGAGGGGCATTGCCGGACCCTAAAAGTTGCGCACAGGCCGAAGGGCTTAAACCCAAGGTCTTGGAGACTGAGGAGTAAAGGATGAATCCAACGGGAAATTCTGTGAGACAACTGCTTTCGGGTAACGAAGCCATCGCGCTGGGAGCGTGGGAAGCCGGTGTGCGGTACGCATCCGCATATCCCGGCACCCCCAGCACAGAGATTCTGCCGGCGTTGGCTCAGTACGCCGGCGTGCGGGCCGAATGGGCGTCCAACGAAAAGGTGGCGCTGGATGCTGCTGTGGGGGCCTCCTTTGCGGGGGCGCGGGCGCTGGCTGTGATGAAGCACGTGGGCGTCAACGTCGCCGCCGACAGTCTGATGACCCTCTCATACACCGGTGTGGGGGCCGGGTTGGTGCTGGTCAGTGCCGATGATCCGGGCGCCTTTAGCTCTCAGAACGAGCAGGACAATCGGCACTATGCTCGTTTCGGCAAGTTTCCTTGCCTGGAGCCTTCCGACAGCCAGGAGGCGAAAGAATTTACCCGCTTGGCGTTCGAGTTGAGCGAGTTGTTCGATACCCCCGTGATGCTGCGTTCCACGACGCGGATCTCGCACTCCAAGAGTGGGGTCGAGGTGAGTATGCCTGATGCGCCCCGCGAGTTTGAATCGCTGCCTCCCTTTGAGCGGCATCCGCGCAAGTACGTCATGATTCCGGCTCACGCCCGTCTGCGCCATCCCGAGGTCGAGGCCCGTCTCAAAGGTCTAGCTGTATACGCCGAGACCTGTGCTCTCAATCGCGTCGATTGGGGCGACCGGCGGGTGGGCGTCATTTGCAACGGTGTGGCCTACCAGTACGCCCGGGAGGTTCTGGCCGGGTTCTCTTTCCTCAAGCTGGGCATGACCTATCCACTGCCAGCGGGCTTGATCCGCGATTTTGCCGCCGAGGTCGAGACGCTGGTCGTGATCGAGGAACTGGACCCCTTCATCGAGGAGTACGTGCGCTCGTTGGGGCTGGACGTGATCGGCAAGATCGGGGACGAGTTTTTCCCGTGGACGGGGGAGCTGTCGCTGGCGCGGGTGCGGGAAGGGGCCTTGCAAGCTGGTCTGCCTGTGGCGAGCTTGGATTCCGCGGCCCAGTCCGCGGACGCGGCCCTGGCGATTCCTCCCCGCCCGCCAGCTCTGTGCCCCGGCTGTCCTCACCGCTCGGTCTATTTCAACCTGCGCAAGCTCAAGATGCTGGTGGCTGGCGACATCGGTTGTTATGCCATCGGCGTCCTGCCGCCCTTTGAGGAGATGGACATGTTGATCTCGATGGGAGCCAGCATCGGTATGGCGCATGGAGCGAAGCAGGCCGGATGCCCTGACAAGGTCGTGGCGACCATCGGCGACTCGACGTTTTTCCACGCTGGCCTGTCAGAGCTGGCGAGCACTATCTATAACCGGGGAGTCACGTGCACCATGATCCTGGACAATGGCACGACGGCGATGACTGGAGGGCAGGACAATCCCGCCACGGGCGTCACGCTGCAAGGAGAGACCACCCAGGTGATTGACATCGAGGCGACAGTGCGGGCGATGGGCGTCGAGCACCTGTGGGTGGTGGACGCGCTGGACGTCAGGGGGGTCGAGGCGGCGATCAAAGAGGCGACGGCGATTGAGGATCGGCCCACGGTCATTGTCGTCAATGGGGCGTGTGTTTTCACCCCCCAGTTCAGACGTCGCCCGGTGGTAACGGTGGATCGCGAGACCTGTAATGGGTGTGGGTTCTGCTTCCGGGTGGGCTGTCCGGCCATTCTCAAGTCGGACGAGTTGGGCGCGAAGACGAAGCGGCCCAAGGCGCAGATAGATCCGCTGTTGTGCACCGGCTGCACCGTGTGTCTGCAGGTCTGTCCCAGGAAAGCAATGTACCAGACGGCGTGACGCCGAAAGCGGAGAACGAGGGGCAGGTTGGCGATTCGCCCACAGAACGTTTCATCGGAAAGGCTGGGCTTTTAAGGTGGATGGGAATGAACCAGGGAACTGTTAACTTTTTATTCGTCGGCGTCGGTGGTCAGGGAATCTTGACTGCTTCTGATATTGCGGCCGAGGTGGGGCTGCAGGCCGGATACGATGCCAAGAAATCCGAAGTGCACGGGTTTTCCCAGCGCGGCGGTGTGGTGGAGAGTCACGTGCGCTGGGGGCAGGACGTGGGAGCGCCTCTGGCCGAGAAGGGGACAGTGGATTATCTGATCGCCACCGAGACCCTGGAGGCGGCCCGCTGGATCGAGTGGCTGCGACCTGGGGGCATGGTGCTGGTCAACGAACAGCGTATTGTCCCGATGTCGGTCACAGTCGGTGATGCCGAGTATCCTCCCGATGCAGACATCTTGACCGTGGTGCGGGCTCGTACAGACGATTTGAGGATGGTCCCGGGCCTGGCGACGGCCGAGCGGCTGGGCAACCCCCGCCTGGCGAACACCGTGCTCTTGGGGGTGCTTTCCACGCGGTTGGACGTGCCGCCAGAGACGTGGCTGGAGGTCGTCGAACGGCGGGTGCCGCCCAAGTACGTCGAGTTGAACCGCCAGGCTTTCTGGGAAGGACGCCGCCTGGCAGAGGATGTCTGAGCGACCGCTGATTAGGGGTCGTGCTGTTCTCGCAGCAGCCGCCCTGGCTGCAGGGGGGTCGGCAGTGTGCCGCGCCGCCTAAAGGTCTGAGTCAGGCCCAGACCCGCGACTGTGCCGAATGCCACGGCGTACAGCAGGAGGAATGGGATCATCCCATAGTTGCCGGCGACGTGAGCCAGTCCTGCTCCGATTAGCGCATAGAGCGCCAGGCCGATCTCGCCGACGGTGCTGCCGTCGGCGCGCAGGCGGTAGCGGCTGGCGGTCCAATCCCCTGTTTCCCCCTCGATCCGAAATTTGGGCGTGCGGGCAAAGGTCCCGCCCCAGCGGGTCAGGCCACGCCCCACGGCCCGGGTATTCTGCCACGTAATGCCGATGCCGATCAATGCCAGCAAAGGGAACGCTCGACAGCGCCGCAGCCAGTTGGGGTACAAGGCTTGTTGAGCCAGGGTGTAGACCAGTGGCGGCCCTAAACACATCAGACTCAATCCGCCCAGGGGAAGATTCATCGCCTGAGGGATCTGCATCAGCGCCGGTGAAAGCAGCAGCAGCAGCAGCAGCAGCGCGTGACTCAGGTAGCTGCTCAGGTGAACGAACGCCATGAGCTTTTGGCCCCAGTTCAACCGCTGGCTTTGGAGAATTGGCTTGGTCAGTTTGCGCAGGGCTTGCACCGATCCTTGCGCCCAACGAGCTTGTTGTCGCTTGAAGGCCGTGATTTGAGGCGGAACCTCGCTGGGGACGTCCACGGTGGGCAGGTGGAGAAATTCCCAGCCGGCCAACTGAGCCCGGTAGCTCAGGTCCAGGTCCTCGCACAGGGTGTCCGCCTGCCAGCCGCCGGATTCCTCGATGCACTGCCGCCGCCAGATGCCGCCCGCGCCGTTAAAGCTCATCAACAGCCCGGATCGGTTCCGCCCGGTTTGCTCGACGATAAAGTGGCCGTCCAGGGCCAGCACTTGGGCGCGGGTCAGGGAGGAGTACGCGGCGTTGAGATACGACCAGCGGGTCTGTACCATGCCCAGCCGCGGCCGGTTCAAAAAGTGGGGGATGGTCTGGAGCAGGAAATCGGGCCGGGGGCAAAAATCGGCGTCAAAGATGGCAATGTATTCCCCTCGGGCCTGGGATAGGCCGCTGGTCAGCGCCCCGGCCTTGTACCCATCCTGGCTGGACCGACGCAGTACCGTGACATCTATGCCCTGATCCCGGTAGAGGGCGGCCCGAATCTGGGCCAGGCGAGTCGTCTCGTCGGTCGAATCGTCCAGGATCTGGATTTGCAAGCGGTCGCGGGGATAATCGAGGGCAGCGGCGGCGTCTATGGCTCGTTCGATCACGTGTAGCTCGTTGTAAACCGGCACTTGTACGGTGACAGGGGGCAGGTCAGACCGATGGATTGGAGGGAGTGGGAGGGTGTCTCGCTGGTGGCGCAGGTAGAGATATGCCAGGACGAAGGCGTGCAGCCCGTAGAGCGCCAGCCACAGGGCAACCAGTCCGTTTATGATGACCAGGAACACCACGGGTCTTTACTTTAGCCCCAGTAGTTCGTACACCGTGAGGGCTTGGCTGAACCCCTTGATCGCCATAGGGGGGAGTTGGCGGGCTTGAACGTGCTCCTCAATCTGCCGATACGTGGCCGGGGATAGCAGTATCTGTCCTGGCCTGGCAGTGCTCTGCAAACGGCTGGCCAGATTCACACTCGACCCGATGGCGGTATAGTTCATCTGATGCTCGGTCCCGATGTTGCCCACGACGGCGTCGCCGACGTTGATCCCCACTCCGTAGTAGAGATGGGATGCCGCGGGCAGACGCTGGTGCAGTCGTGCCACGCCCTCTTGAATTTTGAGGGCGGCCCGAACGGCCCTCAGCACGTGATCTGTTTGGGGGAGGGGGGCGTTAAAGATAGCGACCACACAGTCTCCCAGAATCTTGTCCAGGGTTCCGTCTTCATCCAGGATGGCCTGGGCGCCGATGTCCAGATACTGGTTAAGCACTTCGACCAGGGCTTCGGGGCTGTGTTGGCGGCTGTAATCGGTGAACCCCCGGATGTCGGCGAACAGGCTGGTGATTTCCTGGCGCTGTCCGCCCAGCTTTAGCTCGCTGGGATCGAGGGGCAGACGCTCGATGACGGCTGGCGAGAGGTAGCGTTGGAACATCTGGTAGCGCGCTTCCAGGCGGCGCTGCTCCGTGAGGTCGTCCATCACGATGGCGACGCCCTGGGTGATGTTTTCAGCGTCTTTGAGAGGGGAAAAGCTGGTGCGCAGGATGACGTGCCCTCGTTCGGGAAGGGACAGCTCTCTTTCCACACCGATCACTGGCTCTCCAAGCCGTTTGACCATTTCGACTTGGGGTTGAAGCTCGCTGACGAGCGGGGGGGGCAGCACCTGGGTAAAGCAGGAGCCGATGACGGCGGTTGCCGGGCACTGCAAGACCTGCTCGGCGGCGCGGTTGAAGAGGATGATTTGCTCTTGTACGTCGGTGGTGATGACGCCGCTGGCGATGGAGGCAAAGATGTTGTCCATCAGCTTTTTGGCATTGGAGACGCTCTCGAACAGGCGGGCGTTTTCGATGGCTACCGCGGCCTGGTTGGCAAAGGCCGCCAGCAGGTCACGGTCGTTGTCGGAAAAGAGACCGGTGAGGATGCGATTATCCGCATAGATCACGCCTGTGATTCTACCTCTCGCTCTGAGCGGCACGCACAGGATGGAACGGAGGTTGTATCCGATGACGCTCTCCTGCGATTTGAAGCGCGGGTCCATTTGGGCGTTGGTCGTCACGATGGGATCGCCGGTCGTGGCGACCTGGCTGACGATGCTGCGGCTGATCTCGAACGAGGAAGAGCCGATGGTCTCGCGGTCCATATTGCGGGCCGCCCGGTATTCCAGCGCCCCTGAGTCTGGGTCTACGAGCATCAAGAAGGAACGTTCGGCTCCCGTCAGCTGGATGATCTGATCCATCACCTCGTTCAGGACTTGAGTCAGGTCGAGGGAGGAGCCGATGGCGTGGCTGACATTGTACAGGGCGACCAGTTCCTGCCGTTCCGAAACCTGCGATGTCAGTTCCTGCTCCAGGTGGTTCAGCATGTCCTGCAGAGCCAATAGGTGCTGGGAGAGCTGCATCGCCAGCGCGTCGCTCCCGCTCTGGCGGATCACGAGGCGGTTGATGTTGTTCAATCCCTCGCGGAGCGCGGAGATGTTGTCTTGACCGGGAATCTTTTTGGAAGGGTCATTGATCATAATATGTGGCTACCCTTGCTTTTCTAATCTGGGTGAGACAGGTAACCCACTCCAGATATTGAATGAGACATAGTTATTATACCGCACATTGCACGCTCAAGCAAAACACTGTCCTCTCGTCTTGAAGGTTCTGGCGATGTGCAAACCCCGTGCTCTGCCACCGTGCTCACCGGCCCTGAATCTGGGCGCAGTGCTGAACTGGTAATAGATGGGCCCATCCCAGTCCCGTGCATCGAACGTGGGTTTGTAGTGTCTTACGAGGCCGATGGGATCACCGGTGGCGTTGGAGCGCGTGAGAGTCGGGATGGCGCTGGCGATGAGGTGTCAGGGCCACTCTCTTGCGCCGTCGAGGGGTGGAGTGGCGACGGGGGAGGGAATGCGTGACGCGCGAATTCGCTGACGCGATCTATGATGCGCGGAGAGTGCGCGGCTGGCGGTGGCCGAGTTGGACGTGTGACCCTACTGGGCGGGAGTTCTAGCCAGACCGTTTTGAGCCGGTCGTGCCTGGTGGTTCGAGGGCGGATGGCAGCACAATGGTGAAGGCAGTGCCCACGCCCATTTTGCTGTCCACCCAGATGCGTCCCCGGTGTTTTTCGATGATGGTCTTGACGATGGAAAGTCCCAATCCACTGCCAATGATCCCCTCCGTCTCGGGCCGGTCCACGCGGTAGAATTTGTCAAAGATGTGAGGTAGATCCTGTTGGGGAATACCCATGCCGTTGTCTTCTATCTTGATCACGGCTTGACCATCCTCTCGGGAAGCGATCACCGAGATACGGCCTTTCTCTGCCGTGTACTTGATGGCGTTGCTGACCAGGTTGGACAATGCCTGTCCCAGACGGACCGGGTTGCCCAGCACGGAGGGCAGATCGGGTCCGATTTGCATCCGGAGATATTGCTTTTTAAGCTCGGCGTGATTTCGTTGACCGGCGATCACTTTTTCGATGATGACCCCGAGATCACATTCCTCCAGGTCCATACGCACTTCCGCCTCAATTCGCCCCAGATCCAACAGATCACTGATCATCTCGGTGACGGTATCCACCCCGCTGCGGATTTTCTCCAGGAAATAGGCCTGCTGCTCGTTCAACTGGCCCACCTGGGGCAGCAGATCGGCAAAGCCCTTGACCGACGTGAGGGGAGAACGGAGGTCGTGAGACACGGTGGAGACGAACTCGGACTTCATCCGGTCCAGTTCCTTGAGGTAGGTGATGTCCTGCATCACGGCGACTCGCCCCACACCCTGGATCGGGGTGATGTTGGCGTTGAACGTACGGTCGTCGGGCAGGGGGAGCTCGGCGTGGGCGATCTCTGCTTTGGCCTTGGCCTGCTGAAACACGTCGATCAGAACCTCGTCCTGCACCACCTCCATCAGAGGCCTGTTGGCACCGTCGCTCTCCAGGTTGAACGCCTCACAGACGGCGTGGTTGGCCAGGATGATTCTATCCTCATCACTGTCGTCGACCAGGAGGATACCCTCCTTGGTATTGGTCAGCACGGCCTCCAGTTGGCGGCGCTCTGCTTCGAGCGTCCGGGTGAGCGCGTCTCGCTCCCGGCGCAGACGCACTTCGGTCAGCGCCCGGTCCATGGCGATCAGCATCTCCTCGATGTCGAATGGTTTGATGACGTAATCTTTGACACCCAGGCGGAAGGCCCGCACCGCCAGGTCCTCGGAGCCGTGGAGGGTCATCATAATGACGGGAATCTCGCTGCCGGCTTGGTGGAGAGCCTCAAGAACTTGAAGCCCGGTCATACCTGGCATCTGCATATCCATAATAATCAGATCCGGGCCTTCTCGTAGAGCAATCCGTAGACCGCTCTCCCCATCGTTGGCCGTCAGTGGCTCGTATCCATTGGGCGTCAGTACGTGGTTGACAAGCAGGTCTCGATAGACCAAGCTGTCGTCCACCACTAACACGCGTTCTCCTGCCATTCTACCCTCCCTAGCAAGTTCAACCGGGCACGTATACTCAACACGGGCTCGTGTCGTGGATGTACTATGTACCCTAGTGTAATCTAGAATTCGGCATTTTAACGTTTCATTCAAGTTACAGTAGTGTTTCGGACGTTGGACGACTGCTACCAGTATAATCTAAACAGCGTCAGAGGTCAAAGTCTCGAGTTATACCCGTCCTCTGCTCATCACAGAGGACGTAGAATCTGATGGGCTCGTCGATGGATCGTGTATCGCCAGCTCCGAGAATCTATGGTGCTCAACTGAACCGCAGCAATTCCCGTTATGGAGTTCGTAGTAGCGACTTTCGCTGTTTGCGCAATAGAAGCGACTAAAGTCGCCACTACGAACGTCAAATGTGTGACGGCGATGCTAAAACGGGAATTGCTGACTGAACCGTATTCCTTTTAGGTGAGATCGTTATTCAACTGTAACTCTCTCTTAATTTATCAAATTAGCTAGTTTGAGTATAATAGAAGCACTCTAGTTTGGGCTGCCTATTTTCACCGCGTGGTGGGAGCTCTGAATGGCATCCGATGTAAAAATTCTGGTGATAGATGATAGCCGTCCCATACGGGAATTTGTCGTCGAAACCCTATCCGACCGAGGGGGATTCGTCGTCTTTGAGGCTGCCGACGGCGCTGAGGGCATCGAGGCGATACTGGCCGATCTGCCCGATCTGGTGCTGTGCGATTTAGAGATGCCCCGGATGAATGGATTCCAGGTCGTGGATATGCTGCGGGCGCAGCAGATAAACGTTCCCATCATTCTCATCACCTCTCATGGATCGGAGGCTATCGCCGTCGAATTTTTCCGCAAGGGGGTGAAGGACTATTTGAGCAAGCCTTTCACCGCAGAGGAGATGCACGCGGCCATCGAGCGGGCCTTGACCGAGGTACGCTTGCGGCAAGAGAAGGAGGCCCTCACTCAACACCTGGCAGCGGCCAATCAACAGTTGCGCCGGCGGGTCCAAGAGTTGGATACCCTGTATCGAGTGGGCAAGTCGGTGACTGCTCTATTGACCCAAGAGCAGTTGTTGGAACGGGTGTTGGATGCCGTTTTTCACGTCATTGGCGCGGAGGAGGCCACGCTGCTGCTGATGGATGCGCAAGATGGCACGTTACAGGCCAAGCTCCATCGTCAGCGCGTGCCGGGGGACGTGCACCAGATGACCCGGCGCAGCACCGAGGAGTTGGCGACCGACGCAGCTCGCAAGGGGAGCATCACCACCACCGGCGCGATGGTCTCTGTGCCGCTCAGGGTGGGGGATCGAACCATCGGCGTTCTGGGCGTGGGCAACCGCGTCAGCACCCGTCCCTTTTCTCCCCACGACCAGCAGTTGCTGCTGGCCCTGGCCGACTATGCCGCCATCGCCATCGAGAACGCCCGTCTCTACGACGAGGTGCGCCGGGCGGACCGGGCCAAGTCCGAGTTCGTTTCGTTGGTCGCTCACGAACTGCGCACACCGATGACCTCGATTCGTGGTTACGCCGATATGCTGGTGCAGGGGATGTGCGGGGCGCTGGACTCGCAGCAGGAGGAATTCATCGCAACGATGCGCAGCAACGTGATCCGGATGCAGGTCCTGGTTTCGGATCTGCAGGATGTCTCTCGCATCGAGACCGGTCATATGCGGCTGGAGGTGAGGCCGACCAGTCTGGCGCAGGGATTGGAGGAGGCTCTGCAGGCCACGCGCGGGCAGATCGAAGCTCAGTCGCAGCAGTTATCGGTCAAGGTGCCCGCCGATCTTCCCTTGGTTCAAGCCGATCCCGCGCGATTGACCCAAATTCTCATCAATCTGCTCAGTAATGCGTACAAATACACGCCCGAGAAGGGGAGCATCCGCGTGCGGGCCTGGCAGCAGGGCGGGTTCGTCCACTGCGCCGTCTCCGATACCGGCATCGGCATTGCCCCTGCCGACCAGGCCAGGCTGTTCACCAAGTTCTTCCGTTCCGAGAACCCAGAGGCGCGGGAAAAGCCTGGAACAGGATTGGGGTTGTGCATCGTCAAGAATTTGGTGGAACTCCAGGGTGGGCAGATTGGGGTGGATAGCGAGCTGGGGCGGGGCACAACCTTTGCCTTTACCGTGCCGGTCGCTCTGGATCAGTCGCCGAGTTGACTCCATTCTCTTCGTCTCCTTTGTGTCCTTCGTGATGGAACCCCATTTGCTACCTGGTCCCTTTTTCCTCAGGCGTCCTGTGCCCTCGATAGAATGAGCCATGTGTCCAATACCGGATTGTTCTCCCGTCCGATGTGCACACGTCTGATTCCCAGTACAATACTTTCCCCACCGATTTCAACTCTATTCGGCTTGAGGAAGCGTTGGCGGATGCAGGTTTCCGCCGGGGAACCCGGGCATTCTTTATCTGGGAAGGCAGTGCCCAGTTTGTCACGCCGGAGACGGTTGGCGTGATCCTGCGGTACGTCGCGTCTACCGCGGCTGTCGGGAGCAGGGTTGCATTCACCTACGTCCATCGGGGAGTTTTCGATGGCACGGTCTGCTTTGAGGGCATGCAGAGACTCGTCTCCCTGGCGCGGCTCCTGGGCGAGCCGTGATCTGGGGGTTCGATCCGGCAGCCCTGGGCGGGCATCTCGCAGCGCGGGGCCTGGCGCTGGTGGACGACGTGGGAGCTGCCGAGTACAAATCCCGTTATCTCCGTCCCCTGGGGCAGCGTCTGCGGATCTTTGAGGGCGAGCGGACAGCGCTGGCCCAGATTGCCCGCTCGTGGGATGAGTTGGTCCCTGTAAGACAGATGAAGGGCGCGATGGCGTGGCGACAGGCGGGATTCGCCCGCTTTTTGGCCTGACGGCGTGCCGCCTCGCTCCGAGTGAGGCTATTTTTTGCCATGCATACACTTTGCCGCTATAATACGGCCTCGGTCAATGTGTTTGGAATGCTCTCGTGGAAACGAGGGGATCAGCATTGAAAGGAAGGGGGGATATTTTGACGCACCAACTGGACCAGAAACGGATCCTCATCTACATCGCCTGGGCCTTTGGCATCGCCTGGGCTGGCGGGCTGGTCATCTTTTTGGCGGGCGGACTGGCGAATGATCTGCTCACGGGCTTGATCCTGACCCTGGTCTACATGGGCGCGCCGGCTATCGCCCACGTTCTGACGCGCCTGCTGACGCGCGAGGGATGGCAGGACCTGTACCTCAGACCCAACCTGCGTCGCGAGGGGCCGTATTGGGTGGCCTGTTGGCTCGGTCCTGGCCTCCTGACTCTGGTAGGGTTGGTGGTCTATTTTCTTTTGTTTCCCCGCCATTACGATCCTACGCTGAGTCAGGTGCGAGAGTTGATGGCGGCCACCGCCGCCCAGGCCGGGCAGCCGCTGCCCGAGGTGAATCCCTGGACCGTCGTCGCCGTTCAAACGGTCCAGGCGATGCTGATCGCCCCCCTCCTCAACGCGATCCCCACCTTTGGGGAGGAATTCGGCTGGCGGGCCTATTTGCAGCCCAAGCTGATGCCCCTGGGCGAACGTCGAGCCTTGCTGCTCTCCGGTCTGATCTGGGGAGTATGGCACTGGCCGGTCGTCGCCATGGGGCATAACTACGGCCTCGACTATCCGGGTGCGCCCTGGCTGGGGCTGCTGATGACTCTCTGGTTCACCCTGACCGTCGGAGTATTTTTCGGATGGGCTGTGCTGCGGGCTGGCAGCGTGTGGCCGGCGGTGATCGGCCACGGCGTGCTGAACGGGATCGCCGCCTTGGGCGCGCTCTTGGTGCAAGGCGACCCGAATCCGCTGCTGGGTCCCATGCCGGTGGGCCTGATTGGCTCGATCGGCTTTGCCGTCGTTGCCCTGCTCATCCTGTGGCGGCTCGATGCGGCGTCAGAATGAGGACCGTGTCTGTTGGGGGTTTGAAATTGATGGCTGGCAGGTTCCCCGATCTCGGAAACCTGATTTCTGGGTCATCCTGAACGTCTACGCGTCTTGCTTTTTGGCGTGTCGCGTGACAGCCGCACTGATGTGGACCCCAAAAAGGACGATCAACGCGCCGATATAGATCCACAGCATCAGAGCGACCACCGTGCCCAGGGAGCCGTATACCAATTCGTATCGTGCGATCCCGCTGCTGAGGTACCACGTAAAGCCATAGTTGGCAATCTCTCCCGCGGAAGCCGCGATGACCGCCCCCCAGAAAGCGTCCCGCCATCGCACCGCCGTGTTGGGGATCCAGCGGTACAGACCCCAGAGCGCCAGGAACAGTGTCAGGCGGGGGCCGATGCTTAGCAGTATCCTCCACAGAGAGGTCTCTTGCACGGCGATATCCCCCAGGATGGGGATGCTCAAGCGGGCCAGGACGTTGAGCACGGTGTTTGCCACGGACGAGAGAATCAACAGCAGCGCCAACCCGGTCACCATACCCAGGGCTACCGCTCGATCCTCCACAAAGTTGCGGGATTTGGCCTCGGGCCAGGCTAGGTTGATGTTGCGCGCCAGGGCCATGAGCACGCCGGTGGCTGACCAGACCAGACCGACCAGGGCGACGACTCCCACGGTCCCACGCAGTTCGAGTACCCGCTGGATGTTCCTCTCGATCAACCGTTGCGCGACGGGGAAAAAATCATTCACGATTCCCAATACCCAGCCCTGAACCTGTTTACTCTCCAGGATAAAACTCCCGGTGACGATCATGGCGAGCAGTAGGGGAAAGAGGGAAAAGATGGCGTAGAAGGAGATGCTGGCGGCCGCCTCTGCGCCCCGCACCTCGCTGAAGCGCTGGATGGCGTCCCACACGATGCTCAAAACGCCGCGCGTGAGATCGTTCCCCCAAGTGTAAATCCGTTTTGCCTGTCTGATGAGGACCTTGGTGAGTTTATCGGGCATAGGTGTCCAACCTGATAGCGTCATCGGGGACACGTTCCCCGCTTGCTGTATGGACGGGTAGGCGGGAGCCATCGGCCGGCCGGTAGAGTCCCACGAGCAGCCAGCGCGCATCGGCGGGGGATCCGCTGTCCAGCGTGATGGGGTGTGTGTCGGGCAGCACCTCACCCGGCGACCAGTGGGAGGTGGGATAGTCGCCCTCCAGCGGCAGGCCATCCCCCTGTCCCAACAGTCGGCCCTCCTCGTCCACCAGGTGCAAGAACACGGTGTACGCCTCGTCCGGCTCCGCCAACGCGCGCCAATAGAGGGTCGCCGTCAGCGTCTCACCGGACGGAGCAGAGTCATATCCGATGAGCGCGACCTGGTCTCCCAGGGTGTAGGAGACGGGGTGGGGGATTTCGGCTGGGGAGATGGGATCGCCCGCAAGTCTCAGCATCGGCGGCGACGTGATCTCGGCCAACAATTCACCCCCGGCCTGCACGCCGATGGTCACGCGGCACAGGACCGGCCTCCGTTCGTGGAGCTCCATCCGATAGACGTCCCGCACCACGTCCCCGGCCTGCCACAGGTCGGGGGGGTAGGTTGCGCTGGCAGCGGTCGCATCCCGGTGGCTGACCAACCTCCCGCCCACCGTCCACAGTTGCACCACGGCCCGCAGATCCTCCGGCGGGGAACCCAGCGCTTCCCAGTAGAGGATCACTTGGACCGGCGTTCCTGGCTGGGCATAGTCGGGATTGACCTGAATCCCCAACAAGCGCACGTGGGCCGCCTCCACGAGGTGAGCGACCGGGGTGTAGGTTGCGCCATCGGCCGGCACGTCCCGCTGGATATCCTGGGCCGAGTCCAGCAGCGGCGACGGGAACCAGCGCGGCAGGGCATAACAGGGGGCCGAGATGCTGAGCACGAGCAGTGCCATCGTCGTCAGGGCAAAGGCCCGATGCTGCCAGGGATGGGGCAGCAGGGTCTCTATTCCCAGCACGAACAGCAGGGCCAACGCTGCGATGCCGGGGAAGAGCAAGCGGCCCTCGTCGGAAGGAGTGGTCAGCATGTAGCGCACCAGGCTGGCAAAGAGGAGCAGGAACCAGACACCAGAAAGCAACAGTCCCTGGGGACTTGCCGTGACCCGCCTATCGCGCCGGACCAGCCTCCCGATGAGGCGGATCCAGCCGGCTGCCGCCAGCACCGTCAGAAGCCCCAGCAGCCAGAACACCAGCGGGGGGAACAGGCCATCGTACGGCTCCCAGAACGAGGTAGCGACGTGGTCGAACTGGCGCACCAGTTCGACCGGACCGATGGGTACATGGGCCAGGTCCAGCAGCCACACGTTCCAGGCCAGGGGATCGCCATACAGTACCCAGTTGCGCCCGTACCACCAGCCACCCACCAGGCCAGCCAGGCTCAGGGTCGCTGCTCCTCGTCTCAACAGGCCGCGCCAGTCCCGGTCGCGCCACCACCTCAGCGCCAGGGCCAGCGCGACCAACGGCAGCAGCGCCAGCGCGCTCAGCTTGGTGAGCAGGGCCAGGCCCAGCAGGAGGCCGAGCGCGAGGGCCTGCGTCAACTCGAAGGGGGATTCCGGTTCGACCAGCCGGATAGAGCGCCACAGCACGAGGGTGCATAGGCAGGCGGCGCAGGCGTCGTTGTTCACCACGCTGCTGATCAAGATAAAGTGGGGGTTGAAGGCGGTCAGCGCGGCGGCGACCACTGCCAGGCCGGGGCGTGCTGGCAGGGTTTCGCGAGCCACCAGGTACGCACCGATGACCGTTCCCGCGCCCCACACCACGCTCAGCAGGCGGAGGGTGTGCACGGCCAGCACCGCGCCTTGATACGGGAATCTCTCGCGCCGGGTGTGGATGAACAGGTTGGTCGCCTCGCTGCGAACGCCGGGCGTGATGGCCGGGTGGGCAACGTTGAAGCGGACCAGGTCTGGGAAATCGGACGTGTCGAGCAGTGCTGCCACCGGTGCGGCGGTGAGGTAGTACAGGGGAGGCTGCCCTGCTTCGCGCAGCCATATATCCTTGTCCTCGGTCGGCTGCACCGGGAGGGACCTCTGTTCCGCCAAGACACGCACGAAGGAGACGTGCCACACCTCGTCCGGGGCCTCGAACAGGGGCAGGCTGACGCTGTAGGCGACGCCAAGGAGGCAAAAGGCGAGCGTCACGAGGACGAGCCGTGTCCGTTCCGGGAGGCCGCTCATTTTCCTGCTCCCACCGCTCATCCGCCGGCCTCTCGAAAGAGGCTGGCCCGGTGGTAGCGGCTGACGACATCGCGCAGGGGGGTGCTGAACTGGGGCACCTGGGCTACCCCCAGCTTGTGGACCGCGAACTTGACCAGCGTCCACAGGGTGGCAAAGCCATAGACCAGGCTGCGGCCAAAGTTGACCGACGAGGCCTCGTCGAAATAGCGAGTCGGCACACCGATCTCGCCGATGCGAAAGCCAAAGGCCACGGCCTGGGCGATGACCTGGCTGTCGAATACGAAATCGTCGGAATTGAGTAGGAAGGGGATAGTCTCCAACACTTCGCGGCGATAGGCGCGAAACCCGGTGTGCGCCTCCGAGAGACGCAGGCCCAGCACCAGGTTCTCGCACAGGGTAAGAAACCGGTTGGCGATGATTTTGTAGAGCGGCATGCCGCCGGTGCGCACTTGTCCCCCCAGGAAGCGGGAGCCCAGCATCATGTCGGCCTCGCCGCGCTGGATCGGCGCGATCAAGTCGGGTACCAACGTCGAGTCGTACTGGTAATCGGGGTGTAGCATGACCACGATGTCGGCCCCGTCCTTGAGAGCCTCCAGGTAGCAGGTCTTTTGATTGCCGCCGTACCCGCGATTCTGGACGTGCACCACCGTCTCCAGGCCCAGGCGGCGGGCGATCTCGACCGTCTCGTCCTGGCTGACGTCGTCCACCAGGATGATCTTGTCCACCACGTCCATCGGCAGGTCGCGGTAGGTCCGTTCCAACGTCTGGGCCGCGTTATAGGCGGGCATGATCACGACGACGTGTTCTTTCATAGGCGCTAGTATACTACGCTGAGGCTAGGTGACAAGTTCGGGAGCATGCTGACCGTTCATTCGCCCAACCTGCCGCCCGATCCCGTGGTGCGCAAGTCTATGCCGCCGGTGGCGCGCGCCCGGCGAGGCGCGAGTCACCGGCGGTGAAAGCGCCAATTCTCGGCAGTTTGACACTGTCAGATTCCGCGCAAACAATTTTGGGGACACGGATTCACACAGATTTTCACGGACGAGAATCGCAGGTAGCTGTGTGCATCCGTGAAAATCCGTGTCCTGTTTTCTAATTTGACATTGTCAAGCTAAATACAGACTTTGCTTGGATTCCCAAGGGGTGGGGGGGCTGAAGCGGTCGCACCTACGACGGCGGCGACGGTTCCTGCCTGTGCTGGCCGAAAGGCGCGCGTCCGTGCTAGAGTCGGCCCCAGTGGATCGAGAGAGGAACAGAGAGAAAAACCGATTGCTTGCCAGCCCGTACTACTCACTGGGCGATTTGTGCAAAAGGATGTGGACGAGATCGGCGGGCGGCAGCTCGACTGGCTCCAATCCCCAGGCGGCCCGCACCTGGTCGAGTTCCTCCTGAGAAATCGGTAGCGCCAGGCCGGAACGGAGCACCCGCTCGAAGGCGGTCTGGTACCCACCAGGGGCTGCTTCGTGACGGCGCCGTTCCATCATCAGGCCATAGATGTCCACCCCTGTCGGACAGACCTGGTGGCAGCGCCAGCAGATGGTGCACAGCCAGACTGAGTAGTCGGCGGCATCGGGGTCTGCGAGAAAGGTGACGATGGCGTGACCGCCCACCTTTTCCACCGGGCAGACCTCGACGCAGTCGCCGCACTGGATGCAGGCGGCTGGGTGTTTCACAGCAAGTTCTCCCGCAGCCCGAGGGCCTCCTTCGGCAACCCCATCGCCAGGCCGAGCAGTTGCGGCAGGAATAATGCCGGCTGGTGCAGGTCGGGGGCGTCGCGCAGGAAGGCACTCTGGAAATTGCGCAGCAGCAGTTGACTGTTCCCACAGCCCTGCAGCAGCAGGTCGGCGCTGCACCGATGGGTGGCCTCCAGTTTGCGCCGCCCGGCCGCCAGCGAGAGCTTGGGGGCGGCGAGGTAGAGGGTCGCGCCGCAGCATTCGTTCTCCGCATCGCCGCTCTCCCCATACTCGACCGCCTGTGCGCCGGTCAACTCGACCAGACGGCGCATCGCCTGGGGATGCATAGGGTCCTCCCCTTCGATGCCCACGACGTCGCCGGGCCGGAACACCTGACAGGGATTGGTCAAGGCCACGCGCAGGGGGAGTTGGCGGACCATCCGCGCTCGCAGTTCACCCTCCCGCTCGGCCAGCAGCCGCACCAGGTGTTTGACCGTCACCGTGTCGGTCGCCATCAGGTCCGGTGACACCCTCTGCAAGCGACGGTTCGCCTCGGTTCGCAGGTCGGCGTCTTGCAGCGCGTGGGAGGCACGGATGAGAGCGTTGGTGCAGCTCCCGCACAGCGTCACTACCGTGTCGCAGCCCATGCGCTCGACCAGCGCCAGGTTGTAGATGGATAGGTGGACCCAGTCGGCGGTGAAGGACTCGACCACCGGCGCGCCGCAGCAGGCCGCCTCCTGGACGATCTGGGGGGCGATCCCCAGTTCTCCCAGCACGGCGCGGGCCGCCTGCTCGTATTTCGGCATGCGCTGGAGAATCAGGCAGCCGGGGTAGAGGGCCATCCTCACGGTGTCACCTGCCATGCAGATGGGCCCGGCCCACGATGTGGGTCCGGTACCATTCGACGGTGCGCGCCAGCCCCTCCCTCGGCGTGGTGGTCGGGTTGTAGCCCAACACCCGGCGCGCTTTGGCAATGTTGGCGTGGGTCGCCTTCTGGTCGCCGGCCCGCCGGGGCCGGCGGTCCACCCGCACCGGCCGCCCGACGATCTGCTCGACGATCTGGATCCCCTCCCCGGTGGTGATGGACGTATCGCTGCCGATGTTGAAAATCTCGCCTACACAGTCCGGCCAGTGGTCCAGGACGGCGACCAGCCCATCTATGATGTCACTGACAAAGGTGTAGCTGCGACGGTGTGCCTCGCTGCCCTCGAACAGGGGGATCGGTTTGTCTTCCAGCAGGCCGCAGATCAGCTTGGGATAGAGCTTGTCCGGCCGCTCCCGGGGGCCGTACACGGAAAAGAGCCGCAGGGAGCAGGCGGGAAACTTCCGGTCGCGGCTGTAGGCCAGCGCGAGTTGTTCGGCGGCCAGCTTGGTGACGCCATAGTAGGAGGTCGGTTTCGGCTCCGTCTCCTCGCTCCCCGTAGCGACCGCGCCATAGACCGAGGAGGTGGAGAGGTAGATGAATCCCCGCAGCGTGGGCGAATCCCGCACCGCTTCGATCAATCGGTAGGTGGCAGTGATGTTATTTCGGGCATAGGTCTCGAACGGGCAGGTGGCCGAGATGCCCGGCTGGGCGGCCGCGTGATACACGAATTCGACGCCCCGAACCGCCTCGTCCAGGTCATCATCGGCCAGATCGAGGGGCAAGAAGGCGACCCCCTGGCGCTGGATGGCCGCGACGTTCATCTCTTTGAGGGCACGGGCGTAGTAATCGGTCAGGCAGTCCAGGCCCGCAACTCGGTGACCCATGGCGACCAATCGCTCCGCCAGGTGTGAGCCGATAAAGCCGCCCGCTCCTGTGATGAGGACGTTCACGTCTGTTTGACCCCTATGGCCTGCGCGATGGCCTGGATGTGTTCCGATGTCGAGCCGCAACACCCGCCCACGATGCGCGCACCCAGCGCGACGAATTCGCGGGCCCGCTCTGCCATATCGGCCGGCGTGGCGTCATAGATCACCTGCCGTTCGACCAGGTGGGGCTTTCCGGCGTTCGGTTTAGCGATGAGGATTGCCTCGGGCGCGGTCTCGTGCATCCTGGCAATCGCGTCGTGGGTCATTTCGAGCGTCGCGCCGCAGTTTGCGCCGATGGCGGATACGCCCAGGGGTAGTAGCGTCTCGACCGCTTGCTCCGGCTTGACCCCCATGTTCGTCCGCCCGTGGCTGTCGAAGGAGAGGGTAATGGTGACGGGGATGCCGTTGGCCACCCGCTGCGCTCCCTCGACGGCGGCCCGCGCCTCGTTCAGATCGGACATGGTCTCGATATACAACACGTCCACGCCAGCCTGGACCAGCGCCCCGGCCTGCTCGGCAAAGATGTCCACGGCCTCCTCGTAGGCGATCTTGCCCAGGGGTTTGAGAAACTCGCCCAAGGGGCCGATGTCACCGCCGACGTAAGCTTGCTCCCCGGCCGCCTGGCGGGCGATTTCCGCCGCCTGCCGGTTGACCTCGGCCACGCGGTCGTGCAACCCGGCCCGCTCCAACCGGGTGCGCGTCCCGCCAAAGGTGCACGTCAGGATCAGCTCCGAGCCGGCCTCGACGTAGGCTCGATGGACGCCGACCACCGGGTCGGGGTTCTCCAGCAGCCAGCCCTCGGGCGACGTGCCGAGGGGGAGGCCGGCCGCTTGCAGCATGGTCCCCATCGCCCCGTCGGCGACGATGACCGGTCCGTTTTTCAATCGGGAAAGAAAATCCTCCATCGGGCTGCCTCCTATATCCCCAACAACTGTTTCACCACCCCCACCGCCTCGTTGGCGTTCTCGGCGTATCCGTCAGCGCCGATGGTCTCGGCCCATTCGGGGCCGGCTGGCGCGCCGCCGATGACCACCTTGACCTGATCGCGCAGTCCAGCCTCCTGCAACGCCTCGACCACCGCCTCCTGTCCCAGCATGGTCGTCGTCAGCAGGGCGGAGAGGCCCACCACGTTGGCGCCGGTCTCCCGCACCTGCTCGACGAACCGGCTGGCGGGTACGTCCACTCCCAGGTCGTGGACCTGGAAGCCGGCCGCGCTCAGCATCGTCGCCACCAGGCTCTTGCCGATCTCGTGAATGTCCCCTTCGACGGTGCCGATGACGACGGTGCCGAGCACCTGGCGTTCCTCCTGCCGCGCCATCAATGCGGGTTCGAACACCTGCATCGCGGCCTTCATCGCCTCGGCGGCCATCACCAGGTCGGGGATAAAGTACTCGCCGGTCTCGTATTTCCCTCCCACGATCTCCATGGCGGGATTGAGGGCCTCGTCTATGGCGGTCAGGGGAGCGATGCTGGCTCGTAGCGCTTGTTCTGCCAGCTCCCGCGCCGGGTCGGTCTCGCCGGCGACGACGGCGGTGTGTAGTTGATTCAGGATGTCACTCATTGTTTAGCTCCTTTGGTTGCTCGGTTACCGTTCCGGTAAATGGTCCAGACCGGCGGACTGGGCGACCCGCTGCGCGATGGCCTCCAGCTCACTCACGACCTCGTCGGGTAGATTCAAGGGTTCGTAGGCGGCGACGATCTCCGCGACGCGCCGATGGGCCCGCTCCGTGGTGGTCAGACTCCCCTTTGCTTCCCATCCACGCCGAAAGTCCCGGTCCACCACCGGGCTGGGGATGAACAGTTCCTCCCGGAACCAGTGGCGGGTGTGAGACGTGGCCAGGAAATTACCGGCGTGACCCACCTGCCGGATGATCTCTAGGCCCAGCGGCGTCTCCCGCTCGACCATACCGGTCGCGATTCGCTTCGCCATGCCCACGATCTCGGCGTCGATGACCAGTTTTTCCAGGCTAAAGCAACTCTCGAAATCGAGCATGCCGGGGCCAGAGATCATGTTGATGCCCGCCAGGGCGGCCAGTATCGCGCCGATGCCGGACTCGAAGCCGCATTGGGCGTCCACGATCTTGGCATCGGACATGCCCAGGTAGGCGTGGGTGGGCAGGCCGAGATGCTTGCCCACCTCGGCGTAGGAGCAGTCAATCATCATCGTCTCGATGGCGCCCATCGGAGTGGTGCCGGCGCGCATGTCGAAGGCCGCCGGCGAGCCGCCCCAGACGATGGGGGCGCCGGGGTTGACCAGTTGGTGGATGGTGACGCCGCTCAGGCACTCGGCGGCGTGCTGGACGACGGCCCCCAGCAGGGTGGCCGGGCCGGTGGCGCCCGTCAGCGGCATGCTGACCAGCTCGGCCGGCACCCGGTATTGGGCGCAATCCATCAGGTTTTCGCAGGTGATCTCGGACCACAGGAGCGGCGGCGAGGGGCAGACGTCGAAGACGGCGCGGGGTTGGGCCGCCAGGGCTTCTTCGCTGCCCGTGACGGCGACGAGCAAGTCCTTCATCACGCTCCAGGTCTCGACGGCGAAGGCTCCGGTGACGACGGGCTTGCCGGTATAGAGCAGGACCAGGTAGAGGCGGTACCAGTCGGCCATCTCTTGCGGCACATCGGCGCAGACGATGGAGGTGGCGACGGCGTCCAGCGCGTCCAGCCCGTCGGCCAGTTGGAGAAAGCGCACACAGTCGGCCGTGACCGGCTCGCGCGACTGGGTCGCGCCGTGGTCGAGGATTTCGATGGCGGCCGAGCCGGGGTCGAACTGGATGTCGTCGCCGCCATAGTGAACCACCGGCTGACCGGCCCCGTCGTACAGGTGGAAGGACGAGGGAGCGGTCTCGACCGCCCGTTGGGCCAGATCAGCCGGGATGTGGGCCACCTGGGCCGCCAGGTCCACGTCGGCGCCGTGGTCAGCCAGGAGGCGGAGTGCTCGCTCGGAGTGGACGCGCACGCCGGGATCGTCCAGCAGGTCATAGGCCTCCGAGAGGATGCGCTCGATCGTTTCGCGGGACAAGAATTCTACTTTGGGTCTCACAGTTCTCCTTTCAGCGGTAGATGGGGTAGAGGATTATGAACCAGGCCACCGGCACGACCAGCGGCACGCCGAAGAGTGGATTTTGCAGTCTATTCGATCAGTTTGATCTGCTCCAACGGCCAGTAGACCAACCAGGCCCGGCCGATAATCTGGTCCACCGCCACCGGCCCGAAGGAGCGAGAATCGCGAGAACTGCCTCGATTGTCTCCCATGACAAAGACGTGCAGCGGCGGCACCAGGGTAGCGGGATAGCTGGGGCCGCCCGGGTTGACGGGCCAGGATTCTTCCAGCGCTTGGTCGTTGATAAAGACCTGTCCGTCCCGCACTTTTATCGTTTCACCGGGTAGGGCCACCACGCGCTTGATCAGGGGTTCGTCTTCGCCAGGGACGTCAAAGGTGACGATGTCTCCCCGGCGTGGGCCGTGGACAAAGTTGTAGGTGACCTTTTCCACCATCACCCGTTGATTATAGTGCAGATTCGGCTGCATGCTCGGGCCCCGGATCACCATCGCCTGGGCCACAAAGACATTGATGAGGAGAGCAATGATCACGGCCGGCACGACTGTCGTCACGAACTCGCGTAGAAAATGGAGCAGAAACCGTCCAGCGCGGAAGGTCAGGCTGGGCGTCTGGGGGTCTGGTTCTGATGTGGGACCTTTTGGCGCCGAGTCCAGGGTCTCGGCCTTGATTGGATGTTCCAAATCCTCTATCACAGGTTTCCTCTTCGATCACAAGTATAACTCTTAACCGGGCAAGTGGCAAGCTCGTTTTCCCGGTATTCAGGCTTTTCGTCCATAGACCGCTGTCAGCTCCAGCAGTCGCGCCGCGATGTCTCCGGTCAGTGAACCGGGACGCAGCCGCCAGCACCAGTTGGGCGGCCCGATGGTGCCAGGGGTGTTCATGCGCGCCTCGTGCCCCAGGCTCAAGAGGTCCTGAACGGTGGTGATGGCGGTGTGAGCGACTGAGGACCAGGCCAGGCGGATCAGATCCCAGGCGATATCCGATCCATCCCGGCCCATGTACTTGCGGGCATAGTCCCGTTCCTCGTGTCTAGAAGTAGCCCAGTACCAGCCGACGATGGTGTCATTATCGTGGGTGCCGGTGTAGCACATACAGTCAGCGACAAAGTTGTGGGGCAGGAAGGGATCGCGGACTCCAGAGCCGAAGGCGAACTGGAGCACCTTCATACCCGGATATCCGAATTCGGTTTGCAGGGCGTCCACGCCAGCGCGAGATTCGGCGTCGAACTCGCCCAAATCCTCGGCGATGATGGCCACGTCGCCCATAGCAGCGGTGACGGCGTGAAAGAGCTCAGAGCCAGGGCCGTACACCCAGCGGCCATGGATGGCGGTCTCGGCGTCGGCAGGGATCTCCCAGTAGTTGTAAAAGCCCCGAAAGTGGTCTATGCGGGTCACGTCGGCCTGGGTAAAGGCCATGCGGAATCGGTCGATCCACCAGGCGTATCCGTTCTGAGCCATCACGTCCCAGCGGTAGAGGGGGTGGCCCCACAACTGTCCCGTCTCGCTAAAATAGTCGGGCGGCACACCGGAGATGATGGTGGGTTGGAGGGTTTCGTCAAAGTGAAACAGGTGGGGGTTGGCCCATACGTCGGCGCTGTCCATGGAGACAAAGATGGGGATGTCCCCGACGATGCGGATTCCCCGGTCGTTGGCATACCGTTTGACGGCCAGCCACTGCTCAAAGAACTGCCATTGGCGGTACTGTTGATTCTCGATCTGGTCGCTCAACTGGTCGCGCCAGTGGGCCAGGGCGCCGGGTTGGCGGGTGACGATCTCGGGTTCCCACTCGTGCCAGGGTTGTAGTGCGTGGGCCTCTTTCAGGGCCATGAATAGGGCGAATTCATCCAGCCAAAAAGCCTGCTCGTCGCAGAAGCGGGCAAAGGCCTCCTGTTGATCGGTCGAGGCGCGCGCTCGAAAGCGGGCAAAGGCCTGATCTAGCAGGCGATTCTTGTATTGAATGACCGGCCCATAGTCCACGCGCTCGGTCGGGAAGGAGGGGGCTGTGGCCAGGTCCGTCTCCACTAGGTGGCCGGCCTCGACCAGTTTTTCTGGATTGATGAGCATCGGGTTGCCGGCAAAGGCGGAGAGGGTCTGATAGGGCGAATCGGCGTAGCCAGTGGGACTGAGGGGCAGCATTTGCCAGTAGGATTGACCGGCCTGCGCCAGCCAGTCCACGAACCGGTAGGCGGCGGCGCCCAGGTCGCCGATACCGAACCGACCTGGAAGGGACGTCGGGTGCAGCAGTATGCCGCTGCGGCGCGGAAATTTCATGAGACCTCCGTGGCTGTGGGGTAGCGTGAGATTGGCATGGAGGCCATTATAGCAGAATTTTCTCTCCTGTGCACGTTTTGACCCTACGATGGAGAGCTGTGACCGGCGGATGCTGGATCAGCGCAGCGGGAGCCGAGAGGCCAGGATCAGCGCGATGAGCAGGTCTATCAAGAGGAGGCCTCTGAGGGTGATCTCGACGCGACGCCTCTCTTGTGCCGCGTTTCCGATGCCGGCTGTGGGCTGGTCGGTCGGGTCGGCTATGGCATGCGCGGTCTCCACCCTCCGATCTCGGCGGCGGCGGCGGTCCCTCCCAGGACCACGGCCAGCACGCCGATGAGCACCCCGGGACGTGCGGATGGCACCTGGGATGTGGGGATGGGGACAGGGGTAGAGGAGGGAGTGATGGTCGGCGTCGAGGTGAAGGTGGG
>DSDT01000129.1 GCA_011048615.1 Chloroflexota bacterium | reverse complement strand
CGCGCTGGCCCTCTACGCGCTGGCCTGCTTTGCCACTGCCCCTGCCCCCCCGGCGGCAGATCGCTCCCTGGTGCTCTTCAGCCTGGCCCTCGGCCTGGGAGGAGGACACTACCCGCCGCTGGCCTTTGTCAGCCTAATTTTCATCGCCTATGCGCTCCTGCTCGACCCGCGCCTGATCGTGCAGCCCCGTCGGTGGTGGCGTCCCCTTCTGACCGGCCTCCTGGCCTTCTCGCTGCCCCTGGCCTACCTGCCAATTCGAGGGGGAATGGATGCCCCCCTGGCCCCCGATGGATTGAATACCTGGTCGGGCTTTCTCCACCACTTCCTGGCCCAGGGCTTTGTCGGCGACATGTTCGCTTTTGCCAACGCCGCCGACCTGCCCCATCGCCTGGCCCTGCTTCCCACCCTGTTCCGTTTCCAGTTCACCCCCCTCCTCCTGGCAGCGGCCGGCGTCAGTCTCCTGGGACTGCTCCGGCGAGACGTACGGCTCTTTGTCCTCCTGGTGGGCAGCCTGGCGCTTCACACCTTTATCACCATCACCTACCGCGCCCCCCAGACTGTCGAATACCTGATGCCCGCTTACTTGCCCCTCGCCGTCGGCGTGGGACTGCTGCCGGCCCTGTTCAGCACGGCGGATGAGCCGGTGGCCCGATCCGCCCTGACGCCGCTCCTCGCCGCCATCGTGCTGGGGACTGGACTGCTGAATGGATGGACGCACGCTTCCAGCTTTGCCGACCTGGCCAGGGATCGCACCGCCCGTCAGACGGTCGAACCGCTGCTGGAGACGGCCCCGGCGGGCGCACTGATCCTCGCGGATTGGCGCTGGAACACACCGCTGCGCTATCTCCAGATGGTCGAAGGGCTCCGACCAGATGTGCAGGTCCAATACGTCTGGCCGGTCGCCGGGCAGGAATACCAGGACGTCTGGCTGGCATGGATTCAAGATGCCGATCCCCAGCAGTCCATCCTCCTGACTCACTGGTACGAGTTCGATGGATACGCCACCGAGCCGTGGGGGGCCGCCTTCCTCCTCCGCCCGCGGCCGGTGATGGCGCCGGCCGCCTCCCTCGCGCCGGTGACCGTGACGTTTGGCGAGCGGGTGGAACTGGTGGGATTCCAGGAATCGTCAGCCCCGCACCAGCCCGGACAGAGTGCCGAATTCGTGTTAGCTTGGCGGCCGACCCGCTCCCTCGACGTGCAACCCTCCTTCACCCTCCGCTTGATGGATGTAGATGGGCGGGTCGTGACCCACACCGACCGGCGGCTGGACGCGCACGTCACCCCCGGTGCCGTCCATTTCGAGCGCCTGACGCTGCCGCTCTACCCCACCCTCTCCCCCGGCCCGTACCGTGTGACGGTGGGCGTGTACACCACGACCGACGCCGGGTTCGAGGCCCTCCCCAGCGACGACGGCGCCGCCGACGTGACCCTGACCGAGCTGATCCTGGCCCCTCTCACCGATCCACCGTTCACCCTGCACCGACTGACCATCCCATTCGACGGCGGCCCAACATTGGTAGGCGTGGACTATGACCGCAGTCTGCCGGACCGGCTGCGGGTCTACCTGCGCTGGCGGGGGCCGATCTCGACAGAGTCGGCGTGGCAGGCACAAGTGGAAGCGGCCGATGGGAGTGCGGGAAGCGCACCGCTGCCGGCGCTCCCCGCAGGATCGTACCAGACCGTCGCCGTGGACGTGCCCGGCGCGGCCCCCGGTCCGCTGTCGGTCGCCTTGCTCACTCCCTCTGGGGAGCGGGGGCGAGCCGCCGGCCCGTGGGGATGGTCAGCGCGACAGATCAAGCTGCCGACCCCGGCGCAGGATGCCCGCTTCGTCCCTCTGGGTGACGAGATCGCCATCGTTGGCGCGACGGCCCACCCGGCCCGGATCGGCGCGGAATCGGAACTGCTCCCCTCCTCCGCACCGAGGGACGTCGTGGCGGTAGACGTCACGCTGGTCGGGCTGCGCCCGCTGACGACGGACAATGCCACCAGTGTGCGGCTGATGGACGGCGAGGGGAACTGGCTGTCCACTCACGATTACCAGCCGGCCCTGGGAGCGATCCCCACCCTCAAGTGGATCCGAGGCAGCCGCGTGTTGGATCGTCACCTGCTGCCGCTGCCGGAGGGATATTCCGGCCCCCTGCAGGCCACCATGCTGGCCTACGAGCGGTTTCGACTGACCCCGCTTCCTGTGATGGACGAGCGGTTCGGCGAGGCGCCGTTGGGCACGTGGACCCTACCGTGAGGAGTAAAACCTAAAGATGGAGACCGACTTGCTCTATCGAATTTTTGCCTCGCGCCATCGCTGGCTTTCCGTGCCGGCGGCGTTCGCCTTGTGCGCAGCGCTCGCCCTGGCGATGGGATATCTGCTGGCCGAGTTCGGCGTGCTCATCGCCGGGGCTGGGCTGGCGGCGCTGTTCATCGGCCTGTGGATGCTGCGCGACATCGAGGTGGCCTACTGGGCCGTCATCGCCATCATCTGCCTGCTGCCCTTTGCCTCCTTCCCCTTTAACATCGGATTCACCCCCACCTTCCTGGACGCGGCCATGGGCGCTCTTTACCTCATTTGGTTGCTCCAAATCGCCACAGGCGCCCAAAAAGAGTTCGTCGCCACCTCGTTGGGATTACCCGTCGGTCTGTTCATCCTGTTGGCGATCGGTGCCTTCGTCTTTGGCCTGTCCCACGCGGCGTTGACCTCTTACGTGCTGCGCCACTTTGCCGAAATCCTGCTCAGCATAGGCCTGTTCTTCCTCGTCGTCAACACCGTGCGCGACGTGGACCGACTGCGGCGCTTGGTGCGGGCTTTGCTGCTGGGCGCGTTCGCGGCGGCGGCCCTGGGGATTGTGCTCTACGTCACCGCCGCCTACGTCTCGGACGAGCTGGTCATTCGCGCCCTCTCCGCCCTGGGCCGTTTGGGATACCCCACCGGACCGGGAGTGCTGCGCTACATTCGCGAGGACCCCGAACTGCCGATGCGAGCCACGGCGACTTCGGTGGACCCCAACGTGCTGGGCAGCCTGCTCAACCTGGCCCTGGGCATCGGCGTGCCGCAGCTATTCGCCCCCCGCCCGCTGATTCGCCGCCGCTACCTGGTCCCCATCTTGGGCACGCTGACCCTCTGCCTGGGATTGACTATGAGTCGAGGCTCGATCATTGGGGTGGGCGCTGCCCTGTGCGTGGTCGCCACCCTGCGCTACCGCAAACTGTGGGTGTTGATCCTCCTGGCGCTGGCTCTGCTGCTCGTACTCCCCCAGACCCAGGAATTGGTGGTCCACACGATAGAGGGCTTGCAGGGTGAGGATTTGGCCACCCAGATGCGTTTCGGCGAGTATAAGGACGCTCTCATACTGATCGGGCGCTATCCCTGGCTGGGGGTTGGGTTCGCCGGCTCCCCCGACATAGATACCTACATCGGCGTGGCCAACGTCTACCTCCAGATCGCCGAGCACATGGGATTGATCGGTCTGACCAGCTTCCTCGTCGTGGTGGGGGTCTTGTTCGCCCGGTTCTGGCGGGCCCGTCACCGGGTCGCGGCTGCCCCCGAACTGGACTCCCTATGGTGGGGGCTGCACACCGGCCTGGTGGGAGCGCTGGTAGGAGGCCTGGCCGATCACTATTTCTTCAATCTGGATTTCATCCACTCCGTCGCTCTCTTCTGGTTGATCATCGGACTGGCGACGGCAGCGACGGAGATGGTGAACCCGAGGGCAAGACAGTAAAACAGAACGTGCAAAGTGAGGGTAGGGAAATGAACTCGATCACTGTAACAATCATTGTCTCGGTGGCAGCGGCTATCCTGTACTTGATCGTCGCGGGCGTGGCCGTGAAAAAACGGGGGTTCGGCGAACGGACGACCCGTTTGCTGCTCTCTTGTGCCATCGGTGCAAGCATCTGGGAATTGGGACGCGCCCTTTCTCACCTGCAATGGCTCACCTTTCTCCCCGACGGCGTGCCGGCCCGGATCCCCCTCTACGGCGCTATCCTGCTATCCGTGCTGTTCCTCCACCTGACCCGATCATTTCTGCGCCTGGAGGGAGCGGGATGGACGTGGTGGGGAGTGGGCGGGGTCTGGATCGCTGCACTGATCGTCCTGGATGCAGACTTGTTGGGCCTGCCTGATGTGCTGTGGACCAGCCCTGACGGTCAACTGATCGAGCGCCAAGGGTTGACTCTGGGCATTCTGGCTCTCGGTTGGCTGGTGTTTGCGGGAGGGGCGCTGGTGCTGACCGCGCTGACCTACCGCCGGACGCAGCAGCCGCTGCATCGCAACCGGATCACCTACTGGTTCCTGGCCCTGGGGTTGGCCATTGTTGGGGCAGGGCTGCTGGTTGCTGGACAGGAAGCATTGAGCAGCGGCGCCTACCTGCTGAGCGTGTTCAGCGCGGCCTACGTCGTGCTCACTCACCGGCTGTTCGACGTCCGCCAGATCGTGTGCCAGGCCGCGAGCTATCTGATCACCATCCCATTGACCCTGGCGCTCTACACGGGCAGTTTCTTGATCGCTTACAATCTGCTCCAGACGATCCCAGGCTACACCCCCCTGCTGGGCGGATTGGTGATGGCTACCGTCATCACCCTGCTGTTCAATCCCCTGCTGCGCGCCGTCCAACACCGGGTTCGGCGGCTGATCACCGGCACAGCCCCTGATCCCCGGCGCACGCTGCGCGAGTACAGCGCCGGCATCAGCAACATCCTGGATCTGGAACGGCTGGCGACGGTGGCGGTGGGACTGATCAGTGAGGCGATGGAGATCCAGCGCGGCGCATTGTTCGTGGTAAACCCAAGTGGTGAGGGGCAACCACACGAGGGCCGAGCGGCTTACTTCCGGTTGCGTGGGATCAAGGGCATGGGAGAGACAGACCCGCCCCCCGTCGACCTGCCCGCTGGTGGGGCCGTGGCGCAGCACCTGAGCCAGGCACACACGCCCCTGACCCAGTACGATGCAGATTTGCTCCCCAGCTTCCAGCACATCTCGCCAGGGGAGCGAAATTGGCTGACCCAGCTAGATATGGACGTCTACGTGCCCATCTACTCCCAGGGGATGTGGATTGGACTGTTGGCGCTGGGGCCCAAACGCTCTGGAGACCGATACTTTGACGATGAGCTAGAGCTCCTCAGCACACTGGCCGACCAGACGGCCGTGGCCCTGGAAAACGCCCGCCTGTTCGACAACCTGAAGGCCCGCAACGTCGAGATCGAACAACTGAACCAAGAGCTGGCTAACGCGAACCGCGAGTTGACCCGCTTGGGCCAGACCAAGTCCGATTTCATAGACATTGCCTCTCACGAACTGCGGACTCCCCTGACTCAGGTGCGCGGCTACACCGACATCCTCCGAGAGATGATCGAGGAAAAGAGCCTGAACATTGAGGCGGCGGAGAAAATGACCAGCGGCCTCAAAAAAGCAGCCCACCGCCTGGAAGAGATCGTGGATACCATGTTCGATGTGGCCAAGCTGGATACCGAAACGATGACCCTGAACTGGGTGCGAAGCTCCATCAACTCGATCTTGCGCTCGGCGATCAAAATGTGGAAACCTGCGTTGGAGGAGCGGCACATCACTCTAAGACTGGAGGGGTTGGACGACCTGCCTCCTGTCCTGGCCGACTATAAGCGCATGGGACAAGCCTTCTCCCACGTCATCCAGAACGCCATCAAGTTCACGCCGGACGGCGGCGAGATTCGGATCACTGGTCAGATGCGCGAGTGGACCCAGCTCGCCGACCGCTCCCTCGAAATCATCGTGTCCGATTCCGGCATCGGCATTGATGCAACCAACCTGGAACTGATATTCGACCGGTTCTATCGGGGCAGTAACGTGTTGCAGCACAGCACGGGGCGGATCAAGTTCAAGGGCGCGGGCCCGGGGCTGGGCCTGACAGTTGCTCGGGGCATCATCGAGGCCCATGGCGGTCGTATCTGGGCCGAGAGCCTGGGATACGATGAGCAGGCCTGTCCCGGCAGCCAGTTCCACATCGTCCTACCCATAGATCCGCGCCATGGAGACCTGATCCAACAAGAGGCTCGAGCAAAGAAACCTGGGTCTACACGGATTCGTGGGGGAAAATTTCGCAGCAGCAGGTGACGAAGGCGAAAATATACCTGTAGGGCGGGTTTCTTACCCGCCGGGCAGGTATGGAAACCCGCCCTACCCCACAAATCTGCGTAGAGCCAGAAACCTCAGCGAGATGACGTGCCTTCCCTCAAGCCCAAGACCTCATAGATAGGGTCGGGTTGGCTGTGCCCCCTGACCTGGACGTGGCCGACGAAACGGGTTTCGATCTGATCCTGGGTTCGCTCGTGGACCTCGGCGCTGACGAGGATCTGACCGGGACCGGCGAGGCTGGACAGACGGGCGGCAAAGTTGACGCAATCACCGATGGCCGTAAAATTGTGCAGCACAGCCGAGCCGATGTTGCCGACTACAGCCTGTCCCACGGCGATACCGATGCCAAAGTGGAGCTGCTCCCCCTCGCGTACCCGCTCGTGATGCTCCCGGACGGCCCGCTGCGTCGCCAACGCCGCTCGAACGGCCAGCAGGGTGTGATTTAGCTGCTTGACCGGGGCGTTAAAGATCGCCATCGCGCCATCCCCCACGAACTTGTCCAACGTGCCCTCTTGAGCCAGAATCGCCCCCACCGCCAGGGTCAAGTGCTGATTCAGCACTTCGATCTGGAATTCGGGCATTGTATTCTCACTAAAAGCGGTGAACTCGCGAATGTCGGCGTACAGGCTGGTGATTTCTTGGCGGATTCCTCCTAAACGGACGCCTTCCGGATGGGCCAGCAGTTTCTCCACCACGGCCGGCGAGACGTAGCGCTCGAATGTCTCGCGGATGCGGCGTGCCTTGACTTCCAACCGCCGCCGCTCCGTCAGATCGTCCACCACGATGGTGACGCCGGTGTTCGCTCCCCGTCGGTTTTTGAGGGGAGAGACGTTGACACGCAGGATGGTCTCGCCTCGCGCAGGGAGCTCGAGTCGTGTTTCGTAAGCCACTGTCGAGGTCTCGCCCCGCTTGACGAACTGGAGGACGTGTTGCAGATCGTTCCCCATAAAAGGCAGCAGACAATGGTAGGGACGCTCTAGCACATCAGTGGCCTGAACCCCCAAAATTTCTTCAGCGGCCCGATTGAGAAACGTTACCTTGTCCCGCACATCGGTGGTGATGACCCCGCTGACGATGCTGCTGAACACGTTGTCCATCTGATGCTTGCCCTCGACGACGGTATCCAGTTTGTGACGCACCTGGGTGTAGAGACGGGCGTTTTCCACCGCTGAGGCCGACTTTTCCGCCACAGCACTGAGAAAGACCAGATCGTTACGCCGATAGGGAGCGCCAGAACGTTTGGGGCCCAGAGCGAGCCAGCCACTCAATCGCTCGTGGGAGCGGAGGGAGACGTAGACCACCGCCCCCAAAGCCTGCAACTGGGCGTGCTCGGCGGCCAATTTGGCCGGCAGTCCTTTTTCGACCAGCAGCTCTGGGTGTACCCGCAGCCATTGTGAGAGCAGACCTTTTGGCACCAGAACAGCCGAGGATGACGCATGATTGCCGGGCCGCTCACCGATGGGGTGACCCACGTATCCCTCTCGTTCCTCGTCGTACAGATACGCCCACTGATGTTCCGGATGCAGAACCTGATCCACCCGCTGGCCAATCTCGGTCAAAATCAGGTGAATGTCCAGGGTCTGCGCCAGCTTGTGACTAAAGCCAGGCAGCATCCTCGGATGCTCGACCAGTTCACGCAAAAAGAGGCGGTCCACCCAGCGTTGAGCGCCCCGGCGCAGCGGGTTGAAAAGAAGGGCCAACGCCAGGACAAAGAACGACAGCAGGGTGGGATCGCTGGTCTTGATGGCGAAAAAGTGGCTCAACCCGTTGGTGAGAACCACGTAGGCCACGACGATGATAAAAGTCAATGAGCCGTACACCAGCCCCTGACTGAGCAGTTGATCCACATCCATCAGGCGGTAGCGCAGGATGGCGTAGGCGATGGCGAGAGGAAAGATGGCGAACAGGGGCGCGTACAGAGGAGCCGAGAAGGGCACCGGTTGTCCCATGACGTTGAGCAGCAGCCAGGGCACCACGGGTAGAAAGGCCAGCATCGCTCCGAGTAAAATGATGCGGCTTTGCTGTTGAACGAGTGAGGAGGGAGGCTTGACGAGCCGATATACAAGCATTCCCAGCAGAAAAAAGATTCCCACAGCCGCAAAGAGATAGCTATCCCGCCAGCGGTCAATGTAGAGCCAGGGTTGACTCACGTCATAGATACTAAAGGCGGAACGAAAGGCCAGCAAGGTCGCGGGCGCGTAAGGGATCAACCGCAGCACCTGAACCCGTTGGATGAAGCGGGGTTCCCAGGGAAAGACCATCGCCAGGTGCATCGCGGTGGCCGCCGCAAAGGGCACCGCCGCGCACCACAGAACAGTCAGGCGGTGGGTGGTGCTGAGGTCAAAGATGCCGCTCAATATCAGGGCAAAGGAGATGCATAACCCGGTAAAGGCCTGGCCGGCCCGGCCCCCTCCCTGAACCCAATAGACCCAAATACCGATGCTCAAGTAGGTCAACCCCCCCAGGTAGGGGATGATAAAGATCAAGAACAGATCCTTGAAGGGAAAGGGGGTGAGGGCGATCAATTCTTCCCGCAGGTCGCCGTCCTGGCGAGTGACCAGGACCCATACCTCATCGCCCACGGTGCGCTGTTTCAGAATGGTGGACACGTCGCTGTACCGCTCTACCGGCTGAGCATCAATGGCGATCAGACGATCGGGCTGCTCCAGCGGTGGGTCGAGCTGCAGGCGCGCCCATCCGCTGCTCTGCAGCGGACTGAGCACCAGCGTAGGCTCTAGCAGCATGCCCAGAAATGGCTCCGTCGCCCAGCGCCAGGCCAAGATATGCGCACCGAGGAACGCAACGCCAGTAACAGCCAGCGTGAATAGGATGATCACGCGACCCAGCCGCGTGGCACGATCAGGAAGCTCCTGTGACGAAATCATAGGCATCTCCGGAGAGGATTGACTAGTTCAGATTGGATATCGGCAGGTTCGACCAGGCACATCTCCTTCCGCGCGCCATTATACAGCCAAGTCTGACGGGGAGCAAGAAGGCGAATTCCCCATCCCTCCCAATTGCCCTTTTTCACCAGACGTCGTATAATGTAAGCCAATGACCAGCTTGACTATGTCGCATGACTTGAGGTTTGCGATCAGATCGTGCGATATGGGACAAACCCATCACGGCAAAAAGTTATGTCTATCGAATCATTGACCATTTTGATCACGCCCCAAGTTCACGCCGCCCTGGAGGCCGAGGTGGAACGAGCCGGCCCTGGCAGCGGAGTGACGGGCGGCCTGCTGTTCGGCCATCCGCTGGATGAGCAGCGTCGGCTGGTGGTAGGCTGGGTCCGACTGAGTTCCGAGGTTGGGTTTGGGCAGAAGGACTTTAGCCTTGACCAATCCCGCACCTCTCAACCATTGGACCAAGCCCGTCGGCTGTCTCCCGAGGCCAATTACTGCGGCGTGTGGTACATACACCACACTCCGAACCGAGAATTGACCGACGAGGAGTGGATCCAGGCCCAGACCGTGCTGGAAGATCCAGATTTCCGCTTCCAGGACGTCGTCTGCCTGGTCATGTGCCTGTACTTTGGCAAGCTGACGTTCTATACCTCGACGCTCGATAAGCACCAGTCCGCGCGCGGTCAACTGCCCCAGCCAGCGTCACTGTTGAAGACGACGGCGGCCGAGTCGCTGCCCACTGACCAGACGGGCCTGACCAGGTCATCCTACGCCAAGCCAGACCTCCAGAACTGGTACAAGTCCCCGGAAATAGCCCAACGGTTGAACGAAGAGCACGATCGCTTGAGCCAAAAATATCACGTCGAAGCCTCAATGGATCGGGATGCTCGCATGACCTTCCGGCTGATGCCCAAAAGGGGATACGGCAAGTTGACGTTCCACCTGGTCTGCGGGCCGGGGTTCCCTCAAGAAGGACCTACTGCCTTCCTGTGGGCTGGAGAGACGCAGCACTCGCTATTCAGTCCAGGTTTGAACGATTGGTCAGCCGACCAGTGGTTGGTGGACGTGGCGGACGGTATGGCGGAGTGGCTCAAGTGGTCACTGGACGAATACATGGCCGCGGCCCAGAACGCGCTGTCCGGGGAAGCCTACCAAGAGGCCGCCGATTGGCTGACGGTAGTCCTTTCGCTGGATCCGCGCCGTCCCCGGGCCGCTCGCCTGCTGGCAAAAGCACAAGCACCGCTGCATATAAAGCAGGGTTGACACATTGGAGAAATGAGGTAAAATTAACCTCCGGTTGTTAGCCAGGTCTGACAATCGGTGCTGGCCCACGTAGCTCAGCCGGTAGAGCACACCCTTGGTAAGGGTGTGGCCATGGGTTCAATTCCCATCGTGGGCTCTACTATAAAATAACATTGGATGTGATGATAATATGGCGAAAAAAACAATTCGATTGGTGATTACGCTGGCTTGCACAGAATGTAAGGAACATAACTATACCAGCGAAAAGAATCGGCGTAACGATCCCAGCCGTATGGAGCTGAACAAATTCTGTCCTCGCTGCCGTAAGCACACCCTGCATCGCGAGACGAAGTAAGACACTCTCACAGGCCAGTAGCTCAATTGGCAGAGCAACGGTCTCCAAAACCGTAGGTTGCGGGTTCGATTCCTGCCTGGCCTGCCTGGGATGAACTTGAAGACACCGCCGTGCGCAGAGGCGGTGTCTTGAAGTGTAAAGCATGGACTAGAGGGAGATTGGGGTGACAAAGGGAAAATCGAAAAAAAAGGAACAACAAGAAAACGTCATTGTGCGCTACCTGCGCGATACCCGCGCCGAGTTGCGCAAGGTACACTGGCCCACCCGCGAGGAGGCCTGGAATCTGACCAAGGTCGTCTTGGTCGTCACTATTTCCATGGCTATTTTCCTGGGCGCATTGGATGTCTTGTTTTCTATGGAACTGAAAGGAATCATCAATCGTAGCCCCATCGCGATCGGAGCTCTGGTGGTCGTCGTCGTGGCGAGTGTGCTGACCGTGGTAATCCTCAATCGGCAATCAGCATGATAGTGTGAACAGGTGACCGTGATGTCTGAAAAAGTCGAGTCTGAGCTCGAGATGGAGTCTGAATCAGAAGCGGGGGAGATCGAGGCGCCAACGCCGACGGTGACAGAGCCTGAAGACGATCCATCAGCAGACAAACCGATGATACCCCTTGCCGAAGAGACCGAGATGGACGCTGCGACCAAGGTCGAAGAAGCCGACCCTCTAGCTGGGGAACCACAGGATGACCGAGCCTGGTACGTGGTTCACTGTTACTCTGGGTACGAAAACAAGGTCAAGCACAATTTGGAACAACGCATCGAGACGATGCAGATGCAGGATCAGATCTTTCAGGTCGTGGTTCCGACCGAGGATGAAATGGAAGTCCGGGACGGAAAGAGACGGGTTGTCGAACGCCGGGTCTTTCCAGGATACATCTTGGTCCAGATGCTCTTGACTGATGATTCGTGGTTCGTCGTGCGTAACACGCCTGGGGTGACCGGCTTTGTAGGAATGGGCAACGAACCCACCCCCCTGCGCTCCGAAGAAGTTCAAGCGATCATGAAGCGTATGGAGGCCGAAGCGCCCAAGATCAAAGTCACGTTCAAATCAGGGCAAAAGGTACGCATCATTGACGGCCCGTTCAACGATTTCATCGGAGTGGTGGACGAGATTGATATGGAACGGGCCAAAGTCCGGGTGCTGGTCTCTTTCTTCGGCCGCGAAACCCCGGTCGAACTGGATTTCCTGCAGGTAGAAAAGACCTAGAGACGCCTGATGGTGCGTACTAGGCGCGTTGGGATGGAGGAGAATAAATGAAAAAGATCAAGGCAATTGTAAAACTACAGATACCGGCTGGCAAAGCGAATCCAGCTCCCCCGGTAGGACCAGCGCTGGCTCAACACGGCATTAACCTGATGCAGTTCTGCAAAGAGTATAACGCCCGCACATCGAACCAAGTTGGAAACATCATACCGGCCGAGATTACCATCTTTCACGATGGATCGTTCAAATTCGAGCTCAAAACACCGCCCACACCGGACTTGCTGCGCAAAGCGGCCGGCGTGGAGCGAGGGTCGGGTGAACCGAATCGGGATAAAGTGGGCCGCATCACCCGTGACCAGTTGGAAGAAATTGCGCGGACGAAAATGAAGGACTTGAACGCCCTGGATATTGACGGGGCGATGCGCCAGATCGAGGGCACCGCCCGGAGTATGGGCATTACGATTGCGGATTAGCCGTACAGCGAGGGGGTACGGCGACTAAATTGTGGGAGGGCACAGCCCGTTCGCACCACCAGGAGGAATAATGGCAAAACACGGCAAGAACTATTTGCAAGCGCTCGAAAAAATAGATCGCAACCGACTCTATCCACCAGAGGAAGCGTTGAAACTGGTCAAGGATCTTAGTTACGCCAACTTTGACGAGACCGTGGAGATGCATTTCCGGCTGGGAGTGGACCCCCGCCACGCCGATCAACAGGTGCGCGGCGTAGTCCTGCTCCCCTATGGTCTGGGAAAAGATGTGCGGGTGCTGGTCTTTGCTGCCGGAGAGGCAGAAAAGATCGCCGAGGAGGCCGGCGCCGACTATGTGGCCGCCACCGACGAGTGGATTCAGAAAATTCAGGATGGGTGGACCGAGTTCGACGTGGCCATCGCTGTGCCAGAGATGATGGGCAAGGTGGGACGGTTGGGCCGTGTCTTGGGCCCCCGAGGCCTGATGCCCAGTCCCAAGGCCGGCACCATCGCTCCGGCCGAGGACTTGCCCCGCTTGATCGAGGAATCGAAAGCAGGACGGGTGGAATTCCGCATCGATAAAACCGCCAATCTGCACGTCCCGATTGGAAAAGTCAGTTTCCCCCTGGAAAAACTGCTGGGGAACTTGAGCGTGATGGTGGATACCATTCATAAATCCAAACCCCCGACCAGCAAGGGGACATTCATCCGCAGGATGGTCGTCACGTCCTCCATGGGACCGGGAATCAAAATAGATCCGATCCAGGCTCAAGCGTTGGAGGTAGCGTTCTAGCTTCAATGCGGTTCGCTCAAGAGTTCAACAGATTGGTGAGACGGGGTGGCAACCCGCTCTACGGCACCTGTTGACTCTAGTTCAGCCTACAATAGAATCGCCTGAGAAAGCAGGAGTGTCCGAAACCGGGCGCTTAATAGCCTGCCGAGGCAAGAGACAATCCATTCGCTCGCTGGTTGGATAGCAAGCTGAATGCGACGGGTCCCTGCGTCGGTCAGGCGCAGGGATTTTTTATCGAAAAGGAGGTGAGAGAGTTTGGCAATTGCAAAGCAGCGGAAGGATGAGCTCCTCAGAGAATACACTGAGCAGATCGAGCAGAGCCACGGCATGATCCTGATGGACTACCGAGGGCTTGGCGTAGGCCAGATGGGCAATATCCGACACACCGTGCGCCCCGTGGGGGGCAAATTCCAGGTGGTCAAGAACCGGTTGATGAAACTGGCGTTGGAGGAAGCAGGAATATCGCTGCCAGAGGAGTGGTTAGTCGGCCCGACAGCCATTGGATTCTGCTTCGATGAGGTGCCGCCGATGGCAAAGGTGCTCTCCCGGGTGAGCAAAGACGTGGATGCCCTCAAGTTCAAAGGTGGGCTGGTAGGCACATCGGTCATCACAGCGGACCAGGTACACGTCATCGCTGACCTGCCATCGAAAGAGGTGCTGTTCAGTCAGGTGCTGGGCAACATCAATGCCCCGGCCAGCCAGATCGTTGGCGTCATCGCCAGTGGCATCCGCCAGGTACTCAACGTCCTGCAAGCCCACGTGGACAAGCTACAGGAAGCGGGGGATGCATCTGCATCTCCCCTGGAACAAGCCGCCGAGCCGGCATAGTCATCTATCGAATAGAACATTCAGATATCAATCAGTACGGAGGATAAAGGAACTATGGCAGATCTAGAAAAGATCGTGGAAGAAATCAGTCAACTTTCGCTGATGGAAGCGGCTGACTTGGTCAAGATGCTCGAAGATAAACTGGGAGTGAGCGCTGCTGCACCGATCGCGATGGCCGCGATGCCGGCTATGGCAGCGGCGGCAGCCGAGGAAGAGGAAGAGCAGACGGAATTCGACGTCATCCTCAAGGATATCGGTCCCAAAAAGATCGAGGTCATCAAGGCCGTCCGACAGCTCACTGCCCTGGGCTTGCGAGAGGCCAAGGAATTGGTGGATGGCGCTCCCAGTACGGTCATGGAGGCTGTCGCCAAGGATGCCGCCGAAGACGCCAAGGCCAAGCTGGAAGACGCTGGCGCAGTCGTCGAGCTCGAGTAATTCGCCTATCACGGCCCTGTGATACCCGCGCAAGACCGCCTCGCCGCTTTCGAGGCGGTCTTGCGCTACCTGATACCAATTACGCATTGATGTATCCCGTGTTGTTTCGCCTTGGATCGTTCGTCTTGACCAGCTATACCGCACTGCTCGGTATTGGGCTGCTGGGTGGGGCATTCATCACTCGACAGGCGGCCCGCCGACGGGAATGGACACCCAGCGGGCACTGGATGCCGCACTGGGAGGCTTGATCGGGGTGCGAGCGGTATACGTCGCGATCCACTGGCGCTACTATTCCGATCACGTGAGCCAGGCCCTCGCCCTGTGGAACGGCGGGCCGGCCCCCGATGACGCTCGGGGGCTGGCCTGGCACGGGGCGTTACTCGGAGGGCTGATTGCCCTGCGGCTCTACTGCGCCGTCCACCGCTGCTCGCCCGGAGCGATTTTGGACGTTCTGACTCCCGGCGCGGTCTGGCTGACGATCTGTGCCTGGGTAGGATGCCTGTTGAGCGGCTGCGCTTACGGCGTGGAGACGTATCCCGACCAGGGATGGCTCTGGCGGCTTGGCCTCTACAGCGCCGGTTCGTCGGGGCTGGGATTTCTACGTGGGGATGAGTGCATCATCATCGCCGGGTGGCGATTGGACCAACTCGCCGATGGCGGTCTGCTGGCCCTGTGCGGCCTGCTCGGGGCTACATGGGTGATCGAGCAGAAGAACCAAACGTAAAGCCGGCAAATAAAAAGCCGTCCCTGCACAGGACGGCGTCTTCTAAGCAACGATAGCTTTTTGCTACGCCAGAATACTCTGCAGCTTCATCGCCAGCGACATATCCCCAGCGACCTTGAGCTTGCCTTGCATGAATGCCGCCATCGGGTTCAGCTCACCCTGGGTCATTGCCAAAAAATCCGCTGCACTCATCGAGAGCGTCATCGCGGCCGCCGCCGTCTCGCCCTCCTCCAGCTTGACAGTGCCATCCTTCACCGTCAACGTCCACTTGCCGCCGTCATCCCCACTGAGATCGAACAGAATGACTGCGTCGATCCCCTGTACTTTTGCCGGATCCGAGCCGGCGATCCTCTCGAGCGCCTCTTGTATGGTCGTGATAGCCATCATATCCTCCCGGGTGTGTGATTGATTTGTGTCCATTATAGCGGTAAGGGGAGTCCTTGTCAATGCTGAGCCGTCCCGATCCCGGCCGTTTTATCCCCTATTTACGCCATCTTCATCAAGTCTTTATAAATCTGTGGTATCCTACAGGCAAGATAAAACGAGGAGGTGTTGATATGTCAAACAAAGTACGACTCAATTACGCCCTGGACGTGGTCATCGGATGCGCGTTCATCCTGGCAGCGATCACTGGAATTCTATTCCTCTTCACTGGATCGGGAGGCTACCAGGGTGGTCGCAACCCAGGCTTCCAGACCGAGATGCTGGGCATCACTCGCTCGACATGGAGCGACCTACACACCTGGACTGGCCTGATAATGATCGTCGGCGTGGTGATTCATCTGGCGCTGCATTGGAATTGGATCGTCTGTGTCACCAAGCGTCTGCTGGAATCGGGGCGCTCCGCCCAACCACAGGCTCAAAACCAGGATGCGTGCCGCATTGCTTAGGCGACAAGACGATAATCTAGCGGATACTGAATTAGGAGGTAGGACATGGTTTCAAGAGCGATAGGAATTGGATTGGTGGTGACGTTGGCCCTGGCGTTGGTAGGTGGCTCGGCCTACATCCTGCTGCGCCCGGCAGAAGCGGCCGAAGGGCACAGCAGTGCGGGTCAATCGCAGGGACAAGGACGTACAACTAATCCGTCGTCCCAAGACGGCAGCGTTATCTCGAATGGGAACGGAAACGGCGCTGGCAACAGCGGCAGAACCGATCAAGGACCGGCGTGGGGGCAAGGACAAGGGCGCAGTCAGGGCGCAGGTGGCGGTGGAATCGGCCGGGAACGCGAACCGGGGAATCCTCTGCCCCACGAGGCCGCGGATTATCTCCCCGAATCGTGGGTCACCATCTCTGGCTCCGTCGTATCCCTGGACCACGATTTGACCCTCGAGACTGACACAGGCGAGATGACCGTCCATGTGGGACCGGAATGGTATTGGGAAGCCCAGGGGATTCTCCTCAGCCCAGGGGATCGAGTCGTAGTGAGCGGCTTTTACGAAAGCAGAGAGGGAATGGCCGAACCGAGTTTCGAGGTCGGGCGCATCGAGAGCCTGACGACGGGAGAGGCAGTGTCACTGCGCGACGACTCTGGGCATCCACTGTGGGCCGGACGAGGGCGACGGGGAGGGTGATCGAGCGTACGACTGTTGCCTGAAGCAGCTCTGGTCACTGACGAGACGCGCCCTGGTGAATCCTCCAGGGCGCGTCACTTTTGTTGATACACCCGCGGCCATCCATCTGCTTGACAATTAGAACATTCGTTCGTATAATATGAGTGGAGACCCGCGATGGATGCACTCGCAAAACTCGAACTGTTAGGACCGCCAACCTGTTTCGAGCCGGCCGAAGAAATGACCGGTTCCTCTCGACCTCGACGAGACCCGTCCAGGGACGAACTGGCTGGCTTTGTTCACCAGGCCGTGATGCCCAATGGCCGGCGCATCGTCCTGCTCAAGACGATGCTCAGTTCTGCCTGTGAGCGGGACTGTGGGTACTGCGCGTTCCGCCAGGGACGTGACTTTCGGCGGGCCACCTTCACCCCGGACGAATTGGCCGGCCTGTTCGTACAATTCCATCGTAAGGGGATCGCCGAGGGGATTTTTCTTAGCTCGGGCATCGTGGGTGGTGGACCTCACGTCCAGGATCGGCTCATCGCCACGGCGGAACTCTTGCGCCGGCGGTACAAGTTCCGGGGCTACATCCACCTCAAGATTATGCCCGGCGCGGAACGGGAGCAGATCGCGGCGGCGATGCGGCTGGTCGACCGGGTCTCGGTCAACCTGGAGGCTCCCAATACCGAGCGGTTAGCCCGCATGGCCCCGCACAAGAACTTTGCGGAGGAGCTGCTGCTGCGGTTGCGCTGGATCGAAGAGATCCGGCAGGAGTCGCCCGGCCGATGGCCCAGTTCCACCACCCAATTCGTCGTCGGCGGGGCCGACGAGAACGACGTGGAACTCTTGACCACGACCGAATTTCTACACCGATACGCGGGGCTGGCGCGGGCCTATTTCAGCCGCTTTTCGCCGGTGCCGGATACGCCGCTGGAGAATCATCCCCCCACGCCGGCTCTGCGGGAGCACCGGCTGTACCAATCCTCTTTTCTGCTACGCGACTATGGCTTTACCGTCGAGGAACTGCCCTTCGACGCCGGGGGCAATCTGCCCCTGGAGAGCGATCCCAAGCTAGCCTGGGCGCGGCAACATCTGGCCCACGCCCCCGTCGAGGTGAACAGCGCCGACCGCCGCACCCTGCTGCGGGTGCCGGGCATCGGTCCGAAGGGCGTCGAAAATCTGCTGCGCGAGCGCCGCCGGGGGCGGCTGCGCGAACTGGCCGATCTGAGCAAGCTGGGCATCGTCGCCAAGCGGGCGGCCCGATTCATCCTGCTCGATGGCCACCGCCCCTCCCACCAACTTGCGTTGTGGCCCGTATAATCGAGGAATAAACGAACTATCTATCTGGTACGGGCGCTGTTGGGCTGACCCGTTTTATCTTGGCGATCAACCGCTGCCGATCGGCCGGATTGGTCGCCTCCTCCAACCGACGGCGAAGGTGTCTGATCTTGCGCCGGCGAGTTTGCTTTCGAATTCGCTTTCTATCCTTGTCCGTTCGCATTCATACCTCCTCATCTATTTGTCACGGATATACCCGCTTCAACATGCGCGGGAACGCGATGGTCTCCCGCAGGTGATCCAGACCGCAGATCCAGGTCACCGTCCGCTCTACCCCCAGCCCAAAACCGGAATGAGGGACCGAGCCGTACTGCCGCAGGTCAATGTACCACTCGAACGCCTCGCGGGGCAGGTTCCACTCTTTCAACCGCTGCAGCAGCAGTTCGGGATCCGAGATGCGCTCCGACCCGCCAATGATCTCGCCGTACCCCTCCGGGGCCAGCAGATCGGTGCTCTTGGAAATCTCGGGCCGCCCCGGCCACGGCTCCATGTAGAACGCCTTGGCCCGCGTCGGATAGCCGTACACGAAAACCGGCTTGTCGAACCGCTTGGTCAGCTCGGTCTCGTGCGGCGACCCAAAATCGTCCCCCCATTCGATCTGCAGCAGCGCCTTTAGCTCCTCGTCGTCCGTCTGCTCCCGGATCTCGACCAGCATCTCGAGCGCCTGGTCGTAAGAGACGCGGTAGAAGGGAGGCACTACCCGCTCCAGGTGACTGGTGTCCCGCCCCAGCAGCGCCAGTTCTTGCCCTCGCTCCCGCAGACAGGTCTGCACGATATAGGAGATGAACTGTTCCCCGATCTCCATCAACTGGTCCAGGTCGCAAAAAGTCGCCTCCGGCTCGACCATCCAGAACTCGGTCAGATGCCGCCGGGTCTTGGATTTCTCGGCCCGGAAGGTGGGCCCGAAACAGTAGACGCGCCCAAAGGCATAGATGTTCGCCTCGTTGTAGAGCTGACCGGATTGGGCCAGGTAGGCCGACTCGCCAAAGTAATCCGTCTCGAACAGCGTGGACGTGCCCTCGCAGGCTGCGGGTGTCAGGATGGGGGTATCCATATTCACGAAACCGTGCTGGTCGAGCCAATCCCGGATCGCCCGCACGACGGTGGCCCGCACGCGCAGCACCGCCCACTGGAGCTGCGAGCGCACCCACAGATGGCGGTGGTCCATCAAGAACTCGATCCCGTGCTCCTTGAGCTGGATGGGATAATCCTGGGCCAACTGGATCACCTCCAGGTCCGCCACCCCAATCTCGTAACCACCGGGGATGCCCGGCGCGCGGTCATCCTGGCGCACGGTGCCGGTGACGACCATGGACGACTCCTGGGTCAACTCTTGAACGACTTTGAACACCTCTGGACTGACGTCCTTCTGAAAAACGACGCACTGGGCGAAACCGGTGCCATCCCGCACCTGCAGGAACTGGAGTTTCCCCTTGTCGGTGCGATTGTAGAGCCAGCCCTGGAGGACAACCTGTTCTCCTACGTGCTGGGCGACATCCTGGATACGAATGATTTGTGCCATGTCAACTCTCCTCCAAGTGCTGGGGGGATTGTACCGCAGAACAGGGCAGGGCGCAAGACTCGTCGCCCCGGTCAAATCAGCGTAAACCCTTACCCTGATGCCATCCCTTACCGTCACTAGACCAGCGCCATCGGGTTCTCGATGACGCTGGTGCTATCTCGTAGCGCTACGCCCCCTCTCTGCTGGGGGATCATTCCATTACCTTGAGTAACACCTCAATCCCATAGTAACCGGCCAGGGCAAACAGCACATTTTTGAAAATCTTGCCAGCAGTACAACTGACCAAGAATTTCCACAGCGGCAAGCGCAGCGCGCCAGCGATCATCCCTCCCACGTCAAAGATGGGATTGGGGACCAGAGCCAACACAAAGATCGTCAGGACCCCATACCGCTGCATCCACTCCGCTAAGCGGCGGTAGGTCGGGTTTTCATTCACCAGAGGCTGCCCACTGTAACCGGCCATGTAGCCCGTCAGTTCTCCCAGGGCCTGTCCCGCACCACCGACCACTCCCACGACCCACGGATTGAACACCCCTCCCATCAACGAGCTGATCGCCAATCCGGGCTCCGGAAAGATCAGCGTGGCATTGCTGATCAAGCCCACCATAAAGACCGCAGCGTAGCCATATTGTCTCAATTCTTGGAGCCGGCCTCGAAAGTACAGAGCGGCGCCTATGGCCCCAACGATGGTGACGATCGTCAGAATCTGGATGATGCGCAGCCTGCGGGGAGTCGGGGAGAAGGAACAGCCCTCCTCCCATTCCCGTCGCCTTGCCTGGAAATCGGTGCCCGTTCCGACATCGCTGACCTACCTCGACAATCAACGGCGGCGGAGTAGCAATCTGCCCCACATTTTCGTCATGCAGGGTGAACAGAGTCCACGGCGACTGCTCTTAGCGCAGGATCGGAGGCGCGAGGGCCGCTGTCAGAGGAGCTCCCAGGCGCACGATCTTGTCCCGGTCACCCAGCCCAGCAGTAGCGTTGCAGGTATCCACGACCAGAGTGGCGCGGGCTGCCAGGTCCCCATAATCCAGATGCCGGTGACCGGTCACGATGACGACGCAATCGGCCCCGGCGATCTCTTCCTCCGTCAATTCTACCGATGCCAGTTCGACCCGCTCGCGGTGAAACACGTCCTCACCGACGTGAAAGTGGGGCACGTAGGCATCGTGGTACCGCACCCTGGCTCCCCGGCTCAATAGCAGCTCGATCACCCGCTCGGCGGGCGAGTTGCGGGCATCGTCAATATCTGGCTTGAAGGCCACCCCCAGCACCAACACTCGCGCACCGCGCAGGCACTTGCCGTGGAGCGAGAGCGCCTGGCAGGTCAGATCAACCACGTGGTAGGGCATAGCCTGGTTGACCTCGCCCGCCAGTTCGATGAACTCGGTGTAATAGTCGTACTCGCGGGCTTTCCATGAGAGATAGTACGGATCCACGGGGATGCAGTGTCCTCCCACCCCTGGACCGGGATAAAAAGGCATAAAGCCAAAGGGCTTGGTCTTGGCCGCTTCGATCACCTCCCAGAAATCAATCCCCATCCGTTCTGCCAGCAGCGCCAGCTCGTTGACCAGCGCGATGTTGACCGAGCGGAACGTGTTTTCCAGCAGCTTGGTCAGCTCGGCCGCGCGGGGGGAGGAGACGGGGTGGACCGGCGCCCCCATCTGGTGCAGCAGAGCGACCGCCAGCTGGGTACACTCCTCGGTGATGCCGCCCACGACCTTGGGGGTATTGTAGGCCGACCACTGCTGGTTGCCTGGATCAATCCGCTCCGGAGAAAAGGCCAGGTAAAAATCCACCCCGGCCTTGAGGCCGCTCTTCTCCAGGATCGGCTGGACCACTTCCTCCGTCGTGCCCGGATAGGTCGTGCTCTGCAGCACGATGAGCTGTCCCGGTTTCATCCACGGCCGAATGCCGTAACTGGCGGCCTCGATGAAGGAGAGGTCCGGGGCGCGCTGGGCGTCGTAGGGCGTGGGGACGCAGATAAAGATGGCGTCCGCCTCGTTCAACGCCTCATAGCCCGTCGTCACGGCGAGTCGGCCCGTCTCGATGTGTGGGGCGATCTCCTCGGCGGGCACGTCCGGGATGTAACTCTGGCCGGCCGACAGCGTCTCTACCTTGCGCGGGTCCACGTCCAGGCCGATGGTGCGAAAACCAGCCTTGGCAAAGGCCGTCGCCAGCGGCAGCCCGACGTAGCCCAGCCCGATGACGGCCACCTGGGCACTGCGATCGGTGATCTTGTCTCGCAAATGACTCATATTGATTGTAACCTCCATATATCGAGATGTCGCTGCAATTCCGCGCTCATAACACCGGCCTCTGCGTGTGCCACTCGGTGGCCTGTTCGTAGGCATAGGCCGTGCGCAGCGCCTGCTCTTCGCCCCAGGCCGGGCCCATCACCTGCAATCCGATGGGCAGGCCAGCATCGTCGAACCCGCACGGCAGGCTCAGGCCGCAGATCCCCGCCAGGTTCATCGAGAGGGTGAACACGTCGGAGAGGTACATCTGCAATGGGTCGCCGGACTTTTCCCCGATGCGAAAGGCCGTCGAGGGAGTGGTGGGACCGACGACGACGTCCACTTTCTCGAAGGCGACATCGAAATCCGCCTTGATCAATGTGCGCACCTGCTGCGCTTTGAGGTAATAGGCGTCGTAATACCCGGCGGAGAGGGCATACGTACCCAACATGATGCGCCGCTTGACCTCTGGGCCGAATCCCTGCCCCCGGGTTGTCGTGTACATCTCGCGCAGGCTTTCTCCCTCCACCCGCAGTCCATACCGCACGCCGTCGTAGCGGGCCAGGTTGGCGCTGGCCTCGGCGGGGGCAATGAGGTAATAGACCGACAAGGCGTATTCGGTGTGGGGCAGGCCGATCTCGTGCACCTCGGCTCCCAGGTCGGCCAGCACGTCTACCGCCGCTCGCACCGCCTCTTCCACCTTCGACTGCATCCCCGCGACGAAATACTCCCTCGGCACGCCCACTCGCACGCCGCGCAAGTCGCCAGTCAGAGATGCGGCATACTCTGGCACGGGCAACCCTATCGAGGTCGAGTCGCGTGGATCGTGGCCGGCGATGACCTCCAACAGCAGCGCCGCGTCGGTCACGTCCCGGGTCAGCACGCCGACCTGGTCCAGCGACGAGGCGAAAGCGATCAAACCGTACCGACTGACGCGCCCATAGGATGGTTTGAACCCTACAACGCCGCAGAATCCCGCCGGTTGGCGCACGCTGCCGCCGGTATCGGTGCCCAACGCTCCCAGGCATTCGGCGGCGGCGACGGCGGCCGCACTTCCCCCACTGCTCCCGCCCGGCACCCGGTCCAAGTCCCAGGGATTGCGCGTCGTAAAAAAAGCCGAGTTCTCCGTCGAGGACCCCATCGCGAATTCGTCGGTGTTCGTCTTGCCCAGGATGACCGCGCCAGCGGCCTTGAGACGGGCCACGACGGTGGCATCGTAGGGCGGGACAAAATTATCCAGCACGCGGGAACCGGCCGTCGTGCGAATTCCCTGCGTACACAGCACGTCTTTGACAGCCAGGGGAATGCCAACCAGGGAGCCTGGTCGCTCCTGCGAACTGCCCAACAGCCGGTCGGCGGCGTGCGCCTGGGCCAACGCCTCCTCTGGCGTCAACGTCAGATACGCCTTGACGTCGTTATCCACCGCCAGGATACGCTCCAGCAGCGCCTCGCTCAATTCGACGGCCGAAAACTCGCCGCTGGTCAACCGGTCGCGGGCCTCGTGGATGGTCAGTTGATGTAACCTCACGCCCCTACTCCAACACCGCCGGCACCCTGAAGCAGCCCTCCTCTGCTTCAGGGGCGTTAGCCAAGACATCCTCGAGGGAGAGGGAAACGGACGGATCGTCCTCCCGCATCACACTGCACAGCGGCAGGACCGTCGCCGTGGGAGGGATCGCCGCCGTATCCAGATTCTGCAGCCGCTCAAAGTGCTCCAATATGGCCGAGAGCTGCTCTTGATACAGCGTCAACTCCTCCTCGTCCAGCGCCAACTGGGCTAGCTCGGCCATGTGATGGACCTGTTCTCGACTCAGTTTCATTCTCACCATCCTCCGTGGGGTGGATTATAGCACCATCGGGGGACGGTGCAACTTGCGCCGGTCTATTACTCGCTCCTTTCCGCCAACCATGTTATAATTGCGGACTACTGATCACAGCAAAACGAGGTACATCTCGATGTTCGGTTTTTCACTCGCCCAAATCATCGTTCGGGTCATTGTCCTGCTGCTGGGCATCCCAATCCACGAATGGGCTCACGCCTGGTCGGCCTACCAATTGGGGGACGATACAGCCAGCCTGCAGGGCCGCCTGACCCTCAATCCCTTGGCCCACCTGGACCCCGTCGGCAGCCTGCTCATCCTGGTATCCGGCTTTGGATGGGGCAAGCCGGTCCCGGTCAACCCCTATCACATGCGCATCAATCCCAGGATCGGCATGGCCCTCAGCTCCGCTGCCGGCCCCGCGGCCAACTTTGTCCTGGCCATGCTGCTCGCCATCCCCCTGCGCCTGGGCTGGGTGACGTGGTTTTCCCGCACCGGCCAACTCCTGGAAGTAGCGATTCAAATCAACATCGGCCTGATGCTCTTTAACCTGCTCCCGGCCTTTCCGCTCGATGGGGAAAAGGTGCTGGTGGGGGTGCTGCCGCCCCGTTGGGGGGATAGACTGTTGCAACTGCGCCCCTTTGGATCTCTCATCCTGGTCGCATTGTTGTTCGTCCTCCCCCAGTTGATTGGCATAGACCTGGTCGGGATGATCATCGCGCCGATATACGGCCTGTTGATGAATCTGCTGTTGTTCGTCTGATGAACCATACCACCGGCGCTCTCCGCTATCGCATAGGACAGTTCCTCCGGGCGGTGACAGCCCGGACTTGGGAGACCGAGACCGGGCTGGCGGCTCGCGTCCTGACGCCCGCGTCACTCGATCTGTTCAGAGCGATGTCTGTCCAGGATCAACGTCACGGTCTCGATGTGTACGCCTCGCTGTGCCGGGCTGGCCACACCGACCCCCACCTCCTGGCGGCCGCCCTGCTGCACGATGTAGGCAAAGCCGCGGCCCGGCTGCCCGCGTGGCAGCGAGCCTTGATTGTACTCCTGGAACGCTTCGCACCCCGTCTGTTGGCCCGCCTGAGTCGGTGGGAACCAAGCGAGTACGGACCGGGCAGCGTGGCCGACCTTGCCCCGGCCCTGCCCCCAGGTTGGCGTCGCCCTTTTATCGTGCACGTCTGCCACCCGGAAATCGGCGCCCGTTGGGCCCGGGAGGCCGGCTGTTCGCCTCTCACCGTCGCCCTCATCCGGCAGCACCACGACCCAGCGGAGACGGGGACAGACGGAGAGCAATTCCTGGTCGCGCTCCAGGCCGCCGACAGCACGAACTGACTGGAAGGAGAAGAATATGGATTTCAAACGAGTTGCCATCATCGGCGTGGACCCCATCAGCGTCTCCATCGCCCTGGCGCTCAAGGAGCGACCCGACCCGCCTGAAATCGTCGGCTTTCACACCGAGAGTGTAGCCGCCGACCTGGCCCGCGCCCGGGGGGCCTTCGACCGCACCGAGCGCAAGCCCGGCCCTGCCTGCCAGAATGCCGATCTGGTCATCGTCGCTCAACCGCTTGCTGCCATACGGGACACCTTCGCCGCCATCGCTCCCCAGCTCCAGTTCGGTTGTTTCGTCACCGACACGGCACGCCTCAAATCCCCGGTCATGCAGTGGGCGGCCGAACTCTTGCCTTCAGAGGTTCACTTTGTGGGGGGGCACATCGTCCTCAGCCCGGCTGCTATCGGCATCGAGCCCCAGGCCGGGCCGGCGGAAGCCAGTCCTGACCTGCTCCGAGGCGCGCTCTACTGCCTCACCACGTCGGCCACCACCGTCGCCACGGCGCTGGACACGTTCGCCGCCCTGGCCCACACCCTCGGCGCCCAGCCCTTCTTTCTCGACGCTATAGAGCACGACGGACTGCAAGTCGGCGTGGAGGAACTGCCCGATCTGCTGGCCGTGGCCCTGCTGCGCGCCACGGTGGACACCCCCGGCTGGCAAGAGATGCGCAAATTCGCCGGCCATCGTTTCGCCGTCGCCACCCAGAACGCCGCCGCCGCCGAGCGAATCCAGGCCATCTGTCTGAACCGCGCCAACGTCCTGCACCGGCTCAATACGCTGCTGATCGAGTTGACGCACCTGCGCGACCTGCTGTCCCAGGAAGAGGCAGGTCCCTTCGAGGAGGCGCTCGCGACCACTGCCGAGGGACGGCAGCGCTGGCTGGCAGAACGGGAGCGTGGACTGTGGGACTCGACCCGACGGAGCAGTATGGATCTTGTGCCGCCGCCTGGCGAACAGATCAAACAGATCTTTTTTGGCAAGATCCTCGACCGGCGAAAGGATTAGCGACGACGCGCCCTCTATCTCCTGTCAGGCCCAACCCGTTGACCGAGACGTATCGCATCTTGATGGTCGCTCCCACCTCCTTCTTTTCCGACTATGGCGGCCACATACGGATTTTGGAGGAAGCCCGCGTGCTTCAGCGCCTGGGACATCAGGTGACCATCATCACCTACTACCTGGGACGGGACCTGCCCGACCTGGAGATCATCCGCACCCGTCCCACCCCCTGGCGGCCCGACTATGAGGTGGGGTCCTCGCCGCATAAATTCGTCTTTGACATTTTCCTCGCCTGGGCGGGACTGGGGACCATCCTGCGCCAGCGCTTCGACGTCATCCACGGCCACACCCACGAAGGCGCGTTCATCGGCTACTTTCTGAGCCGTATCCTGCGCGCCCCTCTGTTGCTCGACTTTCAGGGCAGTATGACCAGCGAGATGGTGGACCACAATTTCCTCAACCCGGCCGGACCGTGGTATCGCTGGGCGCGGCTGTTGGAACTGCGCATTGACCAAATGGCCGACGTCATCGTCACCAGCAGTCAACACGGCGCCACCCTGTTGGAACGGGATTTCAAATGCGGCTCGCGTCGCGTCTACCCCCTGCCGGACTGCGTCAACCTGGACTTTTTCCGACCTGACGTGCTCACGCCCGAGGAGGTCGCGTCCCGGCGAACCGCCCTGGGCATCCCGGCTGACCGGCCCCTCGTCGCCTACCTGGGACTCCTGGCCGACTATCAGGGCACGCCGCTGCTCCTGGAAGCAGCCCGCATCCTCAAACAGTGCGGCCGGGACGTGCACTTTCTGGTGATGGGCTTTCCCGGCGTCTCCCAGTACCGCCGGATGGCGCACGACCTGGGGGTGACGGACCGGGTCACCTTCACCGGCAAGATTCCCTACGAGCAGGCCCCTGCTCATCTGGCGCTGGGCGACATGGCCATCTCCCCGAAAATCTCGGCCACCGAGGGAGCGGGCAAAATCCTGAACTATATGGCGATGGCCCTGCCCACCATCGCCTTCGACACGCCCGTCAGCCGCGAGTACCTCGGCTCGCTGGGGGTCTATGCCAAACGGATGGGGGATTCCACCTCCCTCGCCGACGCCATTCTCCGTCTCGTGGACGCACCAGAGTGGCGCATCGAACTGGGGCATAAACTGCGTCAACGGGCTGCCCGCCACTTTTCATGGGAACGGAGCGGACACCATCTCTTGACCATCTATCGCACCATCTTGCAATCTCGGACGTGAGGGAAAATATATGTCAATTATCAATCACCTGCGCACTCTATGGCAGTACCGCGAATTGATCCGCAACCTGGTCGTGCGTGACCTGAAAGTGCGCTATAAAAATTCCTTCCTGGGTATCGCCTGGTCCTGGCTCAGCCCGCTGTTGATGATGATCGTCTACACGTTGTTCTTTACCATCTTTTTGCGCAACGACTCGATCAAAAACTATCCTGTCTTTTTGTTGTGCGGCACCCTACCCTGGGGCTTTTTCGTGGATTCCATCAACCAGGCCACCGGCAGCATCGTCGGCAACGCTCACCTGATCAAAAAGGTCTACTTTCCCCGCGAGGTGCTCCCTATCTCTGTCGTGCTGTCCAACCTGGTCAATTTTCTCATCGCCCTGCCCATCTTTTTCATCCTGGCGCTCCTCTCGGGCGCCTCGCTGAGCTGGTGGATCCTCCTGCTGCCCCTCACCATGCTGATCCAAATCATCTTTACTCTGGGATTGGCCCTTTTCCTGGCAACTCTCAACGTATTCTACCGCGATACACAGCACCTCTTGGGAGTGGCGATCCAGGCCTGGTTTTTCCTGACGCCAGTGTTTTATCCTATCACCACCGTCCCACAGGAGGCCCACCTGCTGGGCCTCACCTTCAACGCTCAACTGTGGCTGCGTCGCTTGAACCCCATGGCCTCCATCATCGCCTCTTACCGCGACTTGCTCTACTGGGGCGCTCCGACCGGCCTCGATTTTTTGCTGCGCACCGCCGTCACCGCGCTGGTGGGCCTCGTCGTTGGATACGTGATCTTTTTGCGTTACAGCTCTCGCTTTGGCGAGGACATCTGAGCCGTACCGGTGCCGATATCGCGAGTTTAATCGCATGTATGCTCAAGTCGTCATCTTTGCCCCGGTCGCACCATCCGACTCGGGACCAGCGTCGCCCGCCTTCACCTACCGCTTGCCAGATGAGCAAGGGGACCATCTCACCGTAGGCTCCCTGGTCGTCGTCCCCTTTGGCTCCCGACGGCTGTACGGCATCGTCGTCGCCCTCAGCGACCTCTCTCCCATCCCAGAAAGCAATCTGCGCCCCATCCACTCCCTGGTGGACCTGCAGCCCGTTCTCACGCCGATTCAGATCGCCCTGGCTCGCTGGATGAGCCGCGAGTACTTGGCCCCTCTCTACCGCTGCCTGGAAGTGATGCTGCCGCCGGGCATCGTGGGCCACGCCGACGTAGAGGTCGAACTGGCCCGCCCGGTCACGCCGCGCGATGTCTACACCCCGGCCCAGGATCAATTGGTCACCGTGCTGGACGCCCGAGGGCCCCTCCACGGGCGTCAATTGGACCGCCTGCTGCCCCGCCAGCAGTGGCGGCGGGCGGCCTCGCAACTGGCCCGCCGACGGGTGGTCGTTAAATCTTCCGTCCTGGCACCGCCTCGCGCCCGCCCCAAACAGGTGAGCACCGTCGAGTGGGTGGCCCACGCCGCCGACCTGGACGAGGCGTTGGAGGGGTTGAGAAGTGAGTGCTACCCGACCATCGCCGCCTTTCTCCAGGCCGAAGGGGAGGCGGTGGACGTGAGCTGGGTTTATGCCGAGACCGGCTGTCAGCGCTACCACCTGAGCAAGCTGGCCGAGCGCGGGCTGGTCGCTTTCGATACCGAGGAGGTGTGGCGAGATCCCCTGGCCGACGAGACTTTTGTCCCCGACACGCCCCCTCCCCTTACATCCGACCAGCAGTCGGTCTGGGAGGCGATCCGGTTGGCCATCCGCGCCTCTGATCTCCGTCCGCTCCTCATCCACGGTGTGACCGGCAGCGGCAAGACCGAGATTTATCTGCGGGCCGTGGCCGAGACGCTGGCGCAGGGGAGGCAGGCCATCCTGCTCGTTCCCGAGATCAGCCTGACCCCCCAGACGGTCCACCGGGTCGGGGCTCGTTTTGGCCGGCGGGTCGCCATCTTTCACAGCGCGCTGACCGAGGGCGAGCAGTACGACGCCTGGCGGCGGGTGCGGGCCGGCTTAGTGGACATTGTCATTGGCCCGCGCTCTGCCCTGTTCGTCCCCTTTTCCAACCTGGGGCTGATCGTGCTGGACGAGGAACACGACGAAAGCTACAAGCAGGCGGCCCCTTCCCCTCGCTACCACGCTCGCCCTGCGGCGCTGGAATTGGCCCGTCTCAGCGGAGCCGCCATCATCCTGGGCTCTGCCACCCCCAGCCTGCAATCTTATTATCACGCGCAGCGGGGCGAGTTCAGACTGCTAGAGATGCGCCGTCGCATCCTGGCTCACCCCCGCCGCCTATCCGACCTCCAGGCTCGCTACCAGGTTCCTCACACCCATTACCGTTCCCTGGAGGAGGAGGGGACAGAGGCTCGCTACAGGAGCCTGCCGCCGGTCCAGATCGTGGACCTGCGGGCCGAACTACGGGCCGGCAACCGATCCATCTTTAGCCGCCTGCTCCAGCGGGCCCTGGACGAGGCGCTGGGCCGGGGAGAGCAGGCCATCCTGTTCCTCAACCGCCGGGGGACGGCCACCTTTGTCCTGTGCCGCGACTGCGGCTACGTCCCCCACTGCCCCAACTGTGACACGCCTCTGACCTACCACGGCCCTGACGCCCAACTGGTGTGCCATCACTGCAACCACCGCGCCCCCCAGCCCGAGCGCTGCCCCCAGTGCCGCAGCCAGCGCATCCGCTACTTTGGGCTGGGAACCGCACAGGTGGAGCGCACCATCCACCGCCGCTGGCCCGATGTGCGCACCCTGCGCTGGGACCACGACACGGCCCGCCATTACGCCGCCCACGCTGCCATCCTCGATCTCTTTAGCAGTGGACTGGCCCACGTCCTCGTGGGCACGCAGATGATCGCCAAGGGGCTGGACCTGCCGCTGGTGACCGTCGTCGGCGTCATCTCGGCCGATACGGCTCTCAATCTGCCCGACTTTGGCTCCGGCGAGCGGACGTTTCAACTGCTGACCCAGGTGGCCGGCCGGGCCGGGCGGGGACTGCTGGGGGGCCGGGTCGTCATCCAGACCTACCATCCCGACCATTATGCCGTCGCCGCGGCCGCGGCCCACGATTATGGCCGTTTCGCGGCCCAAGAACTGGCCTTCCGTCGTGAGCAAGGCTATCCGCCCTTCCGGAGGCTGGTCAAGCTGGTCTATGAAGACGAAATCCTCTCCCGCGCCCGCTCGGAGGCCGAGGCGCTGGCCCAGGCCCTGCGCCAAGAACTGTCCCGGCGCGGCCTCGCGCCCACCGACCTGATCGGTCCGGTGCCCCCCTTCTTCTCCCGGCTGCGGGGGCGCTATCGCTGGCAGATCCTCCTCCGCCACTCGGATCCGGTTGAACTGCTGCACGCCGTCACCATCCCTCCCGGCTGGCACGTGGACGTCGATCCGGTGGATGTCCTATAACGGGCTTCTCTTGCCTTGCCCCTATCCGTGGGGTATAATCAAGCTCGATGACTATGCCTGACTCGAATGCGATCAAGCACACGAAGCGCGGCGGCGGACTCGCGGCTCCATTCCTGATCTGGAGCGGCGTGATCCTACTCATCGCCGGCGGCCTGCTGACCTATCCCTACGTCGGCTCTCGCCTGTCCACCTTCCCCCTCACTCCTACGCCCACACCCACCGCCGCCCTCCCCACGGCTACTTTTTCCCCCAGCCCTACTG